>JAXDQI010000109.1:0-13868 GCA_034667965.1 Gammaproteobacteria bacterium
AGCAGCGAGTGATCCGCCGTCATCTGCTCGAATCGATTGTCCCGCAGCCGGTACAACCGGGAGTCACCTACATGGGCTATCGACATCTTGTTGTCGTGAAACAGGCATGCCACCACCGTCGTGCCCATCCCCTCACATTGAGGCTGAGTCTTGGACGTGTGGTAGATGATTTTGTTGGCTCTGTGAATGGCGTCACGCAAGATGATGCTCGGCCGCGTCAATCCGGACTCGGCATCGGGCACGGAAAGGTCTTCGCGTACCACCGCGTCGCGAACCAGGTTGATGATGGTTTTCACGGCGATCCCGCTGGCCACTTCCCCGGCGTTGTAGCCGCCCATCCCGTCGGCGAGCACGAACAGACCGATGTCGGCTTCGGTGCCGATCATATCCTCATTGTGCTCACGGACCTTGCCCGTATCGGTCATGGCGACGCTGGCGATTTTTCCCCGAAGACTCATGGCGCCATCATCACTTTTAAATAGTTGACACTGAAGACCATCATGGCAACCCGCTCGGTATGCGCGTCCGACAGTCGTCCAGGGCGGCCGCCATTTGGGCCCCCGAGTCGAATCGCGCGTCCGGATTCTTGGCCAGCGCCCGATCGATTAGAACTTCGACACACTCCGGAAGATCCGGCCGGAACGCCCGTAAAGGCGGGTGCGGTACCTCCGCGATCTGCTGCATCAGTCCCGTCATCGAATCGGCGGTGAATGGGAGCTGGCCGGTCAGCAATTGAAACAGGCTAACACCCAGGGAAAACAAGTCCGAGTGTCCGGTCACATTTCGTCCCTCGAGTTGTTCGGGGGACATGAAGGACGGCGTACCGAGAACGATGCCGGTCCGTGTGCTGCCGGCGCCCGTCAACCGGGCGATGCCGAAGTCGGTGATCTTCAATATGTCCGTGCTTGCGTCGTACATGAGGTTCGCGGGCTTGATGTCGCGATGGACCACCTGTTGTTTGTGCGCGAAACCCAATGCTTCCGCCGTGCGGCCGATCACTTCCAGCACTTTGCGCGGCTCCAGGAGATTGTTGGGCGTCGCATGGTCGCTCAAATGACGGCCCTTCAGGTATTCCATGGCGATATACGCAAGGCCACGTTCTTCGCCGACATCATATATCGTCACGATGTTCGGATGATTGAGCCGGCCGGCCGTTTCCGCTTCGCGAAAGAAGCGGGCCCTGGCCTCGACCAATTCGGCATCGCTGAATTCGCTCGCCAACGGGATCGCCTTGATAGCCACCGCCCGGTTGATGGCGGTGTCCCGCCCCAGATAGACGATGCCCATGGCGCCGCGGCCGATTTCGCGCTCCAATTTGTAACGACCGAGACGCTCCAGCTCCGGTGCCGCCGCAGGCGCGGCCGCAGGAGATGCGTTCTCCTGCGCTGTGGGATGCCGGACCGCGGCCGCAGAAACTTGGGCCGGGGCATGGGCAAGAGAAGGGGCCGGGGCGGGCGCGGCCTTGGCCTTGGGCTTGGCGCGGTCGGTATCCATCAGGCGCTTGAGACGGGTGCTGACATCCTTATAGGTATTGTCGACGCGTGCCAGGTGCCGAAAGACGGCGGTGGCCTGGACCAAGCGCCCACGCGATTCCAATTGTGTTCCGAGGGTATACAAGTCGCCAAGGACCGTGGCGCTGGGTTTACGGCCCTTGAGCTCCGCGAATCGCTGCTCGAAATTATCCAACAGCCTCGCCGTGTCAGTGCCGGTCACCCGCGACGCTGTCGGGGCGGGGACCACCGGGGACTCGGACGACCATCGGGACCATAGAATGGCAGCGCCGCCCCCTGCAAAGGCGATAGATCCCGGAAGCCACAGCCAGGAGCTGGAATTGGTGAGCAATCTGAGCAAAAGGTCTGCTCCTAAGACGCCAAAGCCCAAAGTTGCTGCGATCAGCCCGAATTTGCGCATGCAATAGACATAATCCACATTGAGAAGGCCGGCAGTATAGGTGATCGGGCTCCCTTAACAGCAATGCTAAGCTCACAAAATCCCATGTTGAGGACCGGCACTTGAAGCGAGCAACAGTAATTCCCATGGCACCTACGATCGATGCGGCGCTATGCGTACGCTGAAAGAGGTGTTTGTTTGTCAGAACTGTGGAGCGGCTTCGCCCAAATGGCAGGGGCAGTGCACGGCCTGCGGTGAATGGAACACATTGGTGGGCGAGGCGGCGCCATCGGGCGCGCGCCACCCGAAGCCCGGCGCACCGCGCGCCGCGCGCGCGGATTCGTCGACCTCCCTGGCAGCGGAAGCGGTCGCGGAACAACCCCGGATGGCGACCGGCTCGGCGGAACTCGACCGGGTGCTTGGCGGCGGGCTGGTGGTGGGCTCCATCACCTTGATCGGCGGCGACCCAGGCATCGGCAAATCGACCCTGATGCTGCAAGCCGCGGCGGCGCTCGATACGATCGGTCCCGTACTCTATGCGACCGGCGAGGAGTCGCTCAAACAGGTGGCCCTACGCGGGCGTCGTCTCGGCCTCAAGGACGCCGCCGCGAGACTCATTGCCGAGACCGGTGTGGAAGAAATCGTCGCTGTGGCGACAAGTCTGGGAGCTCGGGTGCTCGTGGTCGATTCGATTCAAACCATGCATTCCGACCGAATCGACTCCGCGCCGGGAGCCGTATCGCAGCTCCGTGAATGCACCGCCGAACTGGTGCGCTTCGCCAAGGCCAGCGGAACCGCGGTATTGCTGGTCGGGCATGTCACCAAGGAAGGACAAATCGCAGGACCCCGGGTGCTCGAACACATGGTCGACACGGTGCTGTATTTCGAGAGCGATACCGGCAGCCGCTACCGGGTATTGCGCTCGGTCAAGAATCGTTTCGGCGCCGCCAATGAAATCGGCGTCTTCGCCATGGTGGAGCAAGGCCTGCGCGAGGTCACCAACCCATCGGCGATATTTCTGTCGCGTCACGCCGAGCCGGTGTCCGGCAGCCTCATCACGGTGATGCGCGAGGGAACTCGTTCCTTGCTGATCGAGGTGCAGGTGCTCGCCGATGCGAGTCTCGGCAGCAATCCGCGCCGGGTTGCGGTGGGCATCGACGGCAACCGGCTGACGATGCTGCTGGCGGTCGCGCATCGCCACGCCGGCCTGAATCTCGGGGGACAGGATGTGTTCGCCAATGTGGTCGGCGGGGTACGCATGGCCGAGACGGCGGGCGACCTCGCGATCGTGTTGGCCGCGCGGTCGAGTTTGCAGGACGTGCCGCTTTCCAATTCGCTGATCGCCTTCGGCGAGTTGGGGCTGGCCGGCGAGATCCGGCCCGTGCCCTTCGGCGAGGAGCGCCTGCGCGAGGCCGCCAAGCATGGATTCAAACTGGCTTTGGTTCCGGAGGCGAACGTGCCGAAGCGTCCGCCCGACGGCATGACGGTGCGCGGCGTGACGCGATTGAGCCAGGCACTCGACGCGTTTTAGCGAGGATACGCGGCGACGGCTGGCGCGGCAACGCATCGCGCATGATGCAGCGTCCATTCACGGCCGGTTTTCATGCGCACCAGCACACAGTGCGAACCGCGCTTGAAGAGTTCGAACGTTTCGGGCCGCGACAGATCCCGTCCATTCAGCGTGCCACCCGCCGGGTCGCGGCGCAGGGCGTGCTCGAGGCTCAGCAGGCTCGAGCCGGTCAACGCATCGTCCGCGAGCGTCACCGGCACATCGCCCATGGCCTCGTGAATGACGCGCGCCAATTCCCGCCGGCTGTCGGCAGTCGGTTCGGCAATGACGGCGGGTGTCCCGAGGGAATCGCGCAGCACTGCGCAGGCGGGCAGCGATTGGAGTCCAAGCGCGGCCAAACCGGCGAGCGCGATTCGGTGCGCGATTGTTGCGGCTCCCGGTCTCACTGCGCGCTTGGACGCCGCTGGATCCGATTCTGCTGCCACAGGGATTTGATCGCCTGTCCATCGGCCATTGGTGGTACATAGGCTCCCGCCGCCAGGGCGGGCGGGGGCGCTGATCCGCTGGGCGGTACGGGGCAAACGGCGTTCTGCCGGTAGCTCAATGCCGATGCGAGCAGCCCTTCGGCGCTGTCTCCGAGGGCATGCGCGAAGTCGTCCGCGACCGAGCAGCCTTGCACCGAGACCCCCTGCGGCGTCGCCGTGTTTGAGGGGGAGAATCCGTCCGGATAGTTGCCGAAGCCCTGAGCGTTGACCCCTTGGAATTGAATCGAGAAATAGGTCGTTCCGCAGTTGTCGGTCGGATAGAAGCCGTACGGTTTGCCGCAGGTGGTCGAGCCGATTTGAATGACTTGGACGTTGATGCCCTGCAGGCTGTTGATGATGGACTCGCTGGCGGAGCAGGTGCTCGCTCCCGTGAGGACGAACACCCTCGACAAACCGAGCGTCGGCAAGGGCTGACCGGCGGTGACCGAAAATCCCTGCGCCGTCGCATGAAACTCGAGCGGTGTGATGGTCGTACCCGTCACCGGGTCGGTGGAGGGATACTTGTTGTTGAACTGGGTCAGCTCGAAGGTTTGCCCCACGGTCTGTTGCCCGGCGATCATGTATGCGACTTCGCTCGCGATATCGAGCAGTCCGCCGCCGTTGTAGCGGATGTCGAGGACCAGATCCGTCACGCCCGCGGTCTGCAATTGGGTGAAGGCGTTCATCAGCGCACTCTCGGAGGTCGCGAGGTGATCGTTGAACAGCATGTAACCCACGAGACTGCCGCCCGGCGTGGTGATGGTGTGCACGTTCTGCACCGTAGTCACCGTCACGTTGGCGGACACCAGCGTCACGGTGCGCGGCGCGGTCGCACCCGCATCGAGGATCGAGAAGATGTGGCTTTCGCCGACAGATTTCGGAAACAGACCTGCGTTCAGCGTGTCGATGCTGGCTTGATCGTTGGCGTTCACCAGATCGGCGCCGTCGATGGTGAGCAGCTTCGCCCCCCGCGCAAGATTTGCCGCCGCGTTATCTGCGGGTATCAGGGGCTCAATATAGCTCACGACGTAGTTGCGCGGCGTTTTGGTGGCAAGCGCGACGAGACCGAAGCCGTAGCCCGCCTGTATTCCGGATTGCTCGAGCGCGACCCAGGCGGCCGTGTCGGAAGTAAAGTGGAATTTATCCTTCGGATGGTTGGAGGCCGTGGTCGCCGGGGTTTTGAGGAAATCGAAATACGACGCATCGCTGGTGAAAGTGGCAGGGTTCTGATCCGGCACCTCGGAGTACCAAAGATACAAATCGTTGGTCCAAGAGCGCAGCCAGTTCAGTTCATCGAGCAGAGTGCCCTGACGGTCCGGGTACGGTTTCGACGTCACAGGATCGATGCCGGTTCGCGGGGCGACGCACTGCGCCGCGAAGGTCGATTCCGGAGAAAACTGACCCTGAACCCAGGTGGCGCCGCCCGTGCCGCCCGTGCCGCCAGAGCCCGTTGTGCTCGCCGTACCCGAGCCCCCACCGCATGAGCCTAGCAGGATCATCGCGGGAATCGCTGCGAGGAGAAAGCGCGTCGAACGAGCCATGGTGAACATCCTTGTTTGAAGTGATTGCGCCGTCAATACTACAAGGCGCAGTCCCAAATAACTCGGCCGGCCAGAAATATTTCATCCTGCGCGTGCTTCACGATCCGCGCTTCAGGGCGTCGGCGGACGTATCCGCACGGTCTTGATGGCGTTCTCGCTGGTCTGCAACACCTCGAGCATGTAGTCGGCCAATTTCAACGTCGTTCCCGGTTCCGGTATGGTTTCCAGGAATTCGACGATCAGTCCGTTCAGGGTTTTGGGTCCGTCGGTGGGCAGGTTCCAGCGCATGGAGCGGTTCAACGCACGCACGGTCGTCGAGGCGTTGGCGACGAAGCTGCCGTCTGCTTCGCGATGCACGTCCTTGTGCATCATCGTCGCCGGATCGGTGGTGAACTCGCCCACGATTTCTTCGAGGATGTCTTCCAGGGTGACAAGGCCTTGAATGTCGCCGTATTCGTCGACGACGAACGCGATGCGCCGTTTGTCGCGTTGAAAATTGAGCAGCTGCGTGTTCAGGGTCGTGCCGGAGGGAACGAAGTATGCATCGCGCGTATTGGCCGCTTCGATCAGTCCGGCGCGGTCCAACCTGCCGCGCGCGAGTTCATGCACCACACGCTTCATGTGCAGGACACCGATGATGCGGTCGATCTCTCCCTCGTATACCGGAAGGCGCGTGTGCTGGCTCTGACGCAGCTGTTCCAGCACCCGATCCCAATCATCGTCCACGTCGATGCCGACGATTTCGGTGCGCGGGACCATGATGTCCTCCACGGTGGCATTTTCGAGATCCAAGATGCTCACCAACATCTGTTGATGGCGATGCGGAATCAAGGCCCCGGCTTCGGCGACCACCGTGCGCAACTCTTCGCTGCTCAAGGAATTGGAGGCTTGCAGCGACGAGGCGCCGAGCAGGCGCAGCACGCCGTTGGCCAGTAGATTGGTCGCCCACACGAACGGATATAACAGATACAACAGCGGTGTGTAGATGTAGGCCGCCGGCAATGCCAACCGTTCGGGATGCAACGCACCGTAGGTCTTGGGAGCCACTTCGCAAAAGATGAGCAGCGCCAATGTCAGCGCGACGGCGCCGAACGCCACGCCGAATTCACCCCCTAAACGCAGCGCGATGAATCCGACCAGCATGGGAGCCGTCACGTTGACGATGGTGCTCAACAACAGGATGAGCCCGATCAACCGGTCCGGATGGGCGAGCAGGGCCTCCGTGAGCCGCGCGGCCCGGCTTCCCGCCTTCGCCTGGTGCCGCAGCCGATAGCGATTCAAACTCATCAGGGCCGTTTCGCTGCCGGCAAAAAAGGCGGCGAGTATCAGCAGCAGTGCGAGACCTGCCAGCAAAACACCTAATGATGGATGCGGCAGCACCGGAGGGGGTCAGCCCCAGTGCCGACCGAGTACGGTTTCAAGGACGAATTTCGATCCGAAATACGCCAGGGTGAGTACGCCGAAACCGCTCAAGGTCCAGCGCACGGCGCCCCGGCCGCGCCATCCATAGCGGGTGCGGCCGATCAGCAAGATCCCGAACAGCACCCAGGCGATCAGCGACAGAACCGTTTTGTGAATGAGATGCTGCTCGAACAAATTGGTGACGAAGACGAATCCGGTCAACAGGGCGAGCGTGAGGAGCACGAAGCCCGCGCCGATCAGCCGGAACATCACTCTTTCCAAAGCATCGAGAGGCGGCAATACGCTCGGCAGGTCGGCCAGGCGGCGCCCGCGCAGTCGCCGGTCGAGGAATACCAGGAGCAGAGCCGTAACGGCCGCGGCGAACAGCAGAGCCGCCGCTCCCATGGAAAGCAGTATGTGCGCGGTCAATTCCCATCCGGGAACGTTTTCCTCCGCATAGGTTCGACCCGACCCGGTGGCTGCCGCGCCGACCGCGGCACTGGCGAGCAGAATGGCGCCCAAGACCCGGTTCTGCCGTTCGATGCAGATGAAACACGCAAGTACGGCCAAGGTCCACGCCAACAGCGACAACGCCTCGAGCAAACCGATCGATACCGGCCCGGCGATACGCATCATCCGCACGATGGCGTCGGTATGCGCGAAGATCGCAGCCAGCGCGAGAGCCCACGCGATGGGGCTCAAGCGCGCATTGCTTGCGCTTCTGAGCATCACCCACGCACTGGCGGCGTAGAGGAGGAGGAGGGTACTGGCAAGGATCACGGCGCGGAAATAATGACACAAGCGGCCAGCCCCGGGGAATACTTAGACAGGCCGCTGGCGGGGCTTCGATTCGAACGATAGAATTCGCACCATGTTCGACCGATTGACGTCCAGTTTTTCCACAGCCTTGAACGCGCTCACCGGGCGCGGTCATTTGACCGACGAGAACATCGCCGACACCGTACGGCAGGTTCGGCTCGCCCTCCTTGACGCGGACGTCGCGTTGCCGGTGGTCAAGAGCTTTACCGATGCCATCAAGGCGCGGGCGGTCGGCGTCGAGGTCGCGAAGAGCCTGACGCCCGGTCAGGCATTCATCAAGGTGGTGCACGAGGAACTCGTCCGTCTCATGGGCGAGGCCAGCCCCGGGCTCAACCTGCGTGCGCAGCGCCCGGTGGTGGTCATGCTGGCCGGACTGCAGGGCGCCGGCAAAACGACCACCGCGGGCAAGCTGGCGCGCTGGCTGATCGAAAAACAGAAGAAGAAGGTGCTGATGGTCAGTACCGACGTGTATCGGCCCGCGGCCATCCTGCAGTTGCAGACCCTGGCGACTCAGGTCGGTGCCGGGTTCGCGGCGGGCGACGCCAGCGAAGCTCCGGTGGCCATTGCGCGGCGCGCCCTGACCGAGGCGACCTTGCAGGCTTATGACGTCCTGCTGCTCGATACGGCGGGCCGCTTGCATGTCGATGCGGAGATGATGGCGGAAGTCAAAGAACTGGAAACCGCCATCAATCCCCATGAGCGGTTGTTCGTGGTCGACAGCATGGCCGGGCAGGACGCCGTGAATGCCGCGAAGGCGTTCAACGAAGCGCTGAGCTTGACCGGCGTGATTCTCACCAAGGCCGACGGCGATGCCCGCGGCGGCGCCGCCTTGTCGGTTAGGCAGGTAACCGGCAAGCCCATTCTGTTCGTGGGCACGGGTGAGAAGTCAGAGGCGCTGGAACTGTTCCATCCGGAGCGCATTGCCTCGCGCATTTTGGGCATGGGCGACGTGTTGTCACTGGTCGAGCAGGTCCAGAGCCAGGTAGACCAGGAAAAGGCGGAAAAGCTCGCCAAGAAGATCAGCAAGGGCAAGACCTTCGATTTGTCGGATCTTCGCGACCAGTTGAGCCAGTTGCAGAAAATGGGCGGCATGTCGGCCTTGTTGGACAAGCTGCCGGCGCAGATGCAGGCGAATGCCGCAGCCGCGGCCGGCGCCGTCGATGCGAAGTCCCTGAAGCGGCAAATGGGCATCATCGACTCCATGACGCCGCGCGAGCGCCGGCGGCCGGAGATGATCGACGGTTCCCGTAAACGTCGCATTGCAGCAGGTTCCGGTGTGCCGTTGCCGGAGGTGAACCGCCTGCTCAAGCAGTTCGATCACATGCAGAAAACCATGAAGAAGATGATGAAGGGCGGCATGCTGAAGAACATGATGCGCGGGGGCATGGGAGGGCGCTTGCCGCCCGGATTCGGCGGGCCCCCGGGCCGCCCCTAGCGGTACTTGCTCTGACGGCCGGCCATGCATCAGATATTCGGCGCGGAAACCCTGGCCTTCAGGCCGAGGAGGAAGCGCCGCTCCTTGAATTGGTGGTTGGAAAAGGCGATAATGGATGGTTGCCGTGTTTCGCGGTTATGCGGCGGCAAACTTGGGAAGTCGATTGAAGAATTGCGGTCCACCTGTTGCCGGTGGATGCAACGGCAGGCCGGTTTCGACTGGGACTATCCGTTGGATAAGAGCGCATTCAGTGTGCTCCGATCAGGACATTGATCGCCTAACAGGGAATCCTCGGCCGTTAGGCCGCGGGAGGATGTCAATACAATTAGCGGCTAGGCATTGAAGGTGAATTAACGATGGTGACGATCCGTTTGACTCGACGCGGCGGCAAGAAGACCCCGTTCTATCACGTTGTGGTGACTGACAGCCGCAAACGCCAGGGTGGCACGAGCCTCGAGAGCGTTGGACTGTTCAACCCCGTGGCTCGCGGTGCCGAGGTCAAGCTGCGCATGAACGTCGCGCGGATCGAGCACTGGGTCAGCAAGGGCGCGCACATGTCCGATCGCGTGAAATTTCTGCTGACCTCGTTCCGTAAAACTGCAGCTTAGAGGTCACCGACAGAGGCATCGAGATGGCGATGAGCGACGAGGCGTCTTCGCTCATCGAGCTTGGAGTCGTAGGAGCGCCGTTCGGCGTCCGTGGTTGGGTCAAGCTACGTTCGTTCACGGATCCACCGGATCGGTTATTGCAGCACCGCAACTTGCAATTGCGGGTCGGCGGTTCGTGGGTTGCGTACAGAATAGAGGCCAGCGGCCGCAGCGGCGGGCAGCTCACGGCGAAGCTGTCCGGCGTCAATGATCGTGACCAGGCTGGAGGTTTGCGTGGCGCGCAGATTGGCGTGCCGCGCGCCGAGCTGCCGCAGCGCGACGACAAGGATTTTTATAGGGCCGACCTCATCGGATGCGAGGTGGTGAATCTCGCGGGGCTGTACTTGGGCAAGGTGCAGCACTTTGTCGAAACGCCGGCCCAAGTTCTGATGGTCGTGCGCGGCGCGGCGGCGCCCGGCTTGACGGCGACGCCCGGCGTAGCGACGCCTGGCGCGAAGGAATATTGGGTGCCGGCCGTTCCGCTGCACTTGCGGCGTGTCGATCTGCAGGCGCGGCGGGTGGTTGTCGATTGGGACGATGCAGCCGGGTAGGGGTCATGCGTATCGCGGTGGTGTCGTTGTTTCCGGTCATGCTCCGCGACGCGTTGGTGCATGGTGTGCTGGGGCGTGCCATCGAGCGAGGCCTTCTCGAGGTTGAATGCATCGATCCGCGCGATTTCGCGACGGATGTGCATCGGACGGTCGACGACCGGCCGTACGGAGGCGGCCCCGGCATGGTGCTCAAAGTGGAGCCGTTGCGCACCGCGATGCGTGCCGCCGTGGCGAGCATGCCTGCCGGCAGCAGGCGCGTGTACTTGGGCGCGGACGGCCGACGCTTCGAGCAGGCGACGGCGCGCGAAGCTTCGCGCTGGCCGGGCTTGATTTTGGTGGCGGGACGCTATGAAGGCATCGATGAGCGGTTCATCGAAGCCGAGGTCGACCAGGAGTGGTCGATCGGCGACTACGTGCTGACCGGCGGGGAACTCCCCGCGCTGGTTGTGATTGATGCGATCGGGCGGCTGCTGCCGGGAGCATTGGGGAGCACGGAGTCGGCGGTGCAGGAGTCCTTCACCGGCGATTTGGTGGACTGGCCGCATTACACGCGACCGCCGTCGCTCGACGGTCGCGCGGTTCCGGCGGTGTTGTCGTCGGGCGACCATGCGGCCATCGAGCGCTGGCGTTTGCAGCAGGCGCTGGGACGGACCTGGTTGCGGCGGCCAGAGCTGCTCGAGCGGCGCGGAATGAATGATGACGAGCGGGCGCTTTTGGAAGAATTCAAGATCGAGCGTGCGAGGGCGCACGAGTCGAATCGGCGATAGTCACAGACGAGGGCAATAGAATGAACAAGATCATCCAAGAATTGAACGGCGAGCGCGCGCAGCGCAAATTTCCGGACTTCAATCCCGGCGACACCGTGGTCGTGCAGGTCAAGGTCGTGGAGGGTGATCGCGAACGCGTTCAGGCCTACGAGGGTGTGGTGATCGCGAAGAAGAATCGCGGTTTGAACTCTTCGTTCACGGTGCGCAAGATTTCGCACGGCGAAGGCGTGGAGCGGGTGTTCCAGACGCATAGCCCCTCCATCAGCGAAGTCAGCGTGAAGCGGCGGGGTGCCGTACGGCGCGCCAAGCTTTACTACCTGCGTGATTTGTCCGGCAAGGCTGCGCGGATCGACGAGAAAATCTAACCGTCGGCTGTCCGGGGAAGCCGACCGAGGGGCATTGGAATGAGTGTCGGGTCGGCTCTAGCGGGCTTTTTTGGTCTCGTCTGGCGAATCCTGGAGGGCGTCCGCCGAGTTCTCCATTTGATTCTGCTGCTGGTGATCTTCGGATTCATTCTGGCGGCGCTGCACACGTCGATTCCCACGGTGCCGCGGTCTGCGGCGTTGGTGCTCGCGCCCGAGGGAGAACTGGTGGAGCAACTGGCCACCGATCCGGTGCGCCGGGCGTTCGGTCAGGCGTCCGGCGGGCCCGCGCCCGAAACTCTCCTGAAGGATGTGATCGACGCGATCCAAATGGCCAAGGGCGACTCGCGCATCAAGCTGATCGTCCTGGATCTGGGTAATCTCGCGCCCTCCGGTTTGTCGAAACTCCAGGAGGTCGGCAGCGCCCTTCGCGAGTTTCGCGCTGCCGGCAAGCGGGTGGTCGCCGCGGCCGATTCGATGGATCAGACGCAGTACTACCTCGCCGCGCAGGCCGGGGAGGTCTACCTCGATCCGCTCGGCCTGGTGTATGTCGACGGCTTCAGCTACTACCGCATGTTCCTCAAGGACGCCATCGAGAAGCTCGGCGTCGACGTGAATGTGTTCCGAGCGGGCACTTTCAAAAGCTATACCGACCAGTTCTCGCGCAGCGACATGGCGCCGAGCGAGCGCGAGGAGAGTTCGGTGTGGTTGGATGCGCTGTGGAACGCCTACAGCCAGGATGTGACCCGCGCCCGTTCGATGTCCCCCAATGCGCTCAGCGAATACATTGCCCAAGAACCCGCCGCGCTGGCCGCGGTCAACGGCGACGCCGCCAAGCTGGCGTTACAGCGCGGCTTGGTGACGGCCCTCAAGAGCCGCCGGCAATTGGCCGACGAATTGAAGAGCTTGGTCGGAGAGGACCAGGACAATCACTCCTTCAACGCGATCGGAATGAGTCCATACCTCTCCGCGGTGCGCTCGAAGCACGTGCTCAAGTCCAAATCGGACGCGAGGGTGGGCATCGTGGTGGCATCGGGAGAAATACTCGACGGCCATCAGCCGCCGGGTACCATCGGCGGAGAGAGCACCGCTGATCTGCTGCGGCAGGCGCGCTACGACACCACGGTCAAGGCGGTGGTGCTCCGGGTCGACAGTCCGGGCGGCAGCATGTTCGCGTCGGAGCAAATTTTGCGCGAGGTGCAGGCGCTGCGCAAAGCAGGCAAACCGGTGGTGGTCTCCATGAGCACCTATGCGGCATCCGGCGGCTACTACATTTCCGCCGCGGCCAATCAAATTTTCGCGAGTCCGACGACGCTTACGGGTTCGATCGGCGTGTTCTCGGTGGTGCCGACGTTCCAACGCACGCTGGAAAAGCTCGGCGTCAAAGTCGACGGGATCGGTACGACGCCGCTGGCCGGCGACATGAGGATGGAGCGCAGCTTGAGTCCGGCCGCGCGGCAGATATTGCAGACTTCCGTGGAACACGCGTATGCGGAATTCCTGACGCGCGTGGGCGAAGGACGAAAGAAGAGCGTGGCCGACGTGGACAAGATTGCCCAAGGCCGCGTATGGGCGGGCGTGGACGCACAGCGCATCGGTTTGGTGGATCACCTCGGCGGCCTCAAGGATGCGAGCGACGCGGCGGCGAAGCTGGCGGAAATGGGCAGCGACTATGATGCGGAATACATCGAGTCCGAATTGACCCTGCGTCAAGAGCTGCTGATGCAATTGCGTTCGGAGTCGCTGCAAATGGCCCGGATGATGGGACTCATCGCGCCGCGCAGCGAACTCGATCGCGCGCTGGACCCCGTCCTGGAACAAGCCCGATCGATCGCGAAATTGAACGATCCGCGGGGGTTATATGCTTATTGCTGGTGCCGCGAACCGCGTGGTACGGTGAGGGGGCTGGTTTTCCACTGATTCGGGCCGAAGCGCCTCGTGTGGGTCCATTCCAGCACCCCAAACTGGCTGTGGGGGCGATCAGCACTTTCCGGAATGTGGGGAAAGTGTGACTCCTTTCACAATCTTAACCAAATGTTGTCGGAATTAGCCTACAGGGGGAGGTTTTCCCCTATTGACGGCTTGCGTGAGCCGTGAGCCTACCTTTACACTCCTTCACACACGAAAGAAATGCAACGGCTCCACCGTTGTAAGGCATTGATTGGAATGGCGATATAATGGAAATCGCTGCTAGGGAGAATTTGATGGATGTTGGCTTCGCTACGAAATCTTCGACCCCCCCGATGCTCCCTCACAAGGCAAAAATACGCATCGTATTGGTCGAGGACCATGCCATCCTGCGGGAAGGTCTCAAGGCCCTTATCGAGATCGAGTCGGATTTCGACATCGTCGGGGAATTCGGCAGCGTTGAAGACTGTCTCCTCGGCATCGTCGACCTCAGCCCCGATTTGTTGCTGACCG
>JAXDQI010000110.1:0-5885 GCA_034667965.1 Gammaproteobacteria bacterium
TGGTCGATGCCGCCGAGCGCGCGGGCGTCAAGCTGCTGGTCGGACACTCGCACAGCTATGATCTGCCGATCCAGCGCATGCGCCAGATCATCGTCTCGGGCGCGCTGGGCCGGGTGCGAATGATACACACCTGGAATTTCACTGATTGGATGCTTCGGCCGCGACGGCCGGAGGAGTTCGACGTGGAGCAGGGCGGGGGAGTGACCTATCGGCAGGGCGCACATCAGATCGACATCATCAGGTTGCTGGGCGGGGGCATGGTGAAAAGCGTGCGAGCCATGACATTCGACTGGGATCCGCACCGGCGCTCGATCGGAGCGCACACGATTCTGCTTTCGTTCTTGGATGGGACCACGGCGACCGCTGTCTACAATGGTTATGGCCATTTCCTCGGCATGGAGCTGACGTCCGATGTCGGCGAGTGGGGGCTTGTGCAGAAAGGCGAGGATCGGCCGCGCGCTGTGACGGGTGCCTTGAGTGCGGAGCAGGCGCTCGAGGCCAAGCGCCGGCGCGCCAAGACGGCCATTCCCGCCCGAGCGCCGTATCAGCCGCATTTCGGATTGACGCTTGTAAGCTGCGAGCGCGGCGACATCCGGCAAGCGCCGGATGGGCTGTATGTCTATTCAGCCGCCGGTCGCGAACACGTCGCGTTGCCGCTTGATCGCAGTCCCCGGGCGCTCGTTCTCCAGGAGTTTGCCGCGGCCATTGACGGCGAATCGACCACCCACAGCGGTCGCTGGGGTCTTGCGAATCTCGAAGTCTGCACCGCGGCCATCGAGTCCTCACGTCACGGACGGGACATCGAACTGCTGCACCAGGTGCCGGTGGCGCTGAGGTGAACGCCGACGCCGAGTTTCACAGTTGCTCGCATGCGAATCGCAAAGAGTGGGTGGCCGGCGCTTGCCTTGGCCCGCCTGCGTAGAGCATGATGTAGCGGCATCGAAGGACTCTGAGCGCCTCCGGTCCAGCGCGCCGTTCTGACCGATCGCTCGTGTCCGACTGCGCGTGCCCGATCGGTCGGCTGCCGGGCAGCCGTCATTTGAGTTGGTCGCGCACTCCCAAAAAGCCGGTCGCAGAACGTCGGTTGATGCGTATTGCATGGTAAGGACATCGAAACGACGGCCTACGAAAGGCGATGGTCTTTCATCACCTGCGCTGCCGCGGCTTCCCGCGATCGACCCCTCCGACCGCCTGGCTCATCTCGTCAAGGACGCCAGCAAAGCGCTCGCCCGCAGCCTTCAGGCGCGGCTGGCGCAGCACTCGGTGGCCTATGGGCATTGGACCTTTTTGCGGATCCTCTGGGTCCAGAACGGCATCAGTCAGACACGGCTGAGCGAACTGGCCGGCGTGATGAGGCCGTCTACGTTTGCCGCCATTCGGGTAATGACAAAGCTCGGCTACGTCACTCGCCAGCAGAAAAGGGGCAATCGCAAGAAAATTTATATCCACCTCACGCGCTCTGGATGGTCGCTGAAAGATGTGCTCGTTCCCCTGGCGGTCGAGGTCAATGAGATTGCGATGGAGAGCGTGACCAAGGCCGAAGTGGCCGAGTTTCGCAAGGTTCTGCTGACGATCATCTCCAATCTCGGCAAGAAAGGAGTGGTGACAAGCCCGGGCGCGGCAAAGCAGCCGCTCCGCCGGAGCGCCAAGTCGCGCAGCGGCTCAGGATGAGTACGGTGCTCGCAAAACGCGAACCTTGGTCACCTTCAGCACCTCTCGGACAGGAGCAGCAACAGCGATGGACTTCACGCAAACCTACCGATGGGATGTTCGTCCTCGGGAACCTCGGCGTCCCGACTGGTTCAAGGCATGGCCGAACGGATCGAGGATGGCGGTTCAGATCATTATCCTGCACGAATGGGAGTCGACGCCGTGGCACCGAAGTCGGCCGATGCCGGCCAACTCCCATCATAAATTCGACTTCATGTCGCTCGGCGCCCGTGAATATGGAGCCAGACACGGCATCTGGCGTTTGATGGACGTGGTGGAGCGCCACGGCCTCAAGGCCACGATCATGACCAATGGGCTGACGGCGGAGCTATTTCCCGAGAGCGTGAGGGCCACCTCGGATCGCGGCCACGAGGTGGTCGCGCATCAATGGGACCAGGCGGTATTTCCGACCATGTTCTGCACGCGTGAGGAGGAACGAGACGGGCTACTCAGGACGAAGGAAATCCTGGCGCGCGTGTCCGGCCAGCCCGTCGATGGCTACATGTCACCAGGACCGCGGCCGACGCCGCATACATTGGAGCTGCTGGCGGAGCTTGGGTATCGGTGGACGTGCGATTACGTGGACTCCGACTTTCCTTACTTCATTCCGGTTGGCGGCAAGCGGCTAGTGGCAATCCCTTATGCCACGCCCGGCTGCATCGACTTCGATCTGCTGCCCTATAGCTTGCCCGAGCGCTTCGAGCACATGAAGTTGATGTTCGACGCCACCTGCAAGGAGGCGGAACGCCATCCCATGATGTTTTGCTACGCGGTTCATACCCATTGGGGCGGCAATCCCGGCATGACGCGAGTTCTGGACGATTTCCTGGTCCACACCGAGAGGCATGAAGGCCTGTGGCGACCGCTTGGGTCCGAGATCGCCGCATTCTGGACCGCGTCACAGCCGACATAGCGGCTATCCGTGCGGTCTCTCCGCCGTCACGATCGGCGCGGTCCGTCCGACACATGCGCCGAGACGATGCGCCATCCCTCCGGCATGCGAGCCCAGGTCTGGCTCTGACGAGTGATGGTGCCCGCGCGGTCGGACTCGGTGTTGGTCACGGCAAAGTCGGTGCCGAAGGTGGTGACCAAGGGTGGTCTCAGGGTGCGATCGGCGCCTTGCGCCTTGCGTGACCGACGGTAGGCCGAGATGGCTGCATGTCCGATCAGCGTCCCGTTCGGTCCATAGCGCAACGTTAGTGGACTGATCCAGAACAGCGAGTCGACCGTATCCAGATCATTGACAACGAGGGCGTGGTCGTACGCGAGAGCGGCTTCCGTGACCTCTGCCACGACCTCGGGAATGTTAATGTCCATGCTCACAGGGTGCTCCGCTGCTGATGGGTGGAGGTATCTAAACGTGCCACGGCGCGGCCCGGCTTACAGCCGTACCCCAGGCAGGGGTCTGCGCCTGCCTCGCTCCTCGACCGCGTTCCCGTGCGGCTTTGACAATCTTGACCGCGATTTCCGGGACGATGGTGCTGTGGATGGCGATGGCCGTTCCAATTTGGGTTCCCCGTTGAAGGCAAGTTGTGCAAACATCCAACGCTTGGACAGCGTCCCTGGATGGAAACCGATGTTCTCGCAATTCGTCGTGTCCACGACAACGAGGATAATGAAGCCGTAGGACCGAAAGGCGTATTACTGTCGAGGACGTCGGCCAGGGAATCGTGCCGCTAGTTGGCACGCGGCACGCATTCTTCGACGAGAAAGTGCGGTTTTGGTCGTATGGGAGCAGAGGATCTGCTGCGAGGAGAATCTGCGTCACGCCAGGCGTCCTTGCCGTCCATGCTGAGCGGATTGCCGTTGTTGGCGAGTGCGTCGGTGAAGGCAACTACCTGCGCGCGAATGCGTGCAGCCAATGTCTTATGGCTTTCGTCTGCCCCGGCAGCCTGCTAGTTAATCATTTGAGGGAATGTCGATGTGTGCGAGTAAAGGATTCTGAACGTGGCCGGTGATTTATCTCTTTTGCGATCGCGAGTGGTGGGGCTGGTGGGGTTGTGCGCGTCGGCAGTTCTTCAACCCGCATACAGCCAAGAAGGCTACCCCAACCGTACCATCAAGCTGATAGTGCCGTTTGCCGCCGGCGGCAACGGCGATGCCGTCGGTCGTCTCACCGCTTATTATATGCAGAAGGCGCTGGACGTGAACGTCGTAGTGGAGAACCGCCCGGGTGCCGGTGGCATCAACGGAACCGATGCCGTCACCAAGTCTCCCCCCGACGGATATACGCTGTGCGTGTGCAGCACTGGTCCGATCACGGTGGCGCCGTGGACCGAAAAGCTTCCCTACGATCCGCTCAAAGATCTCATCCCGGTCAGCATGATCAATACCAATCCGCTGGTCCTGATCGTCAATCCGAAAATCGATGCAAAGAGCGCTGCCGAACTCGTCGCGTTGAGCAAGAAGACGCTTGGCGGTCTTAGCTATTCAACCGTAGGCGCGGGCGGTTTAGTGACCTTCTCAGCGGATATCTTCCGGTTTCAAACGGGAGCCGATCTCACTGCCGTCCCGTACCGCGGGGGCGCCTTGGCCACAGCGGCGGTAGTTACGGGTGAAGTGCAACTCTCGTTTGCCAACATGTCGGACGCCATGGGCCAACTCGCGGCGAATACGGTCCGGCCGCTTGCCGTTACAACTGCGAAGCGCAGCCAGCACATTCCGAACATTCCAACTTTAGTAGAACTGGGGCTGACCCAATATCCAGTGGAATCCTGGAACGCAATGTTTGCGCCGCCCGGCACGCCGCAGCCGATAGTCGAGCGTCTTGCGCAGGTTATGGCGCAAATGGTGAAGGATCCGGAAATCCAGAGGAAGATGGAGGATTTCGGATCTACCCCGTTCGCCAACACGCCAAAAGAATATGCCGAAATGCTGCGAGAGGAGACCGCGCGATGGGAGAAGGCGCTCAGCGCCATCGGGATCAAGAAGAAGCAGTAAGACTGAGAGCCGGGATACCGGGAGCACCAGTCTTGATCTGGAATTATTCGGAGGAAGCGCACGTGACAACATTAGAAATGCATTCGAAGCCGGCTTCGACGTTCGTTCCCGTGATCGATGTCGCTCCCTTCTTACATGGTTCGGAAGCGGAAAAGCGGCAGGTCGCCCGCGACGTCGACAAAGCGTCGCGCGAGGTCGGCTTCTACGTCGTCGTCGGCCACGGGGTTGACTCCAATCTGGTGCCCCGGATGGAGGCAATCTCTCGCGAATTCTTCGACCAACCGCTCGACGAGAAAATGAAGCTGCATGTCAGTGCCCATTCGTCTTCCGTGGGGTACGCTGCCGTAGGCGATAACAATCTGTCTTACACTCGTGGCGAGGCGAAGCCGTTCGATCTGGTGGAATCGCTGATCATCGCACCGATCGATGTGCCAGATGACCCCTATTATGGGACGCCGGACGCGCTTCCGCTGTTTCCGGCCAATCAGTGGCCGACGCATCCGGCAGAATTGCGGGCAATCTGGAGCGACTATTATCGCCGTATGCAGTTGCTTGCCGACGATCTGATGCGGCTTTCGGCGGTCGCGCTCGACCTTCCGAAGGACTATTTCCAGGATAAGATCGACCGTAACGTTAGTAAATTGACGGCGAAACTCTATCCACCGCAGAAGACAGAACCGCTGCCAGGTCAGCTGCGTTCCTCCGCGCATACGGATTTTGGCACCGTCACCATCTTGAAGCCGGGGGACGCGCCTGGCGGGCTGCAGGTCGCCGACGCCGAAGGAAACTGGCACGATGTGCCCATGGTGCCCGGATCGTTCGTGATCAATCTCGGCGACCTGATGCAGCGCTGGACCAATGATCATTGGCGCTCCGCGCTGCACCGGGTAGTCAACCCGCCAGCAGCAAAACGTGCAACCTCCAGCCGCCTGTCAATCGTATTCTTCCACCATCCAAATTACGACGTGACGGTTTCCTGCCTACCGTCCCTGCTTAAGACCGGCGAGCAGCCGCGCCATGCGCCGATCGGCTATTCGGATTTCTACCGGCTGCGACTTGATCAGCGCCGGGCCAAGGTGACGGTTTCAGCTTAGAACGAACGTGTTAGGTAACAGAAGCGACGAGGGCCATTCGGATTAGGCCAAAGGGAACCCCTGCTGGGAGGTCCTCGACACTGCGTCCCCCGCTGGTTGCAGATGCACGCTGAGCCAGCACCTTCATTAGATGATATCGTC
>JAXDQI010000111.1:0-11176 GCA_034667965.1 Gammaproteobacteria bacterium
CCGTGGTCGGAGAAATATTGTCGAAGTATGCGCCCTTGACGGGGGCAACCCATTTTCCGCCGATGAAATTCTCATACCGGGCGCGCAGCGGAATCTTGCGTTCGATCGTCTTGATATGTGCAGCAAAGGAACTGCTCTCTTTGATGGGACCGCTATCCTGCGCGGAACTCGTAGGGCGAACTTGGGCACTCATTCACGATTCTCCTTCGGTTGTATTGGATTCAAGCTCGCATCACGGACCACTCGTCGGCCAGCCGTTGCCGATGATGCATCGAAGACCTATCCCTCGGGCGCGGCACGCGGCTTGTAGGAGAACTTCTGGCCGGCAATGGCGGCGGCATACATGAGGCCGCCCTTCGCGATGGTGAACACCGCCATGCCCTTGTTGTACTGACCCACCGCAGTCGCGTTATTTTCGGTGCCGCTGGCGTTCGCCTGCACCCCATTGGTTCCCACGCTGGCTCCGGCGGCAGCCGTGATGGCGATGGCACTGGCCCCCGCGGAGAACTCGAATTTGCCGGACTCGAATTCATCGAGTGCTCGTTTGTCCTCGAAGAAGATGATTTCGCTGTAAGCCTTTCCGCCGGCTTGAAGCCCCGCGCTGATCTGCTTGAGCTTGGTGTCGCCCACCAGTTTGTCGTGAACGTACACGCGGCCCTTACCCATCGCTCCGCCCACGATCAGACCGCCCTCGCCTACCGTCGGGAACACCGCGTACGCATAGGCGGTATCGAAGAACTGCCGGCTCTCGAGAGCCCTCTTGTAGACCGCGATGGTCTCCGCGTCCTCCACGGCATGTGCGACTCCGGTCGCCATCAAAACCGCACACGTCGCGATCAATGCTTGAATGGTTTTGAGCTGCATGCGCCTCCCCTGCCATATTCAGCATAACGAATAGCGGATTATGGCGCATCTTGGATTGAGCGTCTGTAGGGCTCCGCCTACCGTTAAACCAGCCGGGTAGGAAAAGTCCGGCCTTGAATCTGGCAAGGCCGCTACTGCCGGCGGCAACGGGCATCCACTAAGCTTTATAGGCCGCGACGTCGCCTGCCAGTAGCGCGCGTCGCATCAAAAAGCAGAGGAAGAGATTATGAAAAGAGCCTATGTTCAGATCGCCGGCCTTTTGGCCGCGATGCTCGGCGGGGCGGCGTTCGCCCAGTCGCCCCCGCCCAGCGCACAACCGACGGACCCTAGTGCGGCCTCGAGTCCCTCTCAACGAGCCGCGGTCAAATCGCCGTCGGACGAATCGGCGGCCACTGGCGCCAACGCCAGTGATTCTGCTACGCCGCACCAAAAGCAGGTAATGAAGAAAAAGCACAAGAAGAAAGCGGCCGCGCCGCCGCCGAGCAATTAGCCCCGACGGGCGGAGCGGGGAGTTGCGTCCTTTCCGCAATTCCCCTATGCGCGGCCAATGGGCGCCCCTACAGCCATTCGGGGTGCCCATTGATATTTTCGGGGCGTATGATCAGGGCGCGAGCTTTGCACGGCCACTGGTGAGGACGCCGTGCGGCCGCCCTCCGGGAAGAGGGGCGGCGCCTGCCTCAGCGAGGAGAACGGATGCAACACAAGATGCCTCACCCAACGACATCGCTCGGCTTCGGCATCGATCGTACCGAGAGCGACTCGAAGCAGAAAGTACGCAAAGCTCGAATACTGGTGGTCGACAACGATCTGGAGTCGCGTAGATTCCTTAACGCCCGCTTGGCCGGCGGCCATTATCGTGTGGATGCCGTCGACAACGCGCAAGCCGCGTTGGATGCATGCGTGCGCTCGCGGCCGAACCTGGTAATCACCGAGTTGCGCTTGGAGCCGATGGATGGGCTCGCCCTGCTGAGGGAATTGAAGAGCCGTTGGCCGGCACTGACCGTGATCATCGTGACCGCCCACGCAACAATCCCCGACGCGGTGCGCGCCACCCAGTGCGGAGCATTCGGCTTCCTGGTAAAACCCATCGAACGAGAGGAATTGCTCGGACAAGTGGAGCGTGCGATCGCAGCATCGACGTTCGCACTCGCCGAGGGCGATTGGCGGTCCGACATCGTAACGCGCAGCCAACTCATGGAAGACCGCCTCGGACTCGCCAATCGGGCCGCGGGTAGTGACGCGCCCGTGCTGCTCACGGGCGAGAATGGCACCGGAAAGGAGCTTCTCGCCCGCGCGATCCACGCCGCGAGTTCGCGCCGCGACCACCGATTTGTCGCAGTCCGCTGCAAGGACTCGGAGGAAGCCGCCCTCGAAATTGAATTGTTCGGGCGGGTGACGGCCTCGACGGCCGCTCGGTCGCGCGGCGGGTCCGGCGCCTTGGAAGCGGCTCGCGGCGGTACGTTGCTGCTTCACGATATCGACCACATTTCCTCGAGGCTGCAAGCCGAACTGATGGCGGCCCTCGGCGATCCGACGGCCTCCGGCGCAGGCCGCCTCATCGGCACCACGTCCCGCGACCTCAAGAAGCTCATGGAAACCGGCGAGTTCCGGCAGGATCTCTATTACCACGTCAGCGTCTTGCCGATCGAGATTCCACCCCTGGGCCGGCGGCGCGAGGACATTCCGCTTCTTGTTTCTCATTTCCTGGAACAGGCGAGCGAGGAAGGCGGTGGCAAAAAGCTCTACTCGCCGGATGCCATCGAGCTCCTCGCGACCACCGACTGGCCCGGAAACGTGCGCCAGCTGTTCGAGCTGGTCAAACAGAATGTGGCGCTTTCACACGGCAAGATCATGAGCAAGGAATTTGTCGAGCGATCCCTGGGCGCCGACGTGAAGAAAGTGCCCTCGTACCAGGAAGCGCGGGAGAATTTCGCGCGCGATTATCTCACCAATAATTTGCAGGCCACCTCCGGCAACGTCAGCGAATCGGCGCGGCTCGCCAAGCGCAATCGGACCGATTTCTACAAACTGTTGGCGCGTCACCGGGTTGCGCCCGAGGATTTCAAGAAAGGCGATGCCGAGGAATGAGCCCGGGCCCGGGCCCGGGCCCGGGCTACGACAGCAGGGTCGAACTTTTCTCCCGAGCAAGCCGCCCATATTGATCGGCAAGGCTCAGGATGGCGCTCGTCAGCGGCGGCACATCGACCCGCTTTGGCTCCGCCGGCAGCGTGCTCAAGGTTTCGATCACGCGCTTCGGCGTGCCCAGATCGTTCCACCCGCAGGAGGGGACGCTCAGCACCTGCAGCCTGGGCGCCTGGGGTTCCAATAGATCGCGCGAGAAATCGACTGTCGCGAGACGTTGGTAGACTTCCGCGAGCGATTGAGCGCGAGTTCCAGGCGGTTGATTTCCGCTGATGGCGGCCCGCATCAGCGACACCGACGATTCATGTGAGCGCTCATACAAAGCGAGCAGGGCCTGCACAGACCCCGCGATAATGAACATGTTCCACAGCGCACCGGCTTTCAGCAACTCGCCGACACGTGCTAGCTCCGGCTTTTCCACGAATCTCAATACGCCGGTCGGCTTGTGACTCTTGCGGATCGCGGGAAGGATGTACCCCAGATCGGTGTCCGCTTTTTCGGGGTGGGCACCCAGTAGAAACACCGCATCTTCTGTTCGTGAGGAGAGTTCGGCCACTTCACGCAACGATCGCGCGAAAAGGAATTCGTGCCGGATGTAATGGTCGGCCGGCAGCATCAACACATTGGCGCGCGGATCGCGGGCCTCCAATCGCAAGAGTGCCAGTAAGACCCCGTGTGCCGTGCCCCGATTTTCAGGTTGGACGAATACGTTTTCTTTCGGCAGCGATCGCAGCGGCTGATCCCACCACCACTTGTGCTGGGCAGCCACCACCGCGCAAGTTTGGATGATGGGGGAAACGGAACCCGCCCGGATCAAAGATTGAGTCAGCAAGCTTGGGCCGTAGCCAAGCGAGCAGAACTGTTTTGGTACAACGATGCCGCTGGCATTCGTCGTGAGCGGGTGCAATCGGCTTCCCTCGCCGCCCGCAAGCACCAAGGCCCATGTGCCGTCGACCCATACACTACGGCTCGGCGGAGGCGTCGTCATACTTACCTTGTTTTTTTTCGGCCACAACTGGAACTGATTGTGGCGCGAAAGATTCTGATCCACCCTTCCCCGCTGGCGCGACCGCGTGTCGGAATGCGCCGACGGCTGTGTGGACTGCGAGCGATATCGCATGCCCCGGGGGCGGTTCAGGCCCGCCTGGTCAGCCGGTCGCGCGCCAATTCGCTCGCATAATCAGCCAGCGCTTGGTCGACGGGCTCGCTGCTGTCTGCAAGGCATTTTTCGATATTTTCGACAACATTGCGTAAAGCCGGCGGTGGGTCGGTGTCCGTTAGTTCGACGCGGGCACGGCGGATTACGCCCGCAACCTCAGTCAAGCCGATGACCGTAAAGGAGGCTTCGGCGGCCCGCAATTGAGTAGTCGCATCGTCGGCAAGCTGCCCCAGTAGATTATGGTTCCGCGCCGAGGCCCAAAACTCGCAGGCCGTGAACAGGACCTTCTCGGATCGCGACACCTTCGCCGATCCGGTCGTCGCAGTGGTCATCACGTCGAGCAATCTCGCGCTGGTGGCGGGTTGATGTCCCTCCCAATTCCCGGCTGTGTCTTTACTAGGCATAAGGCACCCCGTTTAAATCCCTAATGCAATGGACATTGAACCCTCGTGCAATCAAGCGCTTTATGATGCAAAGTAAATGCCAAATCAACAAGGGGGGAATACGCTGTAGTTCCATCAGCCGGAGGCCCTGACGGCAAATTTCCACACCTCGACGGGAATCTGGCACGCAGGGAACGCTTCGCGGTGTGGTATTCCTACCACGACTGGTTCTTCCCGGCCCGTTCTCCCCGGCGACTACCAGTAGCGTTCCGTCCTTTTCCCACGCGCCTTTCGCTTGTCTGCCTACAGAAATCCACTCACTGAAGCAGCGAGGATTGCACGTCGAGCACACACATCCAAAGGGGAGCGTTCAGTTATGGCCATTTCGACTAAGCGACGACTTCAGCGCGGCAATCGGTCCAATCAACCCAAGCCGATCGATGCGGTTGCGCTGCTCAAGGCAGATCACCGACAAGTCGAGGAGTGGTTTGAGCAATTTGCAAAGTCGCGCAGCAGCGCGAAAAAGCAGCAGCTGGCCGCCGACATTTGCTCTGCCCTGACTATCCACACCCAAATCGAAGAGGGAATCTTTTATCCGGCGTTTCTCGAGGCGACGGATGATAAAGATATGCATCACGAGGCGATGGTTGAACATGAGGGTGCGAAGAGGCTGATCGCCGAACTCGATGGAATGAAACCCGAAGATGATTACTTCGATGCCAGGGTTACCGTTCTGGCCGAAATGATCAAGCATCACGTCAAGGAGGAGGAGCAGCCGGGAGGTATGTTTGCCGAAGCGAAGAAATCAAAAATGGATCTCAAGGGGTTGGGTGAAGAGATGTCGGCAAGAAAAATGGAATTGCAAAGGAACGATGAGGCGGCGTGAGCCGGTCCACCACCCATACGAAGGGGAATGTCATGGCGGCGAAGCGAAAGAGTGCGAATCGAAAGGTCGAACGTGCAATACACGAAATGAAGCGCGGCGAATTGCGGAGCGGCCGTTCAGGCAAGGTAGTGAGAAGCCGCAAGCAGGCGATCGCAATCGGCCTCTCGGAGGCGCGCAAATCCGGCGCTCGGATTCCGAGAAAGAAAACGGCCCGAACGAAGGGCTCAGGATGATCAGAGCATGAGCAAGAAACTTCTCTTGATTGCCGCCGCCATCGCGGGTATTTCAGGTCTCTGCGTACTATTGATCCGCAACGCAAACGATAGGCCCGCGGAGGGCGACGAGCACGCGTCGGAAGCTCAGTGGGCGAATGAGGGAGGGGCGAACTCGCCCCCTAGCGTTTAGATTTTCGGTATGTGCAGCCGGCTGACCATCAGCGAGCCCGAAACGCCGAACATCAGTGATAGCGGATGAAGGGCGTGGCCGAAAATCGGGACTTTGCCGAACCAGAGGAGTTCGCCGACGGCCCCAAGGTAGGCTGCGACCATGAGGATGCCCACCAGAACGATCGATGACGGAATGGGAGTTCCTTCGAAATACTTTACCTTCCCGGTACCTCCGGACAATTGTTCCACGGTCACGTTGTACCGCGCGAGCCGTGAAACTCCACAAGCCACGAAATAACCCAGGAGGATCCGATCGAACAATCCTCGCATGCCGCAGCCGTAGCCGATGATTGCCGGTGTGACCCCAAACGAAATCACATCGGCGAGCGAATCCAATTCACGGCCCAGGGGGGAGCTTGTTTGCCGCCAGCGTGCGACGCGTCCGTCGACTACGTCGAATATCAAGGCCGCCAGCACCAACGCTCCCGCAAAATAGATGTGGCGGACACCCCCCGTCTGTACATAGGTAATCGTGGAGAACAGAGCCGCCGTTCCGCAAATGGCGTTGCCCAGCGTGAACCAGTCGGCCAGATGAAACTCGCGAATCATCGAGAAGGGTTTTTTCGGCGTACTGCTGTTCATTTCAAGGTGCCTCCGGCCGCATCATACCGAGCCCAGTCGCACCAACTGCTTTCCGAAGTTCCGGCCCTTGAGCATGCCGATGAACGCTTCGGGGGCCGCCGCCAGACCATCGGCAATGGTTTCCCGATATTTGATCCGGCCCGACGCCACGTGCCCGGCCAGCGCAGTCAGTCCTTCCGGCCACAGGTCGAGATGGTCCGCGATGATGAACCCCTGCATCTTGAAACGCGCCGTGAGGAAAAAGCGCGGATTGGTGATCGCACTCTGCGGGATCTGACCCGGCGTCGAATTGTAATCCGCGATGAGTCCGCAGATGGCCACCCGGGCGAACGGATTGAGCAGCGTCATGACGGCATTCAAAATATCGCCGCCCACGTTTTCAAAGTGCGCGTCGACGCCTAGCGGCGCGGCGGACCGGATCAAACCGGCCAGCGCCTTGGCGTCGTCGGCCGCCTTGTAGTCGATGCAAGCATCGAATCCAAGTTCCTCCGTGACATATCGGCACTTCTCGGGCCCGCCGGCCACTCCGACGGCGCGAATGCCGGCAATGCGCGCGAGTTGTCCGACGACACCGCCCACGGCGCCGCCGGCCGCACTCACGACCACCGTTTCGCCCGCCTTTGGATCCATGATCTTGTTGAAACCATACCAGGCGGTCATCCCGGTCATGCCGAGCACACCCAGATAGGCGGAGAGCGGAGCGAGGCGCGCGTCGACTTTCGTCAAACCACCGGCGCCGCTGACGCCGTATTCCGCCCACCCGAGCATGCCTCGAACGGTGTCGCCTGCCGCAAAATCACGATGGCGGGATTCGACCACCTCGCCCACCGTGCCGCCACCCATGGTCTGGTCGAGTTTTTGCGGCGCGGCATATGACTTGGCGTCGTTCATGCGCCCGCGCATGTAGGGATCGAGGGACAGGAATTGATTGCGAACGCGGATTTCACCATCGGCAAGAGGCGGCATCGGTATTTCTTCGAGGCGAAAATTGTCGGCGGTGGCCCACCCTTCAGGACGTGATGCGAGCACGATTCGGCGAAAGGTGTCAGTCACGGGGATGAGCTGATGCAGTTGCGATCGCGGAAGAAGCTGTCGTGAGTTCGAGCCGCCTTTGCGACCGCCGCCGTCGAGTTTGCGATGGACGCGAGGATCTCACGAAGTTTCGCGATCGGAACGACATCGAGCAGCGGATCGTAGCTGTCCGGCCGCAGTCCCAAGCCCTCGAAAATATAGAACCAGCTCAAATCCGTGAACAGCTCGCCCGCACGCGGACGAATGCGCCCGGTGCGGCTGTACAGGTCGATTCGATCACGCAGGCTGTCTGGAATGACCATGGATCGGCAGTACCGCCAGAGCGGCGCATCGTCGCGCTGGGTAAGGCAGTAGTGAAGAACGATGAAATCGCGAATCCGTTCTGCCTCGTCGATCAGCTCGCGATTGTAGGAATCGATATTGATCTGATCGAAGTCCTTGTCCGGAAAATGTTCCAGCAAATGGAACATCCCGCTGGTGACCAGATGAATGCTGGTCGACTCCAAGGGCTCCAGAAAACCGGATGCAAGTCCAAGCGCGACGCAGTTGCGATTCCAATAGAGTTTGCGTCGGCCGGTTACGAAGCGCAAGAAGCGCGGCTCGGCCAACGGTTTCTCCCCCACGGCTTGCGTCAAGTCCTCGAGCGCTTGGCTCTCGCTGCAATGGGCGCTCGAGTATACGTAACCATTACCATGCCGATGCTGCAGGGGAATCCGCCATTGCCAGCCGGCGCTTCGTGCCCACGAATGCGTATACGGCGCAAGCGCCGCGTTCGATGCCGTCGGGAAGGCGACAGCCCGATCGCACGGCAGCATGGCGCTCCAGTCGACGTAGCCGGTGCCGAGAATTCGTTCGATCAAGATCCCTCGAAAGCCGCTGCAATCTATGTACAGGTCGGCCCGCAGCGTGGAATGGTCCGAAAATTGTATTTCGTCGAGAAGGCCGTCGGGCCGCATCGAGGCGCCCACGACGGTGCGTTCGAGGCGCGCGACGCCCAGACGTTCCGCATAGGCGCGCAGATACTTCGCGACCAGCGTCGCATCGAAGTGCAGCGCATAACGCAGTCCCGCGGCATCGCCACCCGGGTCGGCATCGGGAAAGCGGAACTTTCCCTCATCGCCCAGCGTCGCGCATAAGCTGAAGTCGTTGAAGCGCGGCGCCAGACCGGACGCGCGCGCCTTGTGCCAGCAATGGTGGAAGGGGCGACGGTTGATCGCGGCGCCGAAAGAGCCGAACGGGTGCCAGTACGTGTGCCCAAGTTCCTTCCAATCGCGGAATTTGATCCCCAGCTTGTAGGTCGCTCGAGTATGGTGGACGAAATCGCCTTCATCGATGCTGAGGAATCGCAGCAGATCGATGATGGGTGGAATCGTCGCTTCGCCCACGCCAACCGGGTCGATCTCCGGTGATTCGATCACGGTGATGTTGGTGCCGGTGCCCGGCAGCGCCCGCGCCAGCACGCTGGCAGCCACCCATCCGGCGGTGCCGCCCCCGACGATCGCAATGCTGGTGATTCGCTTACCGGCGGCCGCGGAATGATTCTGCTGGGTGTCGGACATACGTGACTATGCCCGTACTCTAGCTCAATCCGGATGGCGCGGCGAACGCTGCGTAAACTCCTCCCGCTTACAGCTTGCCTTTTACGCCGAAAAACACGCGGCGGCCGGTATCGTCGTACGTGAACGGCTCGTTCTTCCATTGCAGGTAGGTGTGCTGTTTCTCGTTGGCCAGATTGACCACCGATGCCACGATGCCGAAGTGCGGACCGAAGTCGTAGCTCACCTGTCCATCCACCTGTCCGTACGCGGCCTGGTACACCGTGTAAATCTTCTGATTGCCCGCGAGGTCCTGGAATGCGAATGATGATCCCACGCCGCCGGAATTCACGGCCACATCGCGCCACGCGTAGGCCGCGCGTGCCGAGAATCCCGCCCGTTCGAAGTACACCGTGCCGTTGAAAGCATTCTTGGACACTCCGGGAATCGGGATATTGCTTTCAAAGGAACTGGTCTGCGTTGACTCGGAATTCGACCGCGTATAGTTGGCGGCAAACCCTAGGCCGAAGTCGAACGCGTACTGCGCTCCCAACTCGACCCCGTAGATCTTGCCGGTACCGCCATTGACGGGTGTGGCCACATTGGCGGTGGTGCCGCCCACGCCGTCCGCGACCAAGGTCGGCACATTCGCCGTCGTGACGAAATTGTCCACCGCCTTGTAGAAGTACCCGACGCTGAGCAGGCCGTTGCGGGAGAAATAGTCTTCCCACGACAAATTGAACTGCGAGGCGCGGAACGGATCGAGCCCCGCGTTGCCCGCATGTCCACCGTCGAATTTGAAGCACACCGTAGCACCCCCCTTACACTCGCCTGGGGCGGCACGGGTGAAGCCGTATTGCAGACCACTGCCCAGCTGCTGCAGGTTCTGCGGCGCCACCACCCGGGCCGCGCCGAAGCGCAATTTCTGCGTCTCAGTCGCATTCAACACGAAGTTGAACGACGGCAACACGTCCGTATAGCTGCGGCTGCTTTCAAACGGCACGTCGTTGGAATTCACGCCATTCCATGAGGCCGTGCCCACAAAGGTGGACCCGTTCGGATTCGTTTGGGCGCCTTCGACCGTCAACTGCGTCTTGACGGCTCGCACGCCGAAGTTGGCATGAAAGACGCCCTCCGCATCGCCCGCGTCGCCCATGACGAACACCGCTGTGCTCTTTTCCTTCACATTGTACGAATTGAGGGGGTCCTTGAAGAACTTCTCGGTATTGTTCGTAACTCCCGCCAGCTTCCACAGGGTATTCAGATAGGTCGCGGGATCGGTCATTCCGCCCGTCACCGGATTCTTCACGGCAATGGTGCCGTTGGCGAAATTATTGTAGTTCAACAGCAGACTCGGGTTGGTCTGCGGCGTGGAATACGGAATGGCGGCGTACCCCGGATCCTGGTAGTACAGATACGTGCCGGAGCCCGCGCCGATACAGCAATTGCCGGCCGCGGTGCCTGCGCCCACTCCGCCGATTCCATAGGGGCTGATGCCGTTTTCCAGGTAGCGCCCGTGGACGAAGGCAACCTCGCGGTCCTGGTAGCGCGCCCCGCCGGTCAAATCCACGATGCCCGCCTTCGCGTGCAAATCGAACTTGAAGGAATACTGTTTCTCGTCGACCGTGTTGGCCCAGGCCCAATTGGATTTGAACAAGGTATAGGCCGGATTGGACAGCACGTTCGTATACCCATAGTTATTGGGGTAGCTGGCCGAGGGCAATCCGGTGGTGCCGCCGTTGTTCCAGATGAATGCATAGCCGTGATTGCCGTTGGTGCAATTGTTGGCGCCATTGTTGCAACCCGGGGCCGTGGGTTGGATTGACGGGTTCGCGCTGCCGAACGCACCGTAAAAGCCGTGCTCGACGTCGGCCTGAGCGGCCTCGTAATCCCCGGTCGCCTTGGCATAGGCCAACCCGAAATCACCGGTTACCGGACCGTTGCCGGCAAACCTCGTATTGAACTGAACGTTGTTGGCCTTGGTATGGTTGCTCTCGTACAAGGTCGACGTTTCCGCACCATTGGCCATCATGGTGGCCGATTGAATGACCCCGTTGGCATCGATCGAGTACGGCTGGGACGGGTCGATGCCCGGGAACGAGGCCGGACCGGTCCCGGTGGGAGGAGCAGGCGAATTATTCTCACCG
>JAXDQI010000112.1:0-4086 GCA_034667965.1 Gammaproteobacteria bacterium
TTGAAGTTGGGATCTCGGAACGTGAATTGTATTCCGTAGTCGTCAAAATGGGCCTTCATGACACGGGTCCATTCCGACTCGAGAACGCCGAGCCATACCGGTACCCAAGCAACCTTCTTGCCCTTCACCGCGGCCTGGAATTTCTGAAGAAGCTCCGCGCGCGGATCGGCGGCATGGCCCGTCCCCATGGTGGCGCCGAAGAACGCTGCGATCAAAAGTGCCGCGACACTGGTGCGGCCGAATGGATGGAATCCTCTTATATTTGACATTTCGTTCGCTCCCGGTTTGCCAAAGGCTTGGACGCCTTTGTGCGGTTGATACGTATGCAGGCTCAGTCGCCCTGTTTGGCGGTCTCGTCGTCGCGAGGATGCACGTAGCTGTCGAGCGTGATGGCCACGAGAAGAACCGCGCCCTTGATGATATCCTGGGTCTGAATGTCGAGGTTCATGGTCGTCATCGCATTCAGCAGAACGCCGATCAGCAGAGTGCCTGCAACGACGCTCAGAACATCGCCGCGTCCGCCCACCAGGCTGACGCCGCCGAGCACGACGACAAGGATGACATCGAAAATGACGGTCGATTCCGCGATTTGAAGGTGCATAAGCGAGGTGGAGGCGACCATCATCACGCCGCCGACATAGCCGATCGCCGAGCACAACGCATATTCAAGCATGGTCAGCGGACGGGTCGCGATGCCGGATAGCCGCGCCGCCTGCGCATTGTCGCCGTGCGCGTAAATGAACCGCCCGACCACGAAGCGGGACAGAAACAGATGCAACAGCAAAGCGCAGACCGCAAACACGATGATCGGCACGGGCAGCCCGCCCGGCAAGTTCCCGCCGAGCTTGAGAAATGTTTCATGACCCGGCTGCAGAAACACCTGATAATGCGGCACGACGAGTGCGCGGGTTACTCCGAGAACCAGCAGGCCCGATGCGAGGGTCGTGAACAGCGCGGGAATCTCCACGACCGAGACCAGATAGCCGTTCATGACGCCTATCGCGATGGCAAGGACGAGGCCGAGCCCGAGGGACAGAACCGTCGGATAGCCGGCATTGATCAAAGTGACCGCGATCGCGCTCGAGCATGCAAGCGTCGCGATTTGCGAAAGATCGATGCCGCGCCCGATCACCACGACGGCCATACCGAGCGCCAGGATTCCGAGGATCGAGACGTTTCGGGCGAGCGTGAACAGATTTCCAAGCGTCATGAATCCGGACAGCGCGGCACTCAGGACAAGAACGAGCAGTACCGTGATGCCAAACACGATCGTCGATTGGCTCGGCTTGTACCGAGTGCGTCGCGCGGCGGGCGTTAGCGTCTCGCTAGACATCATGGCGCCTTTTCACGTCATGTCCGCCGGGAACGCGATTGTTTCATCGGCGGGGGCAGACATCTCACGCTCATGCATCTCTTCCCTAACAATCCTGCAAATTTGTTGCGCTGCAAGATTGTTTGTCATTTGTTATTAGTTATAACACCAATCCTAATGGTAATTTCAAGTCTGTCAACGAGCCCACCCATGCTCACCGATGACCCTGTTGTTGCAGGCGGCACGCAGCTCGGCCAGTTCGGCCGGCAAATCATCCGGGAAAGTGTCAGCCAGCAGGCCTACAAGGCGCTTCGCAATTCGCTGATGCGAAGTCGCCTCAAACCAGGCCACAAGCTCGTTGCGCGTCAGGTAGCAGACGAGCTTGGGATAAGCGTGACTCCCGTGCGCGAGTCCTTGCTGAGGTTGGTGTCGGAGCATGCGCTCGATATGGACGATCGCGGCACGGTGGTGGTGCCTATGCTGGCCCTTGAGCGCTGCGTCGAAATTCGCGATCTCAGAATGGTGCTCGAAGGAGAAGGCGCCGCGCGGGCGGCGCTGACGGCGACGGAGCACGAGATCGACGAACTGATGAAGATTCACCAGCGATATGTGGAAACCGAGAGCAGCAGCAACTTTGCAACGGCACTGGCCGAGAACGAAAATTTCCATTTCGGACTTTGCCAACTGGCGAATTCGCCGGTGTTGTTTCGCATGGTCGAAAACCTGTGGATGCAGTTCGGGCCAATCCTCTCCTATCTCTATGATGGAAAGGAACGCCCCTTCCACGGCCAGAAGCACGGCCACATTCTGGTCCTGGAAGGCTTGCGCAACCGCGATCCTGCACTCGCCCGCCAGGCCATAAGCCAGGACATCCTGGTCGGAGGTAAGGCGCTGCTGGAAAAGTTGCGGCCCTGACTCTCAAAGCCACGCTCCGTTCGAACCCGCAGACTGGAAGGCCCGTACACGATGACCTGGAAAGCTTGGGCGGAAGGCGGCTTGGGCGGATCGCTTCGAAGCGAACAGCATTATGACGACCGCAGCATGCTGTGCTTTTCCGAGCGGCCGCCGAATTTGGCGGCGATGTTTCGCGATCTGGTGGAACGGTTCGGCGAACGACCGGCGATAGTCGATCACCGAACATTGACCTATCGGGATCTCGACGGGATCGTTCAGTCGATCGCATTCGGGCTAACAGAACTCGGCATCGCGCGCGGCGATCGTGTCGCGATCCTTCTCGGCAATTGCTGGGAGTTTCTGGCCTGCACGCTTGCCTGCAATCTTTGCGGCGCCATCGTCGTGCCGATCGGGACGCGCCAGCGCCAGGCCGAAATGGAATTTCTGCTGAACGACTGCGGTGCCAAAGTTCTCATTTTCGAGGCTGAACTAGCAAAGGCCGTCCCGCCCCGCGCAGCTCTCGAGGCCCTCGCTCACATGTTCGTTGTTCGCGGCGATTGGCCGGGCGCACAACCGTTATCCGCACTGCTGTCGGCACGCCGATTTGAGCAGGCGCGGCCAGTGTCCGAGGAAGACACAGCCATTATCCTATATACGTCAGGGACCACGGGGCAGCCGAAGGGCGCAGAACTCACCCATTTCAGCATCCTTCATTCGTCGCTGGCATTCGCGCGATCCAACGGGTTGACGGAACATGATCGCGCGCTGGTGGCCGTGCCGCTGTCGCACGTCACCGGGCTGGTCGGCGTTGCTCTCTCGACGATGATCGCCGGGGGCTGCGTCGTTTTGATGCACCAGGCCTATAAGACACCGGATTTTCTTGCCCTCGCGAGCCGCGAGCGCATCACCTATTCCATACTGGTTCCGACAATTTATACGCTCTGCGTGATGCACCCGGAACTGAGCAGTTACGACCTTTCATCATGGCGTATCGGTTGTTTCGGCGGAGCGCCGATGCCGATCGCCACCATCGAGCTGCTTGCAAAACAGCTGCCACAGCTCGAATTGATCAATGCCTATGGCGCGACCGAAACGACCTCACCAACCACGATCATGCCGAGAGAATGGTGGCGGGATCACATGGACAGCGTCGGACAGGTCGTTCCATATGCCGTGGTCAAGATCGTTGACGACGATGGACAGGCCGTGACTGCCGGTAAAGCGGGCGAACTCTGGATCGCCGGACCGATGGTGGTCCCCCGCTACTGGAAGCGCCCGGACGCGAATGCCAAGGAATTTTCCGGCGGCTTCTGGCGCTCGGGTGACGTCGGATCGATCGATTCCGAGGGATTCGTTCGGATCTACGACCGCAAGAAAGACATGATCAATCGCGGCGGCTACAAGATTTTCAGCTCCGAGGTCGAAAACGTCATCAGTCGGATCGAAGGCGTACTGGAAAGCGCCATCGTCGGGCGCGCCGACCCGGTTCTCGGCGAGCGCGTCCACGCCGTCGTCGTCGTCGTGGGCAACGATCAGGCCTTGTCGGAGGCCTCAATCCGCGATTTCTGCGCTGAGCGCCTGTCAGACTACAAGGTACCAGATTCAGTTGCGATCAGTTACGATCCGCTGCCTCGTAACGCCAACGGAAAAATCCAAAAAGCGCTGCTGCGCAACCTCAAAGTCGATTGATCGAGCTGGCTTATAGCTTCGAGCAGGAGGTCCCCGTTCGCAAGCCGCCGAGCGGTGCGCCCGCGCTGCTCAGGCAATGATTTTTCCTGCCCGGCGGCAGGCTCTCCGGATCCAACCGCCATGCCGCAAACTTTCTATTTCATCTCGAGGGTCTACAGTCCAAGACAAGCATGGCCTGCAACTGCCGGATC
>JAXDQI010000113.1:0-25704 GCA_034667965.1 Gammaproteobacteria bacterium
GCGACCGGGATGATGGGCCGCCGCCGGTCTGTGGTTGGGACGACAAGACTCTCATCGTGCAGTCCGGTGCGCCCGACGACGATCATCCGCCCTTTGAGGAGCGGTACAGCGTGTCCGAGGATGGGCAGCGACTGATCGAGGTCGTGGGCTTCAAGGGTTCGCGCAGCGCTGGGTTCACCATGTCGCGCGTCTGGGAGCGGGTGCAAGGCGGTAGCGATGGCAAACCAAGCGCGCAATAAAAAAGCCGGGCGAAGCCCGGCTTTCAAGTCCCCATGCCTTACCTTGGCGCCTTATATTGGCGCTGAGGCGATAATTGGTCTTTCTCTACTTCCCTAAAGTCCTATTGCGTTCGAGCAACACTGTAGCCTCGAGCGAGCGACGACGCTAGCTTTATTGTGAAGAAATGTCGAAATTAATGTAGTGTAAAAGCAACATTTGTCATAAGCCGGGGCGGCGGGGCCTGCGGCCGCGGGCCGCGACTCGCGTATTGTTGCAACCGACTGACAACCAAAACTGAGCGAGAGGCCAAACGTGGCGAAGCAACCCAAAATGACGGCGCAGGCAGCAGTTCGCACCCGCAGAGCCTACTTCGACTGCAGATTCGGGCAATTACACGTGCGCACGGCGTTTCCGACCACCGGTGGCTTCGACGAAGGAATCACTCTTTTCTGTCTTCACCCCGGTGACGCTTCAAGCCGTACGTATCACCGTTTTTTGCCGGAGATCGCCGATGATCGCTCCGTATACGCACCTGACCTTCCGGGTTGCGGTGAATCGGACCCGGCGCCGTCGATGGATTTGAAGCATGCCGCCGCCGCGGTCGCCGACCTGGCGACGGATCTACGACTACGTCAGATCGACCTGCTGGGGTTTCGCTTCGGTGCGGGAGTCGCTTTGGAACTCGCGGTCGCGCGGCCCGAACTGGTCCGCCGGCTAGTGCTGGCCGCTGCACCTCCCATCGATGGATTGCCGCCGGTCAAGCAGGAAAGCTTGGTGCTTCGCGTCAAAATGGGGGTGGGTGATGATTCGCAGTGGACCAAGGGGATCTTGCCCCGGGCAAAATTCCTCGATCTGGCGGAGTACGACGCGGACATGTTCGACGCCGCCCCCAGAACTTTGGCGAAGCAGATCGGCGCTTTCCTCAAAGCGTAAACCAGGCCGCGCCCCTCCGCCGTGAGACTCAATAAGTACATCAGCGAAACCGGCGCCTGCTCGCGTCGCGAGGCGGACAAGTTGATCGCGGCGGGGCGCGTGACGTGCAACGGGTCGGTTGCCGTATTGGGCACTCAAGTCGGGGACACCGACGAGGTCCGCATCGATGGGCGGCTTCTAGGACTGAGGAAGAAACAGATCTACATTGCACTCAATAAGCCGGTGGGCATCACGTGCACCACGGAAACCCATGTCGAGGGCAACATCATAGATCTCGTCGGCCACAAGGAACGAATCTTCCCCATCGGGCGGCTGGACAAGGATTCGGAGGGCTTGATCCTATTGACGAACGACGGCGACATCGTCAACGAAATCCTGCGCTCGGAAAACAATCACGAGAAGGAATACCTGGTGACGGTTGAGCGGCCGCTCACGGACTTGTCCCTCAAGATGATGGCCGACGGTGTCAAGATCATGGGCGAGATCACCAAGCCGTGCAAAGTGTCGCGCATCAACGAAAAGACGTTTCGCATGATTCTGACGCAGGGACTGAACCGGCAAATTCGGCGCATGTGCTCGGCGTTGGGTTACAGAGTCCAACACCTGCAGCGCGTCCGAATCATCAACATCGATCTCGGCACGTTGGCTCCGGGGGAGTGGCGGGAGCTCGCGGAGGCCGAAGTTGCTGCGCTACTACCGTCCCGACGGCCGGCGCCGGGCGGCTAACTCGAGCGAAGCACGACGGGCTGCACTCCCTCCGACCATTGACGTGCGGTCGCCGCGCGCCATTCGGGATCGGCGGCGCGCGACACCAGCCACGAAAAGAACTCATCTCCTTGGCGGCTCCAATAGGCATGGCTGAGCAGCAGGGCGCCGTCGCTGGACTCGACCGTAAAGCGTCGGCGCAGTCCGAAAGTCGCGGAGCCGCGACTCCACCCGAGGCGGGGAGCGTCCTCCGACAGTGAATACTGATCGGGACCGACCTGGAGATGCAGGCGTCCATCCCGGCCGAAAAGACAAATATTCGGCTTCGCCGCGCGGATCAATGCGACGCCGTGCACGAGCGCCGGCGGATCATCAAAGGCGGCCCAGGTCCCGTTCACCGAGTTCCATTGCAGCACCATGCTCTGACGGCGAAAATCGATGACCGGAATGCTGGAAATAATAGTCGGCCCCATGCTCGAAGCATGCGCTATTCAAGCATCATTTCAAATCGTGATCCGAAGAATCCACGAAGGCATCGTGGACGATGTTCGCCGTGAGGAGTTGCGGCAGCACCAGCGGTTCCGATGATCCGGGCCTGGCGTTGTAGACGACGTAGAGCGGCACCCCGGCCCGCCCGAAGGCTGAGAGAGCCATGGTAATTGCCGGATCGCGATTGGTCCAATCGCCCTTCATCAACGTCACGCCCTTGTCGCGGAAAATCGCCTGCACCGCTGCATCGGAAAACGCATTGCGTTCGTTGACGAGACAGGTCAGACACCAACTCGCGGTGAAATTGATGAGCAACGGCCGGCCCGCCGCCGTGATCTGCGCAGCACGCGCCGCATCGTAGGGTTGCCAGCCGCCCGCATCCGGAACAGCCGCGGCAGTCCCCGCGGTCGACGCGGCGACGGCATCGTCGAAGCGCAGCGGCAGCAAGACGGCGAGCACGAAGGCGGCGAGCGCCGTGGCCAGCGCCGCGAGACGCCCGGCCCGGCCGCTGGACTTCGACTTTTGGTAAGCCCATCCTGCGAATGCGATGAGAATGGCGCCCGTCAACGCAGCCCCCAACCCAACGGAGGAGGTCTGTTGCGACAGAACCCAAAGCAGCCACGCCGCCGATGCATACATGGGAAACGCAAATATCTGCTTCAGCGTGTCCATCCACGCGCCTGGCTTGGGCAGCGCTGTCCGTGTCCACGGGGCGAACGACAGCAACAGGTAGGGCAGCGACAGACCCACGCCCAAACCCGCAAAGATGACGAGGGCAATCACCGGAGACTGCGTCAGCGCGGCACCGACGGCGGCCGCCATGAACGGCGCGGTGCAAGGCGTCGCGACCAACGTGGTCAGCACGCCGGTGAAGAACGAAGCGCGATAGCCGTCCCCTCGCGTGAGCCCGTCGCCGACGCCTGCGAGCCCGCCGCCTACTTCGAAGACCCCGGAGAGGTTCAAGCCGACGGCCAAGAGCAGATAGATCATGAGGGTCACGAACAGCGGCGACTGAAGCTGAAAGCCCCAGCCGATCTCCTCGCCGCCCGCCCGCAGCGCCAACAGCACCGCCGCCAGCGTCAGCATGGAACTTACCACGCCGGCCGCGAACACCAGCCCCTTGGCCCGAACCGCCGCAGGATGTTTTTTCGCCTGCTCGACCAACCCGATGGCTTTGATCGACAGCACAGGAAATACGCAGGGCATCAGATTCAGAATCAATCCCCCCAGAACCGCCAGCAAGATGAGCGAAGGCAGCGCCGGCGCCTCGGCTGCCGGCAGGGCCGCTCTGCCGGCAGCGATGCCGAAGCCGGCGTCGATCTCGATGGGAACAACCGCCGGCTTGCCGCCGCTTTCCTCGGTGGCGAGCAACACGCCGCGCACGGCTCCGGTCTTCGGCGGCTGATCACCCGCTTTGACCGCGAGTTCCACGGTGTCCTTCGAGCGGGTCAGGGTCTGGGGGGCGCCGTATTCGATGCTGCCCTCGTCATAGGGAAAAAACGCCAGCGATGTGATCTGCGACAGCGTCGCGCCCCACTCTTTTCCGAGCGTAAGCACCAGCTTGCCATCCTGGATTCGCGCCCCGGTCGCCGCGGGTTGCGGGCTCGGCAAGTCGCTTCGCGCCGCCGAGAAGAGGGCTGCGTCGTTGGGATCGACGGCGGCCGCGCTTGCAGCGGTCGGCAACTTCAGTTGCAGCTGGGCGTCCTCGGGAATGCAGACGTCCGAACACACCAGCCAGCCGGCTTTGGCCTGCAGCAGGGCGACGGAGCCGCTCTTGAGTTCGCGGGGCGCGGTGATCTTGACCAGGTGCACCGCATGCGCCGAATAGCCGTAGTTCACCAGCGGCGGCAGGTCGAATCGATGTGGAGTCGTCCACACGATGTCCCCGGCTGTGAACCCCGGTGGGAGGGTCCAGGACAGCGTCGTGGCCTGACCCGAATCACCGGGATTGCGCCAATAGGTATGCCAGCCGTCGCGAATATTGAGCTCGAGAGCGACCCATATCGACTGGCCCGGCCCGATGCCGACGGTCTCGCTCACCAATCGCGACTTGACGTTGTCGGTAGCCACGACGTTTCCCGGAAGCGAACGGGCCGCCGGCGACGCGATCAAGCACGCCAGGATCCACCACTTGAATAGTTGCATGAGCCCTATGTTACTCAAATGTCGACGAGACCCCGGTTTCCGGCTCACCGGGTTGTGGAGCATCTCACAATAATCGATCGCCATACCGCCGCGCTTGCGCTTGAGCTAATGTAGGCGCGCCCAACAAAAGCCCACCATGCAAGAAAACTACGTAGAACGAATCCTCAAAGCCAAAGTGTACGACGTCGCCATCGAGACGTCGCTGGACGCCGCGCCGCGCCTGTCGCGGCGCCTGAACAATCGCGTGTTGTTCAAACGAGAAGACCTCCAACCGGTGTTTTCGTTCAAAATTCGCGGCGCCTACAACAAAATCGCGCAACTATCGCCGATCACGGCGCAGCGCGGCGTGATCTGCGCCTCCGCGGGCAACCACGCGCAAGGGGTCGCCCTCGCGGCCCGCACCCGCAAGATCCCGGCGCTGATCGTCATGCCGCTGACCACGCCCGAGATAAAGGTCCGGGCCGTCGCGGATCTGGGTGCGGAAATCGTGCTGCACGGCGACGATTACGATCAGGCCTACGAGCACGCCTTGGTGCTCGCCCGCGAGCGAGCGCTGGTGTTCGTGCATCCCTTCGACGATCCCGACGTGATCGCGGGCCAGGGCACCATCGCGATGGAAATCCTGCGCCAGCATCACGGCGACAACATCGATGCGATCTTCGTGCCCGTGGGCGGCGGCGGCCTCATCGCCGGTATCGCCGCGTACGCAAAGTCGCTGTATCCGCGAATCAAGATCATCGGCGTCGAGCCGGAGGACGCGGCCGGGATGTATGAGTCCCTGCGCGCCGGCAAGCGCGTCACGCTCGATCGAGTCGGCACGTTCGCGGATGGAGTCGCGGTGCGGCGAGTGGGCGAGGAGACGTTCAGGCTCGCGCGTCAGTACGTCGATGAGATCATGCTGGTGACCACCGATCAAATTTGCGCCGCGATCCAGGATATCTTCGAAGACACCCGCTCCATCGCTGAACCCGCGGGCGCTCTGGGCGTCGCAGGCATCAAGAAATATGTGGCGCGGGAAAACTGCAATGACCGCGTGTTCATTTCCATCAATTGCGGTGCGAATATGAACTTCGACAGGCTGCGATACGTGTCTGAACGCGCCGATATCGGCGCGCAGCGCGAATTATTGCTGGCCGTGGAGATGCCGGAGGAGCCCGGATCCTTTTTGCGCTTTTGCGAATTGGTGGCACAGCGCAGCGTCACCGAATTCAACTATCGATACGACGACCTCAAGGCGGCCCAGGTGTTCGTGGGTCTCGCGCAGGGCGGGGGCAAGGCGGAACGCGACTCTCTCATCAAAACCATCGCGGACGCCGGCTTCCCGGTGCACGATATGACCGACAATGAAATGGCGAAGCTGCATGTGCGGTACATGGTGGGCGGACACGCTCGGGGCCTCACGGATGAGCATCTCTACCGCTTCGAATTTCCCGAGCGCCCGGGCGCGTTGCTGAAATTCCTGCGGGCGGTGGGCAGCGGCTGGAACATCAGTCTCTTTCATTACCGCAATCATGGTTCGGACTACGGGCGCGTGCTTACGGGAATTCAAGTGCCTGCGGAAACGCACGAAGATTTCACCCTGCATCTCAATGCGTTGCAGTACGCCTATACCGAAGAGAGCGAAAATCCAGCCTACAAGCTGTTTTTGGGCGGGTGATCGCGTCCGGCATGCACGCTCTTCAGCCAATCCTCAGCGCGGCGCACCGCGGGATCGTCGGGTCCGCGGGCGTTCGCCAGCACCTGAACGGCCGGGGCCAGCTCCTCGGCGGCTTCACGGGTGCGGCCCAAGCGCCCCAGTGCATAGGCATGAACCGTGTGAGCCTGCGCAGTGGCCGGGTTGGCCTGCGAGGAAGTCGCCGTCCAGATTTGCAATGATTGCGCGCTCAAGTTCAACGCTTCGTCGGCGCTGCCATGGTTCACCAACAGGCCCGCCAACAGCATCAGCGCCGAGGCGCGCCACTGGTGGTTGGGCGGCAGTGATTTGTCGTAGATGGCGAGCGCCTGCCGGTACTCGCTCTCCGCTCTTTGCAGATTGCCTTCGTCCTCCAGCAGCATCGCCAGGCTGACGCGCGCGTAGGCCACGTTGTAATTCGACGGGCCATACTGCTTGAACGCGATGTCCACTGCGCTGCGCAGCAGAGGCTCCGCTTCCTTCAAGCGTCCCTCCCGCTGCAATAGCAACCCATAGTTTCCGCGCGCGCCTGCGGTCTCCGGATGTTCGCCGCCGTACGCGCGCTCCAAACGCGCGATCGCGTCGCGATACAGGCCCTCGGCCCGTTGCAGGTCTCCCATGTTCTGCGCGACGACGGCGAGATTGTGCAGATGGGCGGCCATGCGCGGATGATCGTCGCCGAGAATGCGCCGGTCGATGTCGAGCGCCCGTTCGTAGGTTTGTTTGGCCAGCGCCCATTGCTGTTCGCGCGAGTACACCTGGGCCAGATCTTCCAGCACCGAGGCAACGTCGGTGGGCGGGGCCTGCGTGGTTTCCAGTACGTCGAGACCGCGCTGGTATAGGTCCTTCGCTTCCGTATACCGGCCCTGTTGATACCGAAGCCGGCCGATTTCCCACAATGCGCGGCCGGTCGGCTGGCTAGCCGCGCCGTAGCCGGTTTGGGCGAGGCGCAGAGCATCGAGCAGAGGCGCCTCGGCGCCGCTCAGATCGCCGGCGCCGACTTGTGCGTGGCCCAATTCCAGCAAGGCATCGATGTGCGATCGATCGTGTGCCGCGGGCTGCAGGGTCAACGCCTGCTGAAGTATGGGCACCGCGTCCCGGTATTGGCCGAGGCTGTCATAGACGGCGCCGACCGTGGCCAGCAACGCAGCCTTGGTCGCCGGCTGGTCTTGAAGCGCGGCCTGCAGCCGTTGTGCGCCGGCATCCAGGAGCTCCCGTGCCGTGACTTGATTGCCGCGGTTCTCTTCGGGATCCGATAGCCTGAAGAGATTGACCAGAAAGGTCGATACCTCTTCGGCGCGCGCGCGCTCCAACTCCGCACGTTCCCGCTGCTCGGCTACCCGATCGCGTTCTGCGGCGATGCGCAATCCCTGCATATAGGTGGTGGCGGCAAAGGCCACCACGAGCCCGCCGACGGCCAGTCCGGCCGCCACCGGCAGCCAATGCCTGCGCACGAATTTCGCCGATCGATACGACATGGTATCGCGGCGCGCGATGACCGGCTTGCCGTCCAGATACCGCTGAATGTCGCCGGCCATTTGCTGCGCCGAGCCGTAGCGCCGCTCCGGTTCCTTGTGCATGGCCATGCAGACGATGTTGTCGAGATCGCCCTGCAGCGTCCGCCGCAACCGGCCGGCGTTGGTGCTGCGGGAATCAAGAAGTTCCTGCGGAATCGCCGCAAGGGGACCGATGGCTTCGCTTACGAGGGGCGGATTCCTCTCGCAGATCGCCCGCTCGAGTTCGGTCAACCGCATCGAGGCAATCACGAACGGACCGACGCCCGCCAACAATTTATAGAGCAGCACGCCCAGTACGTACACATCGCTGGCGGTCGTGATCGTCTGCCCGAGAATCTGTTCTGGGCTCGCGTGATCCGGCGTCAACAGGCGCAGATCGGCGTGAGTCACGGCCAGCGTATGTTGCCCCGCCTGCCGGTCATCCAACAATTTCGCGATCCCGAAGTCGAGCAGCTTCGGTACTCCGGCGCCGGTTACCAGGATGTTCGATGGCTTCAAATCGCGGTGCACGATCAGGTTCTGGTGCGCGTAGTGCACGGCACCGCACACGATTTGAAACAGCCGAAGGCGCTCGGGAACGTCGAGCCGACGCGTGTCGCAGAAAACGTCGATCGGCAGGCCGTCGACGTATTCCATGACGATGTATGTGGTGGAGTCGGCAAGAGTGCCGCCGTCCAAGAGGCGCGCGACATTCGGATGGTTGAGCTGGGCGAGGATTTGCCGCTCGACCCTGAAGCGGGACTGAGTGCTCCGCATCACGGCGCCGCCGTGCACCACTTTGATGGCGACTTTTTGTTCGAACTCGGCGTCGGCGCGTTCGGCGAGGAAAACCTCGCCCATACCGCCGACACCCAGGGTCTGCAGAATTCGGTATGGCCCTACCCGGTCACCTATCATGATCGACAGCATGCCCCGCCGGCCGGGGAAAGCAAACCTACCGCCCTTGCGGCGGAGTACCGCTTGCGTGTATGAGGATACCCGTGGGATCGTACCCCCTAGAAGGAATTGGACGCCATGCCTGATAAAAAGCCACCACAAACGCCTGCGCCCGCTCCGCCGAAGGGAACCGGCGCCGGCACGACGCCAAGCTCCGGCAAAGGAACGAAGAGCGGACCCACCCCACAGGCGGTCGACAAGCCACCGCAGAGCCGCTGAACGGGTGACGGCATACCAAGCGCGGCGGATGCCGCGGCATGAGACATTGCGAGTACGCGGACTCGATGTCCATCTGACTCGTTGGGGGCCGCCGCCCTCCCGATCGGAATCGCCGGTGTTTCTCCTGCACGGCTGGCAGGATACCGGCGACACGTTTCAGTTCATGGTCGACGCACTGCGCGGCGATTGGGCGCTGGTGGCACCCGACTGGCGCGGATTCGGCCGAAGCGCATGGGCTCAGGAAGGATATTGGTTTCCCGACTATTTTGCGGATCTCGAGGTGCTGCTCGACCGGCTTTCGCCGGACGAACCCGCGCGGATCGTCGGCCACAGCATGGGAGGCAACATCGCGAACCTGTACGCAGGACTGCGGCCCACCCGGGTGCGTTGCCTGGCGAATCTCGAGGGCTTCGGGTTGGCACGCTCATCTGCGGGTGATGCCCCCGGGCGGTTGCGCAAGTGGCTGGATCAGGTGAAATCCGCTCCGGTGCTGAAGGACTACGAGTCGGTCGAGCAACTGGCCGGGATCATTCGCTATCGCTATCCGCGTTTCACCGAAGCCCAGTCGGACTTCGTGGCTCGGGCGTGGAGCGAACCGGCGGCCGGCGCACTGCTCGGCGGTCGAGTGCGGCTGTCGGGCGACGCCCGGCATCGCTGGGTGAACCCGGTTCGGTACGCCCGCGAGGATGCGGAGGCCTGTTGGCGGGAGGTGAAGGCGCCGGTCCTGATGGTGCTGGGCGACGAATCCGAATACTTGTCCGCGCTCGGGGAGGACGGCAACGACGACGCGTTCCGGCGCTTTATGCCTCACATGGAAATCGCGCATATTCCCGGGGCCGGACACATGCTGCACATCGAACAGGCGGACCGGGTCGCGGCGCTGGTCGAGAAGTTCCTGAGCGCCCACTGACTGCATAGACGCGAGGCTAGCGTCGTGATGTATAAGTGCGCGGCTTTACCCTTCTCGGCGATTTTTCCTTGGCGACGCTTGCCGCCACCGCGCGCATCGCCCACCGCATGCATTCTTCCGCGTCTTCGATGACGTCTGCCGGTACTTCGTAATAACTCATGCTCACCTGCGGTTTGTCCCGGTACGGCCGGAACCGAGCCATACCGCGGGTCTCGTAATCCGCGCGACTGGAGTCGCTCACTTTGAAGTAAAGCGTGTCGTCGCTGATGATTGCGAAAAACACATCGTGGCGATACAGGCCGAATGCGCCAAACATGCGGCGGGAAGAAATACCCTCGGCGCCGGAAAGTTGTTCGAGCACCCAGCGCAAATAATCATCCTTTCCGCCCATCGTTTACTATGGACCTCGCGCTGAACCTCATGATGGCCGGCATCGTATTCTCGAGACTCACGGCAGTCTACAAGGCGCGAGTTCACGATTTCACCGGCTGCCGGAGCGGGCCATGGGGACACTTGAGAATTGAACCCAAACTGACCGGTCTGTCCGGAAATGAGATCTACTGCATGCGCCTCAAGGGGCTCCATCCGAGCGGCGTCGTCATTGGGAACAGCATCCAATCGATGGGCCTTCTCGGCGGGGTACGGTCGGTGTTTCGCGGCATCGTCGGCGGCGAAATTCCCGATGTCACGCGGATGATCCATGAGGGCCGAGAGGCGGCGTTCGTGCGCATGCGGGCCGAAGCCGATCGGGAAGGCGTCCATGGCGTCGTCGGCGTCACCTCCGAGTTGCGCAACCTTGGCGGAAATTCGGAGTTCTTGTTCGTCGGGTCGGGCGTCAGCGGCGGGGAGGGGGCGGCCCGCTTTACGAGCGCCCACGACGCTCAAGAGTTGTACTGCCACATGGACGCCGGTTACGAGCCGCGGGAATTCGTTTTCGGCAACATCGCCTATTCCGTGGGCGCCATTGGCGGCATTGCCGGCACGCTCAAAACGCTGATACGGGGCGAAATCAAAGAATTCAGCGACGTGTTCAATGAGACGCGGCACCACGCGCTGGAGCGGCTGGTGAGTCATGCCAGAGCGGCGAAGGCCAACGCGGTGGTGGGCGTACGCACCAACGTGCTGCAATTCGCCGGCTTTCATGAAATGTACATGGCGGGCACCGCCGCCTTTCATCCGCTTCTGCCCGCGGAATTTGCCAATGCACCGGCGACCAGCGACCTCACCGGCGAGGAGCTGTGGGGCATGACTCAGCTCGGACTAATCCCGATCAAGCTGCTGATCTCGACCTCGGTCTACTCGCTGGGCGCAATCGGCGGCATCAAAGCGGCCTTTCGAGGTCTGGTGCGAGGAGAAATCGGCGATCTGACCACGTTGATTTATGACGCCCGCGAGCAGGTGTTCGACCGGCTGAAGCGCGAGGCCGCGGCCCTGGGCGCCGACGAAGTAATCGGCATCAAGACGTACATCATCGAATTGGGAACGAGCCTGGTCGAGATTTTTTCAGTGGGTACCGCAATGAGGAAAATGGCGGGTATCGGTGTGCAGACCGCGAACCTCCCCGCGCAGGCCATCATTCGCGACAAGGACACGTGGTTGAGCGGTTCGGGCGGGTTCGATCTGCAATCCATCCGGGCAGGAAGCTAGCTGATTATTCGGTAGCGGCTGCCGGCAACAATCGCTCCGAGCGGGAGGCGACCCAGACGCCGAATACGGTAAGAGCGCCCCCCAGCAGGATTTGTACCGTCAGCGATTCATCCAGGAAACGCGCGCCTGCGAAGATGCTGACAGCCGGGATCATGTAGAGGAACAGTCCCAAACGCTCCGCCGGCACCACCGCACCGGCATAGTTCCACAGCAAGAATCCCAACAGGCTGCTCGACAACCCCATCACCGCGAGTATCAATATCGTCAATCCATCGGGAAGCATGCCGGCGTCGACCATCGGCAGCGAGAGAACGAGCAGCGCCAGCGTGCCTATGACGAGGATGGAGCCGGTTACGCCGAAGCTGCCGTAGCGTTGATTGAGGCGCACGGCAAGCACGGTGTAGAGGGACCACGAAAACGCGCCGAACAGCACCTGCAGCGTGCTCAACCATTTGAAGTGTTCGCGCGAATTCAATACGCCTGATGTCAATGTGACGCCCACCAGCGCGATGATGCTTCCGCCGATGACGCGCCAGTGAACGGGACGGCGGTGGAGCACCAAGGTCAGGGCGGCAATCATGACGGGTTCGGTGGCGATCAACACGCCCAACTCGCCCGCCGGCACGGTGCGGGCGCCGAGAGCGACGGGGATGCTGTAGCCCGCCACTGCCAATACGGCGCATATCAGCAGCAACAATCTGTCCCGGCCGGGCCACGCCCAAGGCTTGGCGTACACAAACAGCGGAAACGCGGCGCAGCCCGACGCCGCGAAGCGGATCACGTTGAAGACGTAGGGATCGACTCGCAGGACGAAGAATCTCGTGCCGACGGGCACCATCGCCCAAACGATGACGGAGGCGAGTGCTGCGGCATAGCCGCGCTCCGACGGATTGAGGGCCACTACGACGGAGTCGCGGCCGCGCCGTCGACGACCGCCATGGCGGAGATTTCCACCAAGAGATCCGGAGCGATCAGCTTGCTCACTTCGACCAGCGTCGTGGCGGGGCGTACATCGGCAAAAACCTCGCCGTGGACCCTGCCCACCGCTTCCCACTGGCCGATGTCGCACACATAAATGCGCGTTTCGACCACGTCCTTCAAAGAAGCTCCGAGTTTCGCCAACGCTGCGTCGATCCGGTCGAGGATGAGCCGGGTCTGGGGTCCCGGCTCGCCGGGATGCAGAGCCTGGCCTTCAGGGCCGCTCGCGGTCGTGCCCGACACGAAAACCAGGTTGCCGACCCGCACCGCCCGCGAATATCCGACGATGTCGCCCCAAGGATTTCCGGTCGGTACTGAATTACGCATCGTCGTCTCCAACTTCTTGCGGCTGTCCGTCAATCCTAGCAAAGAGCGCGGCGCGAGGAACCGTCATCATGCTAACGAGCCCCGGCTCGGCGGAGGGCTGCGACAATTGCCGGTTGATCCGCGGCCAGGGCGGCCTGCAGGGGTGTCGTACCATTTGCGTCCGCCGCATTCGGATCAGCGCCCTGGGCCAGCAACAGGTCGACCGATTCGGCCTGGCCACGCAACGCCGCGAGCATCAGGGCGGTACGTCCGCGGGCATCGGGGGCATCGATGCGGACTTGGGCGCCCAGCAGGGCCCGCAATTGCCGAACGTCGCCGGTTTCGGCTGCGCTCCTGAGCGTGGCCGACCGATCGGCCGGCCGTGACGCGGCTCGCGCGGATTCGGTTGCCGCCGCCGCGCCAAGCTGAGGCGCCGCGCCAGGCTGAGCCGCCGCTTTGGGGCCGGAAGCGCCGGTGCGTGACGCGTCGGCGGCCGGTTCGTCGGCCGGTGCAATTGCGCGGGATTTCGCGGCCGCCTCCGGCGGCGGAGTTTGGGGCAGGGTCTGCGCCGATTCGGAGGGTGGATGCGGGTTGAAAACACGCGGCATGATCAACAAACCGGCGAGCGCAGCCGCCGCCAGGGTCCCGAAAACCGCAGGACGCCACCGTGCTCGCGGCGCCGCCGGCCGCGGCGGCGCCGCGGTCAAGGCAGCGGCATGGTCGAGCACCTTGCGGCGCAGCGTCTCGCTCGGCCGACTTGAGTCTAGGGCCGACGCGCGCCGATAGATTTCATCGATATCCTCGGTCAAGCGTACTCCTTGAGCAGCTCACGCAACTTCGTACGCGCATAGCGCAGCCGACTCTTGGTGGTCTCGAAGCTGCTGCCGGTGATCCTCGCAATTTCCTCGACGTCGAGGTCGCCTTCGACTTGCAGCAGGAAAGCCTCGCGCTGTTCCCGTGGCAGTTCCTCGACGGCCCGAATGAGGGCAGCCGCCTCATCCCGCGCAACCGCTGCAGCGACCGGACCCGCGCTCGGATCGGCGGTCAGGTGCCGGATCACCTCGTCGGAGTCGTGCCCCAAGGATTCGAAATTCGAGTGCCGTCGGCTCGCTCGGATGGAGTCGACCATCCGGTTGTGCGCAATCGTAAACAGCCAGGTCGTGAAACGTGCCGAGGGCAGATAGCGCGCGGCATCGCGGGCCACGGCAAACCACACCTCCTGCATCAACTCGTCCGCGGTCGCCGCGTTCCTCAGGTTGCGTTGAAGATAGCGCCAAACGCGCATTTCATGGCGCCGATAGAGCAGCTCGAACGCCGCCGCGTCGCCGCGGGCGTAGCGGCCGATCAGCGCCTCGTCACTATCGTCCGCGAGCATTCACGTCATTATGCCAGGATCGAGATGTCAGGATCGAGATTAGCCTGCGGGATCCGGAACGTATTGCTGCTCGCGTGAGCCCGGGAACGGGTTTGGCACCGGCACCGGGTGGGGCCGCGTAACGATGCCCATTGCAAACAGATTATCGATGCTGTCGTAGTGGATGCGAACGACCTGGTTCGGTTGTTTCTGCTGGCGCAGGAATTCTGTGTGATCGACGTACGAGTATTCGCGTTCGCCGTGACCCGTGCCGAGCTTTGCCCTGGGTGGCGGCGCGGCGAGCGCAGACGGTGGAGACATCGGCGCGGATTCAGCCAGGCGCGAAGCGTCCGAGCGATTGGAGGATTGCCCGCCGATCGCCGGCTGGTCGACCGTCGGCGGCTGGCGCTCGCGGAAGACCGCCACGCCGATGACCCCGACGTTCGCCGGCCGTCCGGTGCGTGCCGCGTAGGAATTTGGCAGGTCGGTGAAGGTAAATGCGGCCACTTCCGCGTCGGATTTGCGCCAACCCGTGATTTGATAGCGATCACCGGGGCCGAACACGTAGCCGCCTTGATCCCACCCGGCGGTTTCTCCCGAGACGACGTTGACGCCGTCGACCGACGTCACCGCGAGCAGCCGCTCCCCGAGGTGATTGTGGATTTCGATGGCATAGCGGCCACCGGGCCTGCCGGCCACCCAATACTCGCCATGATAATAATGCGTGTCGAGTACGACCCCGCTGTCCCGGTCGATGATGCTGACGTCGGCAAGGCCGCGGACGGCCTGTGCCTCGCTGACCGACGCCAGCACCACGGAAATCGCGAAATACATCAAACGTTTCATGCCGCCTCCACTCGTTGGGATTCTCGAGAACTGAAGCGACACGGAGTTCGAAATGGGGTTAAGCCTCGCGAGGTTTCCGATTAAAATGTCCGGCAGCAACACATTAGGTCAAACGCGAGGCAATTATGGACCGACCACCCCTGCCACCGTTCACATTGGAGAGCGCCGCGCAAAAGGCGCGCATGGCCGAGGACGCGTGGAACACGCGCGACCCGGCGCGCGTTGCGCTGGCTTACACCTCCGATAGCCGGTGGCGCAACCGCGTCGAGTTCCTCGAGGGGCGCGAGGCCATTCAAGCGTTCCTGGTTCGAAAATGGTCGCGCGAGTTGGACTATCGGCTGATCAAGGAACTGTGGACTTTCGCGGACAATCGCATTGCCGTGAGATTCGCCTACGAGTGGCATGACGACGGCGGCCATTGGTTTCGCAGCTACGGCAACGAGAATTGGGAATTCGACGAACATGGCTTGATGCGCCTGCGCATCGCCAGCATCAACGATCTTCCGATTGCGGAGAGCGAGCGTAAATATCATTGGCCTCTGGGAAGGCGGCCCGATGCCCACGCGTCCTTGAGCACCCTCGGTCTTTGAATTCACCCGGCGCCACGGACGGCTTCGCGGTTCTCAAGCAACGCGACTTCACCCTGTATCTTTGCGCCAGGCTGTTCTCCTCGATCGCGGCGCAAATGCTCATCGTTGCCGTGGGATGGCAGGTATACAAACTCACCGGCCGTGTGCTCGATCTGGGGCTCATCGGGCTCTCGCAGTTCCTGCCCTTTTTGTGCCTGTCGTTGTTCGCAGGACATGCGGCCGACCGGTATGACCGTAGGCTCATCATCTCGTCGTGCCTGGCGACCAACTTGATCTGTGCGTTGCTGCTGCTCCTCCTTGCGGCGGGTCGGATCGGCAGCACTGTGCCGATATTCGGGGTTCTGGCGCTGCTCGGCATCGCGCGGGCCTTTCTGGCGCCTGCGGCCCAATCGTTTCTGCCCAATATCGTGCCGGTCGGTGCGCTTGGCAGCGCGATAGCTCTGAATTCCTCGTCCAACCAGGTCGCGACCATCGCCGGTCCCAGTATCGGCGGCATCGTGTACGCATTCGGCGATTCGGAATGGGTGTACGGCAGCGGTGCAGGACTGTTGTTGCTTTCGCTGCTCATGCTGCTGCTCGTCAAGAGCCGGCCCGCCATCGTTCACAGCGCGGTCTCCATGGGCAGCATGCTCGAGGGTTTGCGGTTCGTGTGGCGCCGAAAAACCGTGTTGGGCGCCATTTCCCTGGATCTATTTGCGGTGTTGTTCGGCGGCGCAACCGCTTTGCTGCCGGCCTTCACGCGGGACGTCCTGCACGCGGGACCTGACATATTTGGCTATTTGCGCGCTGCGCCCGGCATAGGCGCGGGTTTGTGTGCGCTACGGCTGACATTCAAGCCCATCACCCACCGGATCGGCGTTCACATGTTCGCGGGCGTGGCCTTGTTCGGCGCGTCAACCGTGGTTTTCGGCGTGACCCGCCGATTTTGGGTGGCAATGGTCGCCCTGGTGGCGCTCGGTGCGGGCGATATGGTCAGCGTGTTCATCCGTAACCTATTGGTGCAATTGGAAACGCCGGACGCGATTCGCGGCCGCGTCAGCGCCGTGAATTCGGTGTTCATCGGCGCCTCCAATGAACTGGGCGAATTCGAATCCGGGTTCACTGCGGCGTGGTTTGGACTGGTTCCGGCCATAGTGTCCGGCGGAGTAGTAACATTGTTGGTGGCGGGACTTTGGGCGGGCATCTTGTTCCCCCGGCTATGGCGCCTGCAGACATTCGATCAATTGAAGGACACCCTCGTGAATGCAACATAAAGGCCCACACCCTCAGTCATCGCAGGATGACCACGGTCACGGCACTCATGGCCACGACCACGGTCATGACCATGAGCATGATGCGGAAGACGATGGCCATGTCCACTCCCACGCGCACTCCCATGCCTTGACCGCTGACGGAATTAACGCCCGGATGGGCGTTGCGGTCGGGCTCAACGTGATTTTTGTCGCCATCGAGGGCACATTCGGTTTCCTCTCCAACTCGGTGGCTTTGATCGCCGATGCCGGCCACAACCTGGGCGACGTGTTGGGTCTGGTCTGTGCGTGGACCGCCATCCATCTGGCCCGTCGCCCGCCGGGCGGGCGGTTTACCTACGGTTTGGGGCGCTCCTCGGTATTGGCCGCCCTCACCAATGCGGTTTTGCTGCTGGTGGCTTGCGGCGCCATCGCATGGGAGGCGATAGGGCGTCTCGCGGCCCCCCCGACCGTGGCGGGAGCCACCGTCATGGGCGTGGCGGCCCTCGGCATTGTGCTCAACGGCATCAGTGCGTGGCTGCTGCACGGCGGCAGCCACGATGATTTGAGCCGTCGAAGCGCATTCATTCACATGCTGGGCGATGCTGCGGTGTCGGCCGGTGTGCTGATTTCAGGAGGGCTCATCGTGCTCACCCACTGGAGTTGGCTGGACCCCGTCGTGAGTCTGCTGATCGTCGCTGTGATCTTGGCGAGCACCTGGAGTCTGCTGCGGGATTCCGTACATTTATCGCTCGATGGCGTGCCCTCCGGGGTGAACTCCACGGCCATCATGTCGTTCCTGGCAGGTCAGCGCGGCGTCACTGACGTACACGATCTGCACATATGGGCGCTGTCGACCACCAGCGTTGCCCTGACCGCCCATCTGGTCGTACCCGACCGCGATCAGGAGGATGCTCTGCTGGGCTCTCTGACACCGTTTCTCAAAAAGCGCTTTCGCATCGATCACGCCACGCTGCAAATCGAACGGGATCGCTGCGATCACGGCTGTCACGCCTAGGCTCCCAGGGTTTCATTCTCAGCGAGGCCGCGCACGACGAGTCGGTGCGGCTGTATACGGATCATCGGGCCAGGGGTGCTTCGGGTACCGGCCTTTGAGATCCTTTTTCACCTCGTGGTAACCACGATTCCAGAAGCTCACCAGATCCCGGGTAATCTGCACCGGCCGCCCCGCCGGCGACAGGAGCTTCAGCAGCAACGGCAGGCTGCCGGCCGCGACGCTCGGGGTAGCGCTCATGCCGAACATTTCCTGGAGCCGCACCGACAGTGTAGGGACGTCGCCGTCCAGATAGTCGATGGGAATGCGCGAGCCGCTCGGCACGACGAAATGAGTCGGAGCCTCACGTTCGAGGAGGCTGTTCTGTGCATAGGACAGACGGGATCGCAGGGCATTGTTCAGGTCCATCCGGGCAAAATGGTCGCGCCTCGTGAATCCCACGATCCACGGCGGCGCCCAGTCCTTCAAGGTCGTGGCGAGTGCGCCATCGCTCAGGTCCGGCCAGGACTCGGGCCCGGGCACCGCGTGTTTCAGCATGAGGCCCACCCGCGCCTGCCATTGCCTGAGTTCCTTCGTCCAGGGCAGCGCGCCTATTCCAAGGTCGTTCAATCCGACCAGAGCGGCTCGCTGCAAGGCGTCGGGGTCGGCATCGCGAATCTCGCTCGACTGCAGGACGAGATCTCCCAGCCGCCGCAGTCGTCGTGCGCGGATCATCTGCTCACGTTCGTCCCACACGATCTCGGCGTGTTCCACGATGTGTGCGGCGAAGAGCCGCTCGATATCGGTGAGATGCAGCGGAGCGGCGAGGAAAATGCGTGCCTCTCGTTCCGCCCCGTCCAATTCCGCAGCCACGATGAATTCCGACTTCGACAACGCCTGCGGCTCGGCGAACCGAGCACCCCGGCCGTTCGCGAGGACATACCGTCCGCCGTCGCCGCGCGCGCGGCCGATCCGATCGGGGTAGGCCAGCGCCAGCAGGATCCCGGTGTCGTCATGCGGATCCGCGTTCTCGCGAATTCCCGGCGCGAAGTCGCGTTGCCAATCGGCGGAATTACGCCGTGCCTGGGCCAAGGCGCGATGGTCCACGTCGATTCCCGGCGGCAGAGCGCGGATGTCGCCGCGCAGGGCACTCACGCGCAAGCGCAGATCGACATCACGCGATCCCGCCGATGATCGCAGAATGTCCCGCTCGCTCAAGATCGCCGCGAGATCGCTCGCCAGCCTCGGCGCCTGCAAGCCGCGCGACTTGACCAGCATGTGGGCGAGCCTCGGATGAGTTCCCGCCGCCGCGAGGGCCCGGCCATGGGCGGTGATGCGCGCCGTGCCGTCGATGGCGTCCAGTTGCCGGAGCAGGTCGCGCGCCTGCGCCAGCGGAGCCGCCGGCGGCGGATCCAACCAGCAAAGGGCGGCTGCATCCGAGGCGCCCCAGCAAGCTAGTTGCAGCGCCAGCGGCGCGAGATCGGCATGCGTGATTTCCGGCGCGGTGTGCGGCGCCAGCGATGCCTGCGTGCCTTCCGACCATAGGCGGTAACAGTCCCCCGAGCTCAGACGGCCCGCCCGGCCCCTGCGCTGGTCGGCCGCGGCTTGCGATACCTTCGCCGTCACCAGATGACTCATGCCCGTGGCAGGATCGAATTCTGCATAGCGTCGGAGACCCGCGTCCACGACCACTCGAATGCCTTCGATGGTGAGGCTGGTCTCGGCGATGGTCGTTGCGAGTACGACCTTGCGCCGGCCCGGCGCCGCGGGCGCCAGGGCCGTGTCTTGCGCGGTGCCCGCGAGTTCGCCGTACAGGGGAAGTATATCGACGCCGCGCGCGAGTCCCGCCGCGTCCAAGGCCCGTTGCACCCGGCCGATCTCGGCGGCGCCAGGCAGAAAGCACAAGATATCGCCGTCATGGTCTTGGAGCGCGCGGCGCACGACTTGAGCGACCTGAAGCTCGAGATGAAGTTCCGCGCGGCGCGGTACGTAATGCGTGGCGACGTCGTAACTGCGGCCCTCCGCGGAGATGATGGGCGCGTCGTTCAGCAACCGCGCGAGCGGCAACAAGTTCAGGGTCGCCGACATCACGAGGATCCGCAGATCCTCGCGCAGCGTCTGCTGACTTTCGACGGTGAGCGCGAGCCCCAGGTCCGCATTCAGGCTGCGTTCGTGAAACTCGTCGAAAATGACGCACCCCACGTCCGGCAGCTCGGAGCTCTCCTGCAGCATGCGGGTGAGAATGCCCTCGGTGACCACTTCGATGCGCGTGTCCCGGCCCACGCGCGTATCGAGCCGTGTCCGGTAGCCAATCGTCTTGCCCACGGGCTCGCCGAGCAATTGCGCCATTCGCGCGGCGACCGCGCGCGCGGCAATGCGCCGGGGTTCCAGCATCAGGATTTTCTTGTTGCCCAGCCAGGCGGCGTCGAGCAAGGTCAGCGGGACGATGGTACTTTTGCCGGCGCCTGGCGGAGCCTGGAGCAGCACCCGCGCGTGCGTCGCCAGGGTGCCGGTCAGCGCCGGCAAGGCCTCATTGATGGGTAACGCCGGTAGCGGGGGAAGCCTCATAGCGGCGCTACGATACCTTACGCCGGCAAGTGCGGGGTCGAGCGGCCGCGGGACGGGGTGGTCGCCGCGTGTTAGAATTCGCGCTGGTCGGGCCTGTAGCTCAGTTGGTTAGAGCAGGGGACTCATCTTCAATGGTGCCTTCGCATCGCAAGGTGCGAAGTGGACGGGATGAATTCAGGGAAACCTTAACAGCATGGCTGATGGCAACCCTGAGCCAAGCCGGCGGTACACCGCCGGAAGGTGCAGAGACTACCTGAGCGCTTCAGTGCGCTTAATGACAGGCTAGAGCGTCCCGCACCCCTTTTCTTCGTAGATTAGGGGGTGAAGAGATAGTCCACTCCCTCCGGAAACGGCGGGGTCGAGTGAATCCCTTGGTCCTCGGTTCGAGTCCGAGCGGGCCCACCACCACACCTTATCTTGGCCTCGCTTGAGAGGCCGATTTCCGCTCAAAACGCTTTGATTTGCGGCGTTTCGCCCAATCTCGCGTTATCATGGGTTCGCTTAACCTATCCCCTGACGGCGGGGTACTAGGCGGGGTACACAGAGGGTCGAAGGGGTACACATGCTGACCGACACTGCCATTCGTCACGCTGTCCGAGAATTTAAGGCCGCGCCGAAGTTCCGCAAGCTTGGCGATGACCGGGGCCTGTACCTGCTGCTCGAACCTGGCCGCGCCCCTGCTTGGCGGTTCAAGTACGTGTTCGACGGCCAGACGAAACACCTTGCCCTCGGCGCGTATGCCGACGTGTCACTCGCGCTTGCTCGCGCCAAGCGTGACGAGGCGCGCGCGCAGGTGGCCGGTGGAATCAATCCCGTCGAGGTGCGCAAGGCAAAGCGGATCGCGCAGGCCGATAGTGTGGAGGCCATCGGCCGCGAGTGGCTGACGAAACAAACCGGGGTGAGCGCCGGTACGCTGCGTCGTGACCGTCGTCGCCTAGAAGCCTTCGTGTTCCCGCACATTGGGCGTCGCCCGATTGCTGCGGTCGAGCCGCGAGAATTACTCGATGCCCTGCGCCGTGTAGAGGTACGTGGCCACAATGAGACCGCGCACCGCACGCTGAGCGTTGCGGGCCGCGTGTGGCGTTATGCAGTAAGCTCGGGCCGCGCGCCGCGCGATATCACCGCTGACCTCAAAGGGGCGCTGACGGCGACTGTGGTCAAGAATCTCGCGGCGATCAAAGACCCGCGCGCCGTTGGCGAGTTGCTGCGCGCGATTGATACCTACATCGGCACCCCGGTCGTCCGTATCGCGTTGGCACTGACGCCGTTGTTGTTCGTTCGACCAGGCGAGCTGAGGCGCATGGAGTGGTCGGAGTTAGACCTCGATGCCGAAGAGCCGATGTGGCGGATACCGGCCGCGAAGATGAAGATGCGCGACGGCCACCTTGTGCCGCTCTCGACGCAAGCGGTCGCGCTGCTGCGCGAGATCGCGATTCATACCGTAGGCGGCAGGTATGTATTCCCTTCAGCCCGTGGCGGCGCGCGGCCGATGAGTGAGAATGCCATCAATCTCGCACTACGTGCGCTGGGGTTCGATGGCGACACTCAATCGGCCCACGGGTTTCGCACAGTAGCGTCAACCTTGTTGAATGAACTTGGGTGGAACGGCGACCTGATCGAACTGTCGCTCGCTCACCGTCCCAGCACCGTGCGGAGCGTTTATAACAAGGCCGAGCGCCTCGCGGAGCGGCGGGTAATGATGCAGGCGTGGTCCGATCAGCTGGACGTGCTGCGAGCCGGTACTACGAACGTCGTGGCTATTCGACGCACTGCATGATTCGGTGGGCGTGAAAATCCTGTCAAGTACCTACTCGAAAAAATTTGATGGCTGAAAAAGCCTAATAATCAACCTTTTTAGTACAGATAGCTGAGACGCACCAAAAAAACATGGTGTAAATAGATAAGCCTCGATCAGTTACGCGAGGCAGTGACAATGTCCCGACCTTCCCATCCAGCGGCCCGCTCTGCGCCGCCACGAAATCCAAATCTCGGTGTTGCGCCGCGCGCAGTTGCCATCCCGAGCCCGGTGGTGATCGAGTACATGCGTGGTCTAGTAAAAGCGGCGGGCGGCGATCCGGCAACGGTCCCGGACATGCCCTATAAATTTTTGCGACCCGCAGCGATTGCCGAAATGATTGGGGTTTCGCTGGCGACCTTCTACCGCATGATCGATGATGGGATATTTCCGCGTCCGATCCCGGTTGACCGAGCCTCCTCTCGCCCGCAACCGGCGGCGGGTCGAGTTTAGTGAACGTCAATCGTCCGCCGGTTTGCCGCGTGTGCCGCGAGTGGGTGGACTCGCAGCATCTCAGCACGGGCCTGTGTGTTTCGCACTACGAACATGCGGTTGCCGTACATTTCCTCCGAAAGGGCGTGGCAATGTGGCGTGAATCCTGCCCGCCTTTAGTTGCGAGGCGGCGGCGATGAGCGTAACCAAACTCTCAGACGCCGACGCGCGCAGCCGTGGGCGGCGGACAATCGATGTGGAGGCCGGTGAACTCTCCGACCTCGTAGCGCAGGCACAAGCGGCCTTGATCGCGACGAAATCTGGCATCTTTCAGCGTGGCGGCCAGCTCGTGCGCATCGCTACGTTAGAACGTGATGCCGCACAGCACGGCGTACGACGTACCGCCGGTTCTGTCGTCATTATGCCGGTGACCCGCGACTACCTTCCTCTCGCATTGGCTAGGGCCGCCGACTGGCGTCGGTACGATAAACGCGAAAAGGGCTTTCGCCGCGTCGACCCCCCGACGAACGTCGCCAGTGCCATGATTGCCTCCGTGGGCGAATGGAGATTTCCCACATTGGCCGGAATCGTGACATCACCGACCTTACGTGCCGATGGGACATTGCTCGATCATCCTGGCTATGATCCTGCCAGTCGGCTGTTCGCCTCTTTTGACGTGACTGATTTTCCGATCATCAACCCGAAGCCGTCCCGAGATGATGCGCTGACTGCCCTCGATCTTCTTGATGACCTGTTCAATGAATGCGTGTTCGCGGGCGGTGCGCGCTCGCCGCACGCCTCGGTGGCCATAGCCGCTGCCGTGACCGCCTGTGTGCGCCAAGCGCTGCCAATGGCCCCCGCGTTTGCGCTCTCGGCCCACAAGGCGGGGAGCGGCAAGACCACCACCGCGAAGGCGTTCGCGCAGCTCGCGATGGGCCGCGACCCGCCGGTGATCGCGCCGTCCGCCGACGAAGCCGAACTCAAGAAGGCGGTGCTCGCCATTCTCATCGCCGGGGATGCTGTGGTGCTGATCGATAACGTCGCGAAGCCGGTGGACTCGGCGGCGCTCTGTGCGGTCCTCACCAGCGCAAGCTACTCAGATCGAGTGCTCGGCGTCAGCCAGAAGGTGACGGTGCCGACGAATGCGACCTGGTTGCTGACTGGCAACAGCATTGAGTTTGTCGGCGACCTGACTACGCGTGTGCTGCTCTCGGTGCTCGACCCAGAGGTGGAGCATCCCGAGGAACGCCCGTTTCGTAGGAACCTGGCCGAGTACATCATCGAGCACCGTGGCGACCTCGTGAGCGCGGCGCTGACCATTCCCTTGGCCTACCTCGCGGCAGGGTCGCCTCCCGTCAAGGCTCGGCGCAGCCGCTTCACAGCCTGGGACGCGCTGGTGCGGAATCCGCTGCTCTGGCTCGGTGCCGCCGATCCACTCGATACTCAAGACGAACTGCGCGCATCCGATCCGGTACGTGAGGCCCTGATTGCGATACTCACCGCGTGGCAGTACACCTTCGCGGATCAAGCAGCGACCGTCGCCGATGCCATAGAAATGGCCACCGCCCCCGGACAGTCGGCAAATTTGCCACTGCGCGACGCGCTCGCCGCCGTGGCTGGGGAGCGAAACGGAGCCGAGATCAATACGCGGAAACTCGGCCGCTACTTGAAGACCAATCAACGACATATCGAGAACGGTATCCGGTTTGAGAGTGCCGGAATCTACCGATCTACTTGCCGACCCCTCTACCGCGTCGTTGCGGTTTCCAGCGTTTCCAGTGTTTCCAGCGTCATTTCTAACGGACGCGCGGAGATTGCCGAATGAGAGTTTCTACCGGGCGACCTAAACAAACGCTGGAAACGATGGTAACGCTGAGGGGAGAGCGGAAACCGGGGGCCAAAATCTTTCGTCTTGTGTTCCGAATGCGCCGATTCGACTGGCACGACCTCATAGCTACCGTCAACCATGATGCCGACAATGGTCATGACCATGATGCTAGTTTTTCCCAGTTATAAAAAAGACGGATACCTATGAGTGGCGGTCGCCCTCCTTATGATCCGTCCGAAAAGGAACGTCTTGCGGTGACCACATTGTCCGCGTGCGGCACCAGACACGAACTGATCGCCCGTCATTTGGGCATTGACTCTAAGACTCTTCGCAAACACTTCAGGAAAGAACTTGCCTGCGGCCGAGAAGATGCGAACGCCATGGTGGCCAACAGCCTTTTCGGGCAAGCCATTGCCGGTAATACGGTGGCGTCAATTTTCTGGCTGAAGACGCGAGCCAACTGGAGGGAGGCGAACACGGTCGAGATGGTTGGCGCAAACGGCAAACCGTTGATTCCCGGCTTACCATTGCTGGGCATCTCGTGGGCGGACGGTGGGCCTGGGCTACCATTGGTGCCAAAACCAACGATCACCTTCGACGACGCGCTCAACCCGTCAGCGGAGAATGATTCGGAATTCCAGACCTCTTAATGCAGTCTCTTAGGAACGCTCCAACGCCCGGAGTGTTGTTCATGAGATCGATTCTTTTTATGTGGTCAGGACCCTCTATAGCGAGGCCCCCTTTAGCTTGGACGGTGAACAAAGCCCGGGCGCGCGCCCCAGGTTGTTGGCGACGAGCGGCCCCACCCGGCCAACTCCGAACGGTGACGGTCCCACAGTGCCTTCGAGATAACGGCCACTCAAGACAAGGAAATGCAATTCATTTTGGTGCAAGGGATTGAAAAGCACCGACGATGGCGGAAATCGTTTCTTGGCTTGAAGGATCGCCGACGAGCCGCTCAGTGACTCTCGGATACTCGTCGATGAACTGTAACTTCTCAATGCTCGGAATCCCAAGTGCTAACAGGGTCTCCGTAGCGACTGCGGGGTTGTTTGTCCATATCCGCAGGTCCTTGGACCCCTTCACCATGACTTCCTCGGTTTTTCCACCTTGCTGGAACATCAGCCCGAACTCAATGAATCCATCATGTTGAAGACTCTCGGCGTGCGCTCGCAACACGTCCAGGGCAGCGGCCTTTTCGGTGTACGGTCCGAGCGTTGCTTCTTCATCCTTCCAGCCCACGAGAGGCGAGGCGACGTCCGGCAGAAGCCGTGACGCTAGGGTCTCAAAGACGGACCAGATCTCGTCCGCGTGAGCGTTAGCTTCGATATAAGTGGAGAAACCCGGATCTGCGCTTGTCGTTAAGACGAAGCCCGTTGTGATGTTCGCATT
>JAXDQI010000114.1:0-42516 GCA_034667965.1 Gammaproteobacteria bacterium
CATCGACTCGCAGACCAGCGAATGGCACGACGTTGTCAATCCAGCGACACAGGAAGTGCTCGCGCAGGTGCCGTTTGCGACGGATGCCGAAATCAATGCGGCGATTGCATCCGCCAAGTTGGCGTACAAGGCCTGGAAGAGCACGCCGATCGCGGCTCGCGCACGCGTCATGCTCAAGCTGCAGGCGCTGGTGCGGGAACACATGTCCCGGATTGCGCTCACATTGAGTGCGGAACAGGGAAAGACCGTCGCTGATGCCGAGGGCGACGTGTTTCGCGGCCTCGAAGTGGTCGAGCATGCTTGCTCGATCGGCAGTCTTCAGCTGGGCGAGTTCGCGGAGAACGTGGCCGGCGGAGTCGACACCTACACGCTTCGTCAACCCATCGGCGTGTGCGTCGGCATCACGCCCTTCAATTTTCCGGCGATGATTCCGCTGTGGATGTTCCCCATGGCCATCGTATGCGGCAACACGTTCGTCCTCAAACCCTCCGAGCAGGACCCGATGACGCCGATGTTGCTGGCGGACCTCGCGCTGCAAGCGGGTGTGCCGCCCGGCGTGCTCAACGTCGTTCACGGCGGGAAGCGGGCGGTCGACGCTCTTTGCACGCATCCCGACGTCGCCGCCGTCTCCTTCGTGGGCTCGACCCACGTCGGCACTCATGTGTACAACCTGGCGTCGCAGCACGGCAAGCGCGTGCAATGCATGATGGGTGCGAAGAATCACGCGGTCGTCATGCCCGACGCCAACAAGGAACAGACGCTCAATGCGCTGGTTGGCGCGACTTTCGGCGCGGCGGGGCAGCGCTGCATGGCCACGTCGGTCACCGTCCTGGTGGGCGAGTCCCAGAAGTGGATACCCGAGATCGTGGCAAAAGCGAAGACGCTCAAGGTGAATGCCGGCATCGAGAAGGGTACCGATGTGGGCCCCGTCGTGTCGAAGAATGCCAAAAACCGCATCCTCGGATTGGTGGACGAGGGCATCAAAGCCGGAGCCAAGCTGGAGCTGGACGGCCGCGCTGTAAAGGTCGCCGGCTATGAAAAGGGCAACTTCATCGGCCCGACCATTTTCTCCGCGGTGAAGCCGGACATGACGATCTACACCACCGAAATCTTCGGGCCCGTGATGGTCATCGTCGCCGTGGGCACGCTGGATGAGGCGATCAAACTCGTCAACGACAACCCCTTCGGCAACGGCACCGGCATCTTCACCCAAAGCGGCGCCGCCGCGCGCAAGTTCCAGAGCGAGATCGACGTGGGCCAGGTGGGCATCAATGTTCCCATCCCGGTGCCGGTGCCCTTCTTCAGCTTCACCGGCTCGCGCGGTTCCAAACTCGGCGATCTGGGTCCCTATGGCAAGCAGGTGGTGCAATTCTACACCCAGACTAAAACCGTCACGTCACGCTGGTTCGACGACAGCAGCGTTTCCACCGGGGTCAACACCACCATCAGCCTCAAATGAAAATCGCCTTCATCGGTCTAGGGGCTATGGGCGGCCCGATGGCGCGCAACTTGCTCAAGGCGGGCCATTCGCTGGCGGTCTTCGACGTGGTCCAGCGCAACGTTGACGCCCTGACCGCGGTGGGAGCCGCATCGGCGGCATCGGCAAAACTTGCCGCTGCCCAGGCAGAACTGGTCATCACCATGCTGCCCTCCTCGCCCCACGTCAAAAGCGTGTACCTGGGCGAGGATGGGGTGCTTACGGGGGTATCCAGCGGTGTTCCACTCATCGACTCGAGCACCATCGATCCCCATACAGCCCGCGAAGTGGCGGCCGCGGCCGCCAAACGCGGCAATCCGATGGCCGATGCACCGGTCTCCGGCGGCACGGGGGGCGCGGAAAGCGGCAGCTTGACCTTCATGGTTGGCGCGGCCGACGCGTTGTTCGAGCGGATAGGGCCGATTCTGGCCCACATGGGCAAGAACATCGTGCATTGCGGCGACTCGGGTACGGGGCAAGTGGCCAAAATCTGCAACAACCTGCTGCTCGGCATTTCGATGATCGGTGCCGCCGAGGCCATGAACCTCGGTGCGTCACTCGGCATCGACCCCAAGCTGCTTGCGGGAATCATCAACACCTCGAGCGGACGGTGCTGGAGCACGGACACGTACAATCCGTACCCCGGCGTGATGGACAACGTACCGGCCGCGCGAGGCTACACGGGTGGATTCGGGACCGACCTGATGTTGAAGGATCTCGGCCTCGCCACCGACGCTGCGAAGCAGGCCAGGCAATCAGTGCCCATGGGCGCCGTGGCGCAGCAGCTTTATCAATTGTGGAGCTCCCGCGGCGCCGGCGGCCAGGACTTCTCGTCCATCATCAATCTGCTCAAAAAAGAAGCGTAGCGGATCCGGGAGTCAGCCATGATCGAATGCAAGATCGACGGGCATACCGCCGTCATCACTTTGAACAACCCGTCGGCCAATACGTTCACCGCCGAGGGACTGCTGCAGCTCACCGCGCTGGTCGGCGACTTGAACCGCAATCTCGACGTGTACGCGGCTGTGGTCACGGGTCAAGGCGAGAAATTCTTCAGTGCCGGTGCCGACCTGAAAACCTTCGCCGACGGCGACAAGGCGCGGGCCCGCCTCATGGCGCAGCGATTCGGTGCGGCCTTCGAAGCATTGCAGGAAGCTCGCCCCGTGGTCATCGCGGCGATCAATGGCTACGCCATGGGCGGTGGACTGGAGTGCGCGCTCGCGTGCGACCTGCGGATCGCCGAGGAGCACGCGCAGATGGCCCTGCCGGAGCCTTCGGTCGGGCTCCTGCCGGCCGGCTGCGGCACGCAGACCCTGCCGTGGCTGGTCGGCGAAGGCTGGGCAAAGCGCATTATTCTCACCAACGAAAGGATCGATGCGGAAACCGCGTTGCGAATCGGACTGGTGGAACAGGTGGTCCCCCGCGGACAGGCGCTGCCGACGGCGCTGCAGCTGGCGCAGCGCGTCGGCACCTTGAGCCCGCGCGCCGTGACGTTCAGCAAGAATTTGATACATCAGGCACGTCAGGGAACCCCGCGCAGCGCGGCGTTGGCCTTGGAGCGCGAACGGTTCATCGATCTGTTCGACGGCGAGGACCAACAGGAAGGAGTCCAGGCGTTTTTGGACAAGCGTAAACCGATTTGGAAGAACGCTTGAGCGGCACGCTGACGGAAAGTGCGGAAATCCTCTGCGAGACCGCCAACCACGTCGCGTTCATCACGCTGAATCGACCCGCAGCGCTCAATGCGCTGTCGTTCGAGATGATCACCGAACTGCGCAGGGTGCTGCGGGCTTGCGCAAACGACGCCGCTGTGAGGGCGATCCTTGTGCAGGGTGCCGGCGACAAGGCTTTTTGCGCAGGCGGAGACATTCGCGCGCTCTATCAAAGCTTCAAGGAGTCGGGAAAGCTGCATCATGAGTTCTTCGTGGCGGAATACTCTCTCGATTACATGCTTCACACCTACCCCAAGCCGTACGTCGCCTTGATCGACGGCATCACCATGGGCGGCGGGATGGGTCTCGCGCAGGGGTCGACACTGCGGATCGTGGGTGAGCGGACGCGGATCGCCATGCCGGAGGTCGGCATCGGATTATTTCCGGACGTAGGGGCGAGCTATTTCCTGTCGCGCCTGCCGGGATCCTTGGGGTCCTATCTCGCGTTGACGGGTGTGCAGGTACGCGGAGCTGACGCCGTATACGCACGGTTGGCGGACGTTTTTCTACCGCCTGAGGCGATCGATGCGCTCGCGGCGGATTTTGCGGCAATTCGTTGGACCAACGACAACGTTCTGGATGTGCGGACGCTGGTTCACGCGCGCGCCGCCCAAGGATTGCCGGCGCCCTCCTTGAGCGTGCTGCGTCCCGCCATCGACGACCATTTTGTGCACACCGCCGTGGGGGATGTTTTGAAATCGCTCGACGGCGAATCCCGGCCGGAGTACGCGGATTGGGCGCAGCAAACCGCGAAGCTCATGCGCACCCGTTCTCCCACGATGTTGTCCGTCGCGCGGAGCCTGCTGCGGCGGGGCAAATCGATGGAGCTTGCCGACTGCTTTCGCATGGAACTCGGCATGGTGGAGCAGTGTTTCGAACAAGGCGACTTCATCGAGGGGATTCGAGCCCTGCTGATCGACAAGGACAACTCGCCGCGCTGGACGCCAACCCGTCTGGAGGAGGTGACCGATGCGTCGGTGGAGGCGTTTTTCCGGGAACGATGGCGCGCCCGCAGTCATCCGCTTGCGGACTTGGAGAGACAGCGTGATATTCAGTAGTTCATCGGCGGTCATCACCGGCGGCGCATCCGGGCTCGGGCGAGCCGTGGCGGAGCGTGTGATCGCCGCGGGCGGCAAAGCCTCAATCCTCGATCTTCAGGAAGCGGCCGGTCACGCGGCGGCCAAGGAGATCGGCGCCTCCTTCTACAAATGCGACGTCTCGGTTGAATCGCAGGTGGTCGGCGCGATGGAGGCCGCCCGCGAGGCAATGGGGGGCATCAATTTGCTGGTGAACTGCGCCGGAATCGTCGGTGCGGGGAAGCTATTGGGCAGGGATGGCCCGATGCGCGGTGATTTTTTCGAGAACGTCGTTCGCGTCAATCTCATCGGCACGTTTCTCTGCGACAAGGCGGCGGCAGCCATCATGCAAGCGAATGTCCCCAACGAAGAAGGCGAACGCGGAGTCATCATACACACCGCCTCGGTCGCGGCGTTCGAGGGCCAGATCGGTCAAGTCGCCTATTCCGCCACCAAGGCCGGCATCGCGGGCATGACCTTGCCCATTGCGCGAGAACTCGCGAAGTCGGGGATCCGTTGCGTGGCGATCGCCCCGGGCATCTTCATGACGCCGATGCTGGCGGGTCTGCCGCAGGAGGTTCAGGATTCGCTGGGCAAACAGGTGCCCTTCCCTGCGAGGCTCGGCAAGCCCGGCGAGTTCGCACAGATGGTCCAGTCCATCGTGGAAATCCCCACATTGAACGGCGAGACCATCAGGTTGGACGGCGCAATCCGGATGCAGCCGAGATAGCTCCGCAACTCACCACGATTCATCTGGCCGCAGCATCGGCAAAATCTCTTCAGTGGCGCGGATCACGTCCCTGGGAAAGTCGATTTCAATCCAGGGCGCACCCGTGACATCCGCCACCTCAACGACCTGACTGCGCTCCAGAAGCATGTCGCGCATCGCCTCCTCGTGCGGAAGGTGCCCCTGGCCGCGGACCGCGTAGCCTTCGGCCAGCACGGCCAGACGGCGCGCGCCCCCTTCGTCAAAGCGGAAGAAACCCACCGATTCGCCGACGGTGTCGAAGGGCAAGCCGCTTCCGATGACTTTGCGAAACTCGATCGGCACGCCGTCGCGCACGCACACCTTGACGGGCTCATCGCCGGCTTCAAACTCCCGGTCGATGAGCAGCCGGTTGACCGGCCGGCTGCCCGCAACGAGAGCCTTGGCGATACGCGCGTCATACAGGACGTCGGCGTCCATCAGAAGCACGTCGCCGCCGCGGGTCATCGCATCCGCGACGGAGTGCACCGTCAGTACGCTGCCCAACTCGAATTGCGGATTCAATACGATTTGCGGCCGCGGCCGCCATTGCAGGCGATCGAGTTCGTCGACCACCAGGTCGTGCCGAAAGCCGAGGGCAAGCACGATCTCATCGACACCCTCGGCTTTGAGCAAACGCAAGTGTCGTTCGATCAGGCTCATGCCGCCGAATCGCAGCAGGCACTTGGGAAAATGCTCATCTTGGAGCTGCCGCAGACGCATGCCGCGGCCCGCGGCTAGAATGATGGCCCGCATGAAAACTTTCCCCCGTTCCTCACCTGCGCACAATTCCCCTCTCGATGATAAGGGGCATTGCGCCGGCCGTCACGTCGCTTCGGGTTCTACGGCGGGGCTTTCGGGTTCTACGGCAGGACTTGGTGATTCGTGCGAACGGCCGCGCCGGCGCGTATCCCGGGCGTAGTAGTCCGGGTAATCGGCGCTCAATCCTTTGAAGCGCCGATGCATCCAAAGATACTGTTCAGGCACTTTCAGTATCTGTGCCTGCAGCAGCGCATTGAAGCGATTGACGTCGTGCATGTCGCTGCCGCTGGGGTAATCCTGAAACTCGGGGCCGATATGTACTCGATAGCCGGCATTGCCCGGCAAGCGCTCCGGGAAATAAGTCAGCACGGCGGCGCCGGATATCCGCGCAAGACGCGAGGTTGCGGTACTGGTTGCGGCCGGTATCGAAAAGAAGTCGGCCATCACGGCCCCCTTGTTGCGATAACTTTGATCCGGCGCGTACCACACCGCTTCGTTGTGTTTCAGCGCCCGAATCATCGACCGTATGTCATTGTGTGCAATCGGATGGCCGTGCCGGAAGAATCTCTTGCACATCACGCGCGCAAGCAGCGCATTTTTCGTCGGTCGATAGACCACATTGAGCGGCACCACGGTACCCAGGATGCGTGTTGCAATCTCGATGGTCGTAAAGTGCCCGCCCACCAGAATTGCGCCTCGACCCTTTGCGAGCGCGGCGACAAGATGTTCGATTCCTTCCACCTGCGCCAACTTGCGCACGCGCTTGTCGCTGCCCCACCAGGTCGTGGCGATTTCGCATAATCCGATCCCCAAACTCTCGCAATGACGCTTCAGCAGGGCGGTTTGATCGACCGGCGACATGCCCGGAAAACAGAGTTCAATATTGCGCCGCGCGATGCGCGTGTACGCGAGCGGCATGTGACGGATCAGCATACCGATACCCGAGCCCACGAACCGCTGCACGGCGTAGGGCAGCAGTTCCAGAATGCGCAAGACCCCTATTCCGCTCCACGTGAGCCAGTACTTGGGTGTGAGGAATTCGAGGCGAACCAAAGATGTCTGTGGCTCACTTGAGCGGCTCGAGGCTGATAGCATGGGTTTGCACGCTAGAAGGGAGATGTGAGCGTGTCTGTACGGTATCGCACATTACTGGGCACCTTAAAGACCGCAAGGCGGCCAATGCGGGCCAATGCGGGCCAATGCGGCCAATCTGGCCACCGAAGTCTCAATCCAAGCGTTCCCCGTAACCCCCGCCGCCGGGGGTGCTGATGACGAACACATCGCCCACCGCCATCTCCACCTGCCCGATCGCCCCGAGCAATTCCTTCTGCCCGCCGCTTCGCTCGATGTGGTTTTGTCCGGGCGCGCCCGACCCGCCGCCAGCCATGCCGAAGGCGCCTTCCTTGCGGCCATTGCTCAGGATGGCGGCCGTCATCGGTGAGAGGAAGCGAATCCGCCGCACGCCCCCATCGCCCCCGGGCCACTGTCCGGAGCCGCCGGAACCACCACGAATTTCATATGAATCCACACGTACCGGAAACCGGAACTCCAATACTTCGGGGTCCGTGAGACGGGAGTTGGTCATATGTGTCTGTACCACGCTCGCGCCGGCGAAGCCGGGACCCGCGCCGGAACCGCCCGCGATGGTTTCATAGTACTGGTGGCGGGCATTGCCGAACGTGAAGTTATTCATCGTGCACTGGCTCGCGGCCATGACACCCAGAGCACCATAGAGCGCATTGGTCACGCAGGTCGAGGTCTCGACATTGCCCGCCACCACCGCCGCCGGTGCCACAGGGTTCAACATGCAGCCCTCCGGCACGATGATCTCCAAAGGCTTCAGGCAACCGGCGTTCAGAGGAATGTCGTCGTCCACCAAAGTGCGGAACACGTACAGGACGGCGGCCACCGTGATGGCACGCGGTGCGTTGAAATTATTCGGCAATTGAGTGCTGGTGCCGGAGAAGTCGATGCGGGCGGAGCGCTGCTCGTGATCGACGCGCACGGCCACGTGGATTTGCGCTCCATTGTCCAGGGGCAACATGAACCGGCCATCGCGAAGGGCCGTGATGACCCGCCGCACGCATTCCTCGGCATTGTCCTGCACGTGGTGCATATACTGGATCACCGTATCGCGCCCGTACTGTTCCACGAGGTGCTGCAGTTCCTGCACCCCCTTTTCGTTGGCGGCGATCTGAGCACGCAGGTCGGCGAGATTTTGCCCCGGATTGCGCACCGGGTAGCTGCCGCCGCGAAGCAACTCGAGCAGCGCCTCTTCCCGGAATGCTCCGCCCTCCACCAATTTGAAGTTATCGATGAGGACGCCTTCTTCTCCGATGTTGGTCGAGAACGGCGGCATTGAGCCCGGCGTGACCCCGCCGATGTCGGCATGATGACCGCGCGAAGCCACGAAAAAGCTCGGCTGCTCGAGGTCCAGAAAGACCGGCGTGACCACGGTCACATCGGGCAGATGAGTACCTCCATGATACGGATCATTGAGCACGTACACGTCGCCGTGCCGCATCGCGGGGTTGCGCTGCATGACCGACCGAATGGACTCGCTCATGGATCCCAGGTGCACCGGCATGTGCGGCGCATTGGCGATCAGCGCACCCTCGGCATCGAACACCGCACAGCTGAAATCCAGGCGTTCCTTGATATTCACCGAATGAGCCGTGTTTTGCAGCCGCAAGCCCATCTGTTCGGCAATGTTCATGAACACATTATTGAAGATCTCGAGCATCACCGGATCGATGCGCGCACTTGAATTCCTTACAGCGGGTCGCGGACGAATTCTGCGCAGCTCCAAATTCCCTGCCGCGGTGTTTTGCGCACGCCACCCGGGTTCCACCACGGTCGTCGCGTTGCGCTCGACGATGATGGCGGGGCCGTCGAGGGATGCACCCGCCTGGAAGGATTCGCGCAGAAACAGTTTGACGGTGCGCCAACCGGCTGGTTCGTCGTCGTCGAGGCAATACATGCGCACTTCGGTGCGCGCCTCCGGGGCGTAAGGCGGTGCATTTTCATCGTGAATCCGCGCTCCGCCCGGCTGACCGGCGGCGATGCATTCCACCGACACCGCTTCCAGCACCAATCCGATCTGCGGCATGAGAAACGCGAATCGCCGCCGGTACGCGCCCTCGAACTCCGCTCGTATTGCGGCCGCCGCGTCCGCCGACGATCCCGCCTGCGGCAGTTCGCAAGACAATGCGGTGTCGGTACCGGCGTAGCGCACGCGCACGCGCGTCACGGTACGTATCGCGTCCGCGGCGACCCCCTGCCGCTGCAGCTCCTCGCCGGCGTCAGCCTGGAGCCGCGCCGCGAGCGCGTGGGCCTCCGCGAGGCCCTCATCGTTCAACTCGCATTCGACTGAACGGTCGCGCATCACGATCTGATCGGCCAAGCCCAATCCGTAGGCGCTCAGCACGCCTGCCAGGGGATGACAAAAGATCCGCTCCATGCCCAGTGCATCCGCAACCAGACACGCATGCTGGCCGCCCGCGCCGCCGAAGCACTGCAGCGTGTATCGAGTCACATCGTAGCCGCGCGCAACGGAGATGCGCTTCACGGCGTTCGCCATGCTGCCGACGGCGATCCGTAGACTACCGGCGGCAATGTCCTCGGCACTGACGGCGGCGCCCATGCTCGCCGTGACGACGTCCGCCAGCTCGGCGAACTTGAGCAGGACCACGCCCGCATCGAGCGGCTGGTTTGCGTGAGGCCCGAATACGGCCGGAAAAAACGCCGGTTGGATGCGGCCCAGAAGCACATTGGCATCCGTGATGGTCACCGGTCCGCCGCGCCGGTAACCGGCGGGACCTGGATTGGCGCCCGCGGATGCCGGCCCCACACGAAGCCGTGCGCCGTCGAAGCGGATGATGGACCCGCCGCCGGCGGCGATGGTGTGGATGTTCATCATCGGCGCTCGTACGCGCACACCCGCAACTTCAGTCTCGAAGGTCCGCTCGTAGGCTCCGGCATAGTGGCTGACGTCGGTCGACGTACCGCCCATGTCGAAGCCGATCACATGATCGTGTCCCGCCGCGCGAGCGCTCAAGGCCATGCCGACGATGCCGCCGGCCGGACCGGAAAGGATGGCATCCTTGCCCTGAAATCGGCTGGCTTCGGTCAAACCGCCCGAACTCTGCATGAACAGCAACCGCACCCCCGGCATTTCCTTCGCAATCCCGTCGACATAGCGGCGCAGGACGGGCGACAGGTACGCGTCGACAACCGTGGTGTCGCCGCGCGGAACCAATTTCATCAGCGGGCTTACGTGGTGCGACACGGATACCTGTGTGTAACCGGCCGCGCGCGCCAGTGCTTCGGCGGCCAGCTCGTGTGCCGCATATCGAAAGCCGTGAACGAAGATGATGGCGCAGGCTCGGATTCCGTCGCCGTAGACCACCCGCAATTCGGCGGCAAGCGCCGCCTCATCCAGCGCCGTGATCACCTCACCGCGCGGTCCTATCCGCTCGTTCGCTTCGATCACGCGCTCGTACATCAATTCGGGCAGAACGATGCGCCGGTCGAACAGCCTCGGTCGCGATTGATTACCGATTCGCAGGGCGTCGCGGAAGCCGCGCGTAATCACGAGAACCGTTCTCTCGCCACGCCGCTCGAGCAGAGCGTTGGTGGCCACCGTGGTGCCCATCCTTACCGACTCCACCAAGGCCGGGCCGACAACCTCCCCGACGGCGAGCCCCAACATGCGGCGAATCCCTTCGACGGCGGCGTCGCGATACTGCGCCGGGTCTTCCGAAAGCAATTTCAAGGTGCGCAGTTCGCCGTCGGGCGCACGCCCGACGACGTCGGTGAAAGTCCCGCCCCTATCCACCCAGAATTGCCAGCGGAGCGCCCCCAACGCCCTAGCCCCTGGTTCGAAGCCGCAGGCTTTCCCAACTCGCGTCCGCGATCCAGCCCCCGTCGACCGGAAGGCTGACGCCGTTGACGAAGCCGCCGCGCGCGTCGTCCAACAAAAACGCTATCGCGGCGGCGACGTCGTCGGGACGGGCGAAGCGCGCCATGGGCACCCGATTGACGATGTCCGCATCGGAATATGCACCGCTGCCCTGGTCCGCGACGTCCATCTCGGTCTTGATCCAGCCCGGGCAGACGGCGTTGACGCGCACTCCTCGACCACCCCATTCAGCCGCCAGCGTCTTCGTGAGTCCGATCAGCCCGTGTTTGGACGCGTTGTAGGCGCTGCGATGGCTGACGGCGGCAAGGCCCGCCACCGATGCCACGTTGACGATGCTGCCGCGACCGCGGCCCAGCATCCCGGCCCCCAGATATTTGCACAATAGAAACGGGCCGAGCAGATTGATGTCCATCACCCTCTGCCACTGGGCGGCCGACGTCTCCTCGGCGGGAGCGATGAGACTGATGCCCGCGTTGTTGACGAGGCCGTCGGCCGCCCCGTACTCGCTGCGAAGCCAGTGGTCGACACGCTGGACGAAACCCTCGGATGAAACGTCGCCGGAAAGACCCGCCGCTTCGAATCCGGCATCGCGCAATCGCTCGACATGCGCGTCCACCGGTTGTATGTCCAGGAGGATGACCCGGACGTTGGATCCGGCGAGAAGAGAGGCCGTCGCAAGACCCACGCCTTGCGCCGCTCCGGTGACGACGATGGTTTTCAATGACCGCCCACGTCCACGGCCGGCCCAACATCGATGCCCAGCCACGCCGCCGCACTGACGAGCGCGAAACCCGCGCCTATGAAAAAGGCGGTGAACCACAGGTGCTGGCCCGAGAAGTACGCGACGATGGGAATGCTGATGATTCCGCCGAGATTGCCGCCGGTATTCATGAAGCCGCAGACGGACATCGTGTCGCCACGACCCACGGTCATGCCGGCGCCCCAGAACGCGCCCTCAGTCAGCTCGACGCACCCGAAGCAAGTGGCGAGAGCAACCACAGCCAGGTAGGGGTTCGTGGCGTTGACGGCGAGAAGCAGCAATCCGCCCGCCATCGGCATGGCCACCAGGGGCACCAATCGAAACCCCCAGCGCGCGCCGAAACGCTTGCAAAAAACTCCGGTGGCAACGCCGCCGATGCCGGCGCCCAGCGCCGCGGCAAGCGGCGGCGCAGTGGCGAGCCAGCCGCTTTCCAACAATGAGAACTTACGCTCCTCCACGAGATAGTGAAAAACGAAATTCGACAGCAAATAAAACGTGTAGTTCATGCACATGTATGAAACTCCGAGCAGCAATACATTCCGATTTGCGAACAATCGCAGAAGCTGTTTCAGGGTGATCGAGGAATGCGTTCGGCAGTCGCCGCTCGCGTCGGCATCGGCGCCCTTGGCGGAGTGCTGACCGCCGATTTCGGCGCGCTCCAGTTCCGACACAGAAGGATGCTCGTTCGGCGTGTCGCGGCCATACCAGGCCCACACCGCGATTAGAATGAGCGTCGGCAGACTCGCCCAGAGGAGCGCGCGTTGCCATCCCAGCGCCGCCATGAGCGAGGCAATGAGCGGCGGCGTCAGGGCGGCGCCCAACTGCAGACCCATGGTCTGCAAGCCCTGCACGTACGACCAGCGGGCGGGTGGAAACCACGCCTCGAATACACCGGCCGACACGGGAAATATGGCGCCCTGAGCACACCCCAGCAGCACCTGCACTCCGAGGAGCGCCACGAATAATCCGCTTCCGGTGAAGAAATTTGGCGCCAGCGGCGTGGCAATGGTCGCCAAAAACGCCGTCAGCCCGATGATGACGAACGTGCGGCGGGCACCCAGCCGTTGTCCAAAGATCCCGCCGGGAATCTGGAAAACGGCATACCCCACCACGAACGCCTGTTCGATCCAGCCGATTTGCAGCTGAGTCAATCCCAGCGCGGGCATCATGCCTTCAGCGGCCACCGTGATGCTTTTCTGCTGTACATAGGCTATGAACCCGAAGCCGAATAGGAATGAAAAAATGCGCCAGCGGATCCGGGCGAAAGGCCAAGCGATGGTTTGCATCCGATCCTTTACGTTCGATCCTTTACGTTGCTGCGCGGGCCGCGCCGGCCTTGACTTGGTCTTGCTGCATATCGAGGCAAATCTGCACCGCGTGGCCGAATGAGGTCGCCGCCTTGTCGGCACCCGGAACCGTTTCGATCGCGCGACTCGTCTGCAACAACATTCCGGGCAGAAACACCGTAACCAGTCGAACGCCTGGGAACCTCTCGCGGGCGCGGGCCGCGACCGACTCGCCGCGCGTCCGTTCTTCACTCGGGAAGGCGCTCACCAAGTATACGACCGATACGCTGTCCGGCGACGCCTCGGGCGGTGGCGGCGCGTTCAAATCGTCGATCGACAAATGCCGCGCATCGACTTTCTGGTCGCGCAGGATGCGCACCAGGAGTTCCGTGGCCAGCTCGTCGGCGGGCGACCCCATTCCGATGCACAGCATTATGGAGCCCGGCGGCACGGAGAGCGGACCTTGGAACGGGCCGAACGTCTGTTCCCGCTGCGAGCGCAACTGGCGTCCGATGCTGGGATGATCGAGCACGGAACCGCGCGACTGCCGCCGCGACAACTTGCGCCCTTCCCCACCGATGGCGCCGATGACAGCGACCATGACGTCCCGCACCAGGGACTGCTGTTGCGCGCTGATGGCGCCGGTATCGAGGTCGAGCCGGGCCAGGGAAAGCGCCGGTATCAGCACCACATCGCAGTACGTGGCAAACGAATTGCGCTTTAGAAACGCCCGCGCGCCGGCGATGATCTCCTGCGAATCGCCCGACAGAGCGCGTTGATAAAAGCGCTGAGGCATGGTGAGCGCCTGATTGTCGCCGAGCAATATATCCAGGAGACTCAACGCTTTGATGTGGCGCCCCGCCACGACCAGACATAGCGTCAACGGCGTCGAGACGATCAATCCCACGGGTCCCCATAGCCAACTCCAGAATATTGCCGCCACCACCACCGACAGCGGAGACAGACCGGTCGTGTGGCCGTACAGCTGCGGCTCGATGAGCTGAGCGGCGACCAATTCGACGACGACGAACAGCCCCAGGGTGGCGATGGACAATGTCCAGCCAGGATCTACGGCGGCCGCCAGCACCGCCGCGAACAGCGCAGCGATCCACACGCCGACATAGGGCACAAAGCGCAGCACGCCGGCCAACGCTCCCCACAGCAGGGCATGCGGAAGCCCGACGATGGCAAGACCGACGGCGACGGCGATGCCGACGCCGAGGTTGACCAGGAACTGCGAGACGAAGAATCGTGACAGCCGTTGACCAGCGTCATTGAGCGCAAGCGTGGTTGCACGGATGTCGGCGCCGCCGGCGATACGGATGAAACGGTCGCGCACCGCTTCGTGCTCGAGCAGCACGAATACAAGCACCACCAGCACGATGCCCGCGGTCTCGAGCGGTACCCAGATCGATCCCATCACCCGTTGCAGGACCACCGCGGCATTCGCCGGCGGCTCGTGGATCTCCACGGGTATGGGGCGCGGCGCCTCAGCCGGGGGCGCCTCAGCCCGGGGCGCGTCAGGCGCGGCCGCTTCGGCGGGCAACCGCACCGCCGCGTTTTGTTCGATGAATCGGCCCGCCTGCCCATTTAAGGACTTGAGTCGCTCGACGGTGATCTCATTCAAGGTGGCCAACTTGTGCCGGATCGTCTGCTCGTAAAGCGGAAGGCTAGCCGTCATCTTGACGACCTGCATGCCGATGACGGCGGCCGCCGCTCCCACGGCGAGCGCCAGGCCCAGCACGGCGGCCAGCACCGACAGCGTCTGACCCACGCCGACGCCTCGCAGGATGCGCACCAGGGGCGCAATCAGCAAACTGAGAATGACGGCGAGCGTAACGGGAACCAGGACGTCGCGACCGAAGTACAACAGCGCCAGCACCGTCGCGGTGGCGACGATGCCGCCCGTACGATCGCGCAGGGAAGAGATCGGCGGCGGGTCCGGTTCGCGAGACGCGGAGAGGTCCATGCGCCATATTCGCACATGTTGCCGCTATTGGCCTGCCGGCAGATCCGGTGCGCGCGGCTTCCTGGGACTTTTCTTGTGCAATCCCTCGTCTTCCAGCAAAAGCCTGCGCACATATAGGAAGCGGATGGTTTCATACTCGAAGGGCGAACCCGTGGAGTAGTAGCGGAAGCTGATGTTCGAACGCTGATCGACCGCGTTCAAGGGCCCCAGTGCCCACGATTGGTCGCCACGATATAAGTTGGCCAGATTGATCTCATAGGAGGTGCCGTAGTCGCCGAGCAGCCCCACCGTCTCACGCAACGTCGACGGTCCCAAAATGGGTATGACGAGGTAGGGACCCGGGTGCATGCCCCATTTGGACAACGTCGTGCCGAAGCCCGTAGGGGGGTTATCGAGGCGTAGCTTTGTGGCGAAATCGAACAACCCGCCGATACCGACGGTGCTGTTGATCACGAACCTCTCCAATGCCGTCACGCCGCGTCCCAGCCGGCCCTGCAGCGTGTAGTTGATGATGGAATCCACCTCGGCCAGATTTGCGAAAAAATTGTGCACGCAGGCGCGCAGCGGTGACGGCACGCGGCGATAGCCGTTCGACACGGGCAGGAACACCGCTTCGTCGAATCGAGCGTTGAACCGATAGCTGAACCGGTTGAAGGGTTCCCAAGGATCGTACGTCTTCGGCGGCGGCGCATCCGCCTGTGTCAACGGCGGTGCCGGTGCTTCACCGCGCGCCTCCCCGCCCGCCTGCACTCTTTCCGCCGCTTCCTTGGCCGCGGCCAGTGATGCCGCTTTCTGGATGGCGGCGGCGTTATCCGCAGCCGGCGTCTCAGCCGGCATGCGATGGATGATCATTCCCTCCGGCGCACAGCCGCAGAGCCCCATGGCGGCGACAGCGACCAGCACGGTCGTTCTCATGGAGCAATGCCGGACGCGGCGCCCCGCCATCGGCCCGCCAGCATGTCCAGCATGTCGGCAACCTGTCGCCGATCGCCAATGTTGCCCAGATGTCCGCCGTGATCGTAGACGGCGATTTTCCGGCCCAACGTGTTCTTGAGCCATTCGAGATCCGCTTTGTCGAGAATCAGGTCGTCGCTGTTGGTCTGCACATAGTAGTCCGGATCGTTGCGCAAGGCGTCGGCGATGATGTCGAGCCGGTTATCCGCAATCAAGGACTCCCGGGTCGAGTGCGGGCGGTGTTTCAGGTAATACGGCGCAAATACCTTCGTGAAATATTCAGAAAAAGGTTTGCCGCGAAGAATCTGCTGGGTCCGCTCCAGAGAATCGCCCATCTTCGGCGGATGCTCCGGATCCACGACGACTCCGGTGCCGGCATACAGGTCGCCCATGAAAAACATGTTCATCAGATCGATGCGGAATGTCAGCGCAATCGCCGCCGAGAACTCGGAGTCCGAGTTCAGGACCGCGGCCGCGGCCGTCAACAGGAAATTCTCGTCGACACGCACGCGGTCCGAGGCGCGGTACAGGTTTGCAAGCTGCGCGTAAATCCTTTGATACAGGCGCTCGACGTCAACATCACCGGATCCGATGCTCATCGCGAACAGCCTGTCGAGGCGTCCCACGGATGCAAACAGACTGACGGGCGGCTCGATCATCACGGCGCGATGAATTTTGAGCTTGTGCTGGCGCGCGTCGATCGATTTGACCACACCCGCATTGGCGCCGCCCAGGCTGTAGCCCAAAATGTCGATGTCGGTGATTCGCACCTTGCCCGGCAGATGCGCAACGATTCTCTGCATCGCCGAGTACAGATCACTTCCGTCCTGGAGGAGATCGCCGGCGACGCCGGTAGCGGAGGCGGAGACGATGAATCCCGGGAACGTGGGGGACGGCATCGTCAGCACGTGATACCCGGCGCCGTACAGAGCGCCGCGCAGGGTGGAAAGCACCGTTGTGTTGCCGTCGCCGCCGGTGCCGGAAATGACAATCGCCAGCGGCGCGGGTTTGTCCTGCGCCGAAAACCAAACGCGAAGGTCGCGATCGAACCAGAAAACTTCAGGCACGGGCCGCGCCCAGGGCATGCTCATGTTGATCTCGAGCAGCGGCACCTTGGCGGGCATGGGGGCAATATCCTGCGGCGGCGTGCCGTACACCGTCGCGCGCAGAGCCGCGGAATCCGCCAATCCGGTGGCCGGCCCCGGCGCAGCCGGTGGAGTGATGACTTGATCCGCAAGCGCCGCGTGGGCCAGGACCGTCAGAGCAGCAGTCGCAATGACGCGCTTTGCCGTCCATGCCGGATTATGAAAACGCTTCAATCTTGTCCTCTGCGGTCGTCACCGTCATCGGTCACTTATAGCCGATTACTCGGTGTTCGTCTCCTACACGGAGTCTGCTGGTTTGCCGATAGGCGGCGTCCAGGCCGCACGCGATTCTCGCCAAACGTTCGAGCAGTTTCGTGAGGGCAGATCATCGATGCAAGACGCCAACGCGGAAAAAACATCAAAGGCGCCGACGTTCGGCCCGGCGGATGCCGGAACGCCGGAAGCGAGGTGGCTCGAATTGTTGGAGGACCGACCTCAATGGACCCCACAGAATGGACCGCTCATCGTCGTGTCCCCGCACCCCGATGACGAAGTGCTTGCGGCCGGCGGGCTGATCCATTCGTGGGCCGCCGCGGGTCGAGAGGTCACGATCGTAAGCGTCACCGACGGAGAGGCGGCATTTCCCAGCTGGCATGGCCTTGATCTCGTGAGGCGCTTCGAACTCAAAGGCGCGCTTCGTAAGCTGTGTCTGACACACGTGTCGGTGATCCGCGTAGGACTGCCTGACGGCAAGGTCCGCCACTTTGCGAATCGCGTTCGTAATGTCTTGCTCGCTCTGATCGAACCTCGGATGACACTGATCGCACCCTATGAACGGGACGGTCACTGCGATCATGATGCCATCGGCGAAATCTGCGTGGCGCTCGCCCGCTCGCACGGAATCGCCCTGGCGCGCTATCCCGTCTGGACCTGGCACCATTCGGATCCGCGATCCTTTGCGGACACGCGGTGGGGACGGTTCACGTTGTCGCTCGAAGCCCGCCGGGCCAAAGCCCGGGCCGTGCAATGCTTCGCGTCGCAGTTGCATCCCCCGCGTGCGCCTCCCGTCGTGCCGAAACACGTGCTGTCTCACTTCGAAAGACCGTACGAGGCTTTTATCCTATGAACACCAGACGTCGAACACCTGACGTCGGCTTAGGTGAGATATTTCCGCGGAAACAGGATCCGAAATGTCGTCCCGACGTCCTTCACCGACTTCAGCTCGATGGTCGCGTCCAGCAACTCGCAGAGGCGCTTGACGATCGACAGACCAATCCCCTCGCCCCCTTCGTCTCGGATCGGCTTTTTCGATCGCGGCTCCGCCGGTTCCGGGACGGCGTTGGCCAGCGCCTGGGCCAGCGGCTTGGCGGAACCCGAATGAAGACCGGGTCCCGTATCGACGACGCGCAATTCCCATCGCTTGACGTCGTCCGCACCGCAATCGCCCCAGCTTACGGTAATGCCGCCATCACGGGTGTACTTGACGGCATTGAGGATCAGATTTTGGGCAATGCGGCGAATCTTGACGGCGTCGCCGTCCGCCGCGAAGCCCGGCGGTCCTTCACAGCGCAGGAACAACCGATGCTGCTGCGCCAGGGGTCTAATGCCCTCGCAGAGCTGCTGGAATATCGGCGACACGTCGATCGGTTCAATCTGGCGTTGCTCGCGGCCCGCTTCCAGGCGAGCAAGACTCGTCACGTCATCGAGCAGGTGATGCAAAGTCGTCACATTGCGCATCAAGATTCGTACGAAATCGTCCCGGGTCCCCTCGTGTAGTGCTCCATGCGCGAGTCCCACCGTGGCATTGGCTACGACACCGAGATTGCCTCGCAGGTCATGTGCCGCCTGCCGCCAGAGATCGGCGCGTTGCTTTTCCAACTCTTGGATTTCGGACAGAGCGCTCTCGAGATCACTGACATGCCCGGCCGCCTCCCGCTGCTGAAGCTGGAAGTATTGGCCGACGCTCTCTTCAATTGCGGTGCTGCACAACGCGGCCCACACACGGCGCGCCGCGGCGACCGCGGCATGCGAGATATTCGGGTTCGCGGTGGTGTATCCGTCCAAAACAGCAATTACGCACTCATTGAGTTTGCCGAGCTCGCGAGTGACCTCACGGAGGCCATATCCCTGCTGCCAGCGCTGGAGTCCATGAGCGGCTGCCGACACTTGGGCGGCATCGTTGTTCGCCGCCGCCGCCGTTCCATCGGCGGGCGCATGGCGCAGCTCGCGCTCGAACGTCGAGAGCATGGCGGGAATATGGTCGAATAACTGTACCCGAGGCAGTGAGTCGCCAGTGTTGAGCGCGGGATCTCGATTGATGGCGCTTCGCCACGACTCCAGAATCGCGGAGCGACGGGACGCCATGTAATCTGCAAGCGCGAGGCGCTCGACGTCAACTTCTTGCATCGCAATCTCCGCACGTGAATCGCAAATGCGCGACCCGTCTATCCCCTGTTGAGGGGCGCTACGTTGAACCGCAGGTAATTGGTTTGCAAGCAGTTTTTATTTTGAACATTTTACCCCCGATGAGCGATATTACCATTGCCCGCGGCGCTGTGCGGATGCGGTCCACCCGCTATCATGGCATGTGGATTCACAATACAAACCACCGCGCGAGATCACAAACGCCAGGCGTTGCCGTCCCGCGACGTTCGGGGTGTTCTTCAGTAGCATGGCGTTGCTGGCAGGATGCGCGGGCCAGAGGCAGAACGAGCTCCCCGCGGCCAACCCCGCGCAGGCACGCGATCTGATCGAGCGGTCGCTGCCTGCCTCTGTCGCGGATCGCGCCGGGTGGACAGCCGATATGTATTCTGCCTTCACCGTCCTCGGTGTCGCGCCCACGCGCGAAAACGTCTGTGCGTCGATCGCTGTGATCGAGCAGGAATCGGGATTCCGCGTAGATCCTGTGATACCCGGCTTGCCGGCGATCGCGTGGCGGGAAATTGACGAGCGGGCGGCACACGCGGGCATACCACGGATGATCGTGCATGGTGTTTTGGACCTCAAGTCGCCGACCGGACGCAGCTACGGCGATCGCATCGACAGCGCCAAGACCGAAAAGGAATTGAGCCGCATCTACGAGGATCTCATCTCTGCGGTGCCGATGGGCCGTACCCTTTTCGCTGATCGCAACCCGATTCGTACGCGCGGCCCCATGCAGGTGCAGGTCGCGTTTGCCGAACAGTTTTCCGCGGCGAAACCCTATCCCTACCCAATAAAGCTCAGCATCGCGGATGAGCTGTTCACGCGCCGCGGCGGGGTTTACTTCGGCATTGCGCACTTGCTGGATTATCGGGCGCCGTACGATCGCTACCTCTACCGGTTCGCCGATTTCAACGCCGGCCGGTATGCAAGCCGGAACGCGGCATTTCAGCGCGCAGTGAGCCGTGCGTCCGGCATACCGCTCGTCGCCGATGGAGCGCTTCTCGCGCACGATGGCGCCCCCAACGCGCCCGGGGCGACAGAACTCGCGGTGCGATCATTGGGACCGCGCCTCGACGCCGGTGATAACGCCATTCACCGCGCCCTGACTCAAGCGAAAACGGAGGATCTTGAAAATAACCCCGTCTACCTGCGGGTGTTCACCGTGGCCGAGCAATCCGAGCATCGAGATCTGCCGCGCGCTTCGGTACCGAACATCGAACTGCACGGACCAAAAATCACGCGACGACTCACGACGGAGTGGTACGCGAGCCGGGTCAACCGGCGCTTCGAACGCTGCCTGAATCGACGTCCCGGTTAGCGAAGGGGCACGTTGTAGGTCAGCATCCAGCCATCCATATTGGGCTGAAATCCGATCCGGGTGTGCCCGCCGTTCTCGCGATTGAGCACGAAACGGGCCGTCGCTATGCCGAGAGCCGCACCGGCCACCGTGTCGGATACCCAGTGCACGTTGTTCTTGACGCGGATATAGGCGGTGCCCCCGGCGATGCCATACCCCAGGATGCGCCGAATCCACCGATATTCATCGTTGCCGGACTCCGCGAACGTCATGCCGATCGCAAAGGCCGCGCTCGTGTGGACCGAGGGGAAAGAATCGCCGCCCTTGCGCCATTGATTGGGCGACGTGGTCGCATCGGGCCGCTCGCGCCCGCCGGCGAGTGTCAGGACTTCGCCGGTGACGGTGCTGAGGACACCGGCCTCCACCAATCGCCAGGTCTCGCGGTAACCGTCCGGATCGCCGAGATATCCCGCAGTAGCCCACGTCCCGGCGATCAGGGCCACCGCTGGGAGCGCATCGCGGGCGCTGTTTTTGTCCTTGGCATTCAGCAGCGCATTCGAACCGGTGGCGAAATGCTTGCGGACAGTCGAGTCGAACTCATGGGCCGCGGCCACTGCCGCCAGAGTGACGCCGAAATACGTCCAATCCTCAGCGTCCCATCGCAGCGGCGCCGAGAAATATTGCCCCGCATCGTCGAGGGCAATGCGTATACCGGAGGTTTCGGCGGCCCCGGATGTCCCTGGGGAAGAAAGGGCAACGGCCAAGAACGCGGCTGCCGCTAACGTTCGTCGTACGGTTCTGATCATGGTCTTATTTGAAATGTCGAGATTTCGGCCGCGGTATCGATTCGATCTGTCACTGCTTACGGGTTTGGCGGCTCTCGAGAAGCGACTGAATGCTGCTGAGCGCGGTCAAATATCGCTCGGCCAGGGCTTTTCCGTCCCCTTCCGCGCCGAGGTCTTCGGCAAGCACATTGGCGAGCGTGTCGACGGCGACGCGGATGGTCATGGATTCGGAATCCGATAGCCTGGTGCCGTTGATCGATATTTCAGCTTCTTCATGCATAGGAATCCCCGTGCTCCGTCCCGCCTGTGGTCATGAACAGCGCGCATGTTACAACGTCGGAGGGTGATCTCAACGAAAATGGTGCCCCGGGGCGGGATCGAACCGCCGACCTAGCGCTTAGGAGGCACTCGCTCTATCCACTGAGCTACCGAGGCATGAAGCAAAGGCCTTTGTCGAATGCTGCGCATGCTACCACGCCATCCTGCCCGGGATCCCCACGCCCGCCGGCCGGCGCAGGCAGCGCGTGCAAAACTCGTGGGGTCCCGAATAGATGGTGGAGGAGAAGGGGATCGAACCCTCGACCTTCGCATTGCGAACGCGACGCTCTCCCAACTGAGCTACTCCCCCTTTCAGGGCGACGAATATTAGCAGCAAAGGGCGGAGTTAGCCAAAAGTCCGCACATCCAGGCGCTAAATCTCGCTAGGATGCATCAGAGGAGGAGCCGCGCAAATGTTGAAAACTGGAGAGCGTGCGCCGGAATTCACGCTGCCGGACGACACCGGCACAGATCGATCGCTCACGGATTTTCTGAACGCGGGCGCCACCGTCCTGTATTTCTATCCCGCCGATTTCACGCCCGGCTGTACCCGCCAAGCCTGTGCCCTGCGCGACCTGCAGAGCGAACTCAAGAACGCCAGTCTGCGCGTGGTCGGGATCAGTCCGCAAAGCCCGGGATCCCACGCCAGGTTCCGGTCGAAATACAATCTGCCGTTCGCCCTGCTGTCCGACGAGGACAAGGCGGTCATCAAGATGTATGGCGTCAACGGACCTTTAGGGTTTGGGGTGCGGCGCGCCACCTACCTGATCGATGGGAGCCGCCGTATTCGCGATGCGGTATTGGCGGATTTCGCCGTTGGACGGCATACCGCCTTCGTGCAAAAAGCCATCATGCTTCGCGCAAGCTCGTCGTAACAATCCCCGCCGTAGCAAGCGCGCCCTAATAGGTCAGGCGCAAAAAATCCGCGCGCCCGACGCGAGGCGACGTGACGATGTACATGGTGCTGTACTCGGCTTCTCCGATCGGCGGCAAATCCTTTGCGCCGGTCAGCGACGCGACGATGTCGGACACGGTATCGCTGTGCCCGACCACCAAGACTCTGCCGCCCGAGTGCTCCCGCAGCACGCGGCGGGCCAGGCTCCGCGCATCGTGTGGCGGAGCGACGATGGGCGTGAGCCCGAGGCGCGCGGCCACCGGCGCCGCCGTCATCTGACTGCGCGCCGTCGGCGACACGTAAATCGCGTCGATGTGCCCCGGCGCATGAACATCGCCGAACATGCGGGCCAGCAGCTCGGCGCGCGCCTGTCCGGCCGCCGTGAGCGGCGGATCGCCGCTGCCGAGTTCTTTTTCCGCGTGCCGGACCACTATAATGGTGGTCGAATCCGCCGTGGCCCAAACCCAGACTTCGAATCCCAGGAAGGTCATTACGACCAACGCACCGAGCACCGACAGCCATATAGGCATCAAAAACGGCCTATGCTGCAATTGCGGGTTATTTCTGGTCATGGCGCTATGATACCAATGAAACGCGGCACGAACCTCACGCTGCGGATCGTGGTGCTCGCGGCCGGATTCTCCACTCGCCTCGGACAGCCCAAGGCGCTCGCCCGGATCCATGGTCGGTCCGTTCTGCATCGTACAATCCGCATTCTGTCGCCGTTCCGGGCGGCCTCGAGAATCATCGTCGTCATCCCGCCGCGGGCCGTACGGTACCGGTTAGGCTCGCTCCGTCATTCGGCTGCATTCGTCTCCAATGCGGAACGGGCGACGGGCCTTGCAAGCTCGGTTCGCCTCGGGGTAGGCCGGGCCCGGCATTCCGCCGGCATATTGTTGCTGCCGGTCGATCTGGTCGATCTCCAGCCTCGGGACATCGCGCGGTTGATCGCGCGCTGGCGTGGCGCCCGGCGCAGGGTGATTGCGCGCCGTGTGGACGCTCGCGCCGGAGCGCCGCTCATTCTGCCACGGTGGCTTTACGCCAACGCCCTGGGCATAGCCGGGGACACTGGGCTGCGCGACTTGGTGCGCCGGCTGCCGCGACACGCGGTATCGCTCACGGATCTGCCGTCCGCCGCGCCGGACGTCGATACGCCTCGCGACCTCGAGCGCGCACGCCGGCGCCTACGCCCGTGGGGGGTCTAAGCCCTGGCGCTCTGGACCAGGCGATAACCGACGGCGGTCTCGGTCAGGATGTGCTTGGGTTGAGCGGGATCGTCTTCCAATTTGTGCCGTAGGTGTCCCATGTAGACGCGTACGTAATGCCCGTCGTCGGCATGCGACGGACCCCACACCTCACGCAAAATCTGCCGATGGGTCAATACCTTACCGGCATTCGTGACCAGAAGTGTCAGCAAGCGATATTCGATGGGCGTCAAGTGGATCGCGGCCGCGCCCTTGTGCACGGTGCGCAGGCTCATATCGACGGAGACGTCGCCGAACTGAAAGACCGCGCCGTGAGCGGCGCCTGCCGACTGTAACCGGCGTGAGGCCGCGCGGACCCGCGCCAGCAACTCGCCCACGCCGAACGGCTTGCTGAGATAGTCGTCCGCGCCGGCATCGAGCGCCTCGATCTTGTCCTGTTCGCCCACCCTGGCCGACAGCACGATGATGGGGACGGATGACCATCCGCGGACGTCGCGGATGAAATCCATTCCGTCGCCGTCGGGCAACCCCAGATCCAGGATGATGAGGTCGGGCTTGCGCGTCCCCGCGTCCGTCATCCCCTGCCGCAACGTTTCCGTCTCGACGACGCTCCACCCCTCGGCCTCCAAGGCCGTGCGAACAAAACGCCGAATTTGCCGTTCGTCTTCGACGAGAATCACGATCGGGGAAGGCTCAGCCATGGGTGGCCTCGGGCTCCGCTTCGATGGCCGCGACGGGCGGCGTGCCGAGAGGCAACATGAAGGAGAACGTGACGCCGCCATCGGGCCGGTTGATGCCGACGATGGCGCCGTGGTGGGATTCAACGATCGCCCGGCAGATGGCCAGGCCGAGCCCCACTCCCGGAGTTGCCGATTCGCGATCACCGCGCGCGAATTTTTGAAAGAGTGACTCCTCCCGGCCGACCGGCAGTCCCGGACCGTCGTCCGATACGGAAACCTTCAGCTGATCTGCGACAATCTCGGCGGATAAGACCACATGGCTTCCGGGCGGCGTGTACTTCGACGCATTTTCCAGCAAATTCACCAGCACGCGTTCTATCAGCAGAGCGTCGAAGCGCACCAAGGGCAATTCGCGCGGCAACCGTACCTCGAGACGATGCTGCTTCAGCATATTTCTCGTGGAGTCGAGCGCGGCTCCCACCACTTCTTCCAGCGGCTGCCACTGCAGGTTCAGAGTCACTTCGCCGCTCTCGATGCGCGCCATGTCGAGCAGATTGCTGACGAGGGTACTCATGCGCCTCGCTTCGTCCTGGATGGCTTCCGCGGTTTCCGATTGCGCCTCCGACAAAGGCGGCTTGGACATGGCCAGCGATTCCGCCAGGCCCACGAGCACCGTCAACGGGGTTCTCAAATCATGCGACAACGCGGCCAGCAACGAATTGCGCAATCGCTCCGACTCCATGCGCACCAACGCAACTTGAGCGATCCCGACGTAGTGCACCCGCTCGAGCGCAATGGCAATCAGCGCGGCAAAGGTATCCAACAGCTGCCGCTGCTCGGGTATTTTGAGCAACCGCCGATTTTTCGGGCAAAGGGCCAGGACTCCGCGCGCCTCGGCCGGAGCGCGCAACGGAATGTACAGAATTTCACTGCCCGGCAGCGTATCGGTACCGACGCCGGCGGGATGGCCCTTGTCGAAGGCCCATTGGGCAATGCCGGTATCCACGCGGAGCGAAGGCGCGGAACGCGCGGACGCCAACGCAACCCGCCCCCCCGTATCGGGCAGCAGCAGCGCCGCACTTGCGTGAAATGTGCGTTCGATGGACTCAGCGCTTATCTTGACCACCTGATCGAATTGGACTGCGCCCGAAAGATCGCGCGCCATCTCGTACAGCGCGGCGGCGCGCTCCTCGCGATGCAGCGCAACCCGGGCCTGGGAACGCAGGCCGGCGGTCAGCTGCCCCGTAATCAGCCCGACGGCCAACATGATCAAGAACGTCAGCAGATATTGCGCGTCGCTCACTGCGAGGGAAAACCTCGGCGACACGAAAAAGAAATCGAAAGCGCTGACGCTCAAGACCGCCGCGAGAGCCGCCGGGCCGCGACCCAGGCGCACCCCGACGAGCACCACCGCGAGGATGTAAATGGCCACGATATTGGAGCGGTCGAAGTGCGCCGCCAGAGGCATCGACAGCACGGTCACCGCGCCGCAGGCGATCGCCGCCCACAAATACCGCCAGTGTTTGCGCCCATGACGCTCGAAGGCTTCGGTCACGCCCAAGGCCGCTGTCGCCGCCTTGGTGTCGCCGCCCGGGGCGGCCTCCGCGCTGCGCCCGATCTCGATCAAGTCGATATCGGGCGCCAGCAACGCGAGCTTCTGGCCGCTCGAACGCTGCCAAGGCCACAAGCGATGCGCCGGGTCCCGACCGATGACCAGCTTCGATAGATTGTGCTTGCGCGCATAGCCGATCACACTCTCCGCCACTTCCGGGTTGGCGATGACCGCCGTGGCCGCACCCAGATTCTGCGCGAGACTCAGAGTCGCCAGAATCGTCTCGCGCCGCGCCGCGGGGAGCCGCTGCAGAGCCGGGGTTTCCACGTAGATGGCATGCCAATCGGCATTCAGTTGACGGGCAAGTCGCGCAGCGGCGCGCACGACGCGCTCCGCGCCCTCTCCCGGACCCACGCACGCAAGCAGGGCCGCCGCGGTTTTCCAGACCGACCCGATGGATTTGTCGACGCGATACGCTTGAACGTCGCCCTCGACTCGATCGGCGGTACGCCGCAAAGCGAGTTCGCGCAACGCCATCAAATTGCCTTTGCGGAAAAAATTATCGGCCGCCCGCTCGTCTTGCGGCGGGATAAAGACCCGGCCCGATTTCAGGCGCAGCAGAAGTTCCTCTGCCGGAATATCGACCAGCACGACTTCATCCGCGCCGTCGAACACCGTATCCGGTACCGTCTCCCGCACCCGGATATTCGTAATGCCCGCCACGACGTCGTTGAGACTTTCGAGATGCTGCACATTGAGCGTGGTGAAGACATCGACCCCCGCCGCCAGCAATTCGTGGACATCCTGCCAACGCTTGGGGTGACGCGCACCCGGTGCGTTGGAGTGCGCCAGCTCATCGACGAGAATCAGGGACGGGTGCCGCTCGAGCGCGGCATCCAGATCGAAATCCGTGAGCATCCCGCCCCGATGAGGCGCCGCTTTCGACGGCGCCGTCTCCAAGCCCTCGAGCAAAGCAGACGTCTCGGCGCGGCCATGCGTCTCCACGACGCCGACGACGACATCGGCGCCCTCGCCGCGCAACTCGCCCGCCGCCAGCAGCATCGCGAAAGTCTTGCCGACGCCCGCCGACGAGCCGAAATAAATGCGCAGCTTCCCACGCTGCGCCTTGGTCTTCTGCCGGTTGACCTTGATCAGCACTGAGTCGGGGTCGGGACGTTGTTCACTCACGGTGGCCATCGGCTTGATATGCGTCCGGCTATCGTAAGGCGCAATGTCCCTGAAGTCACCACCGTTTTCGGCTCGACCGGCAGGGTGGCGCAAATCCGAGTTTTTACGGGTTATTTATATTGATGTCGATAAGCTGGCGATCTCCGAATAAAAGAGGCGGATTCCAACATGGATGTCATCTACCTGACGATACTTTTCGCGTTGCTGTTGGCGACGATCGGCCTCGTGCTGGGGATCGAGCGCATAGGAGAAGACCGGTGAGCATGGAACACCTCCTCGGCGGGTTGGTCGCACTCGCCCTGTTCTGTTATTTGGTTTACGCCTTGATCTGGGCGGAGCGATTTTAACGTGGACGCCGGCACCAGATTCGCCCTGCTCGCGTTGCTGATCCTGGGTGCGGTGATAGCCTGCGCCAAACCCCTCGGGAAATATATCGCCGACGTGATGGAGGGCCGGGCCACCTTTGCCTCCCGCCTGGGTGGGCCTTTCGAACGCTTGATCTATCGCCTGTGCGGGACCGACCCGGCCCAGGAAATGACCTGGTCTCACTACGCAATCGCTCTGTTGCTGTTCAATCTGCTGGGAGCGCTGGTCATTTACGGTCTCCAGCGCCTTCAATTGTGGTTGCCGCTGAACCCGCAACACCTCGCTGCGGTGAGCGCGGATTCCGCGTTCAATACGGCGGTTGCCTTCGTGACGAACACCGATTGGCAGGGGTATTCGGGCGAGTCGACGATGAGCTATCTGACGCAGATGGCCGGGCTTACGGTGCAGAATTACCTTTCCGCCGCCACGGGTCTTTCCGTCGCGGTGGTGCTCATTCGAGGCTTCATCCGACATTCGACTGATCGCATCGGCAATTTCTGGGTCGACGTCACGCGCTCCTCCTTGTATTTGCTGTTGCCGCTGTCCATCGTTTTGGCCCTCGTCCTCGTCGGTCAAGGTGTGATTCAGAACTTCGAGTCGTACGAGACGGCGACGACGATCGAGAAGCTCACGTTCGACAATCCGAAGACCGACCCCGATGGCAATGCGATCAAGGATGACAAGGGCAATGCCGTTACCGAATCCGCCACGACACAGGCGCAGACGCTGCCGATGGGTCCGGTAGCCTCGCAGGAGTCCATCAAGGAACTCGGTACCAATGGAGGAGGATTCTTCAATGCGAACTCCTCGCACCCGTACGAGAACCCGACAACGCTGTCCAATGTGTTGGAGATTGCCGCCATCTTTCTCATCCCGTTCGCGCTCACCTACACATTCGGCAGAATGGTGGGAGATACCCGCCAAGGCTGGGCGCTGATGGCTGCGATGCTGGTTCTATTTGCCGTATTGGCGGCGACGGCGTTCGTGAGTGAACAGGGCGGCAATCCGTTATTCGCGCAGCACGGGGTCGACAGCCAGGCGACCGCCATGCAGTCCGGTGGAAATATGGAGGGAAAGGAAACCCGCTTCGGCATCGCGGCTTCGGCCTTGTTTGCGGCGGCAACCACCGCGACGTCATGCGGTGCCGTCAACGGCATGCATGACTCCATGACGCCGATTGGTGGGTTCGTTCCGCTATTCCTGATGCAGCTCGGCGAACTCACGCCCGGGGGCGTGGGAACGGGCATCTACACAATCCTGATATTTGCCATCCTCGGGGTTTTCATTGCCGGATTGATGATCGGCCGGACGCCGGAATACCTGGGCAAGAAAATCCAAGCGAGAGAAATGAAACTCGCGTCGATCTTCATCCTGACGACTCCGATGGTTGTCCTGGTCGGCACGGCCATTGGGGTTGTGACGCTCGGCGGTAAGGCGGGTGTTTCCAATCCCGGGGCTCACGGCTTCAGTGAAATTCTGTATGGGTTCACCTCCGCCGGCAACAACAATGGCAGTGCCTTCGCCGGTCTGTCGGCGAACACGGAGTTCTATAACCTGGCGCTCGGCATAGCGATGTGGCTGGGCCGCTTTTGGCCGATCGTGGCTGCGCTGGCGATCGGAGGGTCGCTTGCGTCGAAAAAGCGTATTCCGGTCACCGAGGGGACCATGCCTACCCACGGTCCCCTGTTCATCTCGTTGCTCATCGGCACCATTCTATTGATCGGAGTGCTCAACTACGTGCCCGCGCTCGCCCTTGGCCCCGTGGTCGAACACTTCATGCTCTTCCAAGGCCACTGAAGAACACTATGGCACGCACCCAATTGGCCCTGCTGGATCGAAAGTTGCTCGGTCCGGCATTGATCGAAACATTCAAAAAACTCGATCCACGCATTCAATCGCGGAATCCGGTGATGTTCGTCGTGTATGTGGGCACCATCGCGACCGCGCTGCTCTTTTGCCGGGCGGTCGCCGGGCACGGGGAGGCGCCGACCGGTTTCATTCTTGCGATTACGGTGTGGCTTGCCTTCACCGTTCTCTTTGCCAATTTCGCCGAGGCACTGGCGGAGGGACGCAGCCGCGCTCAGGCCTCGGCTCTTCGCGATATGAGGCAGACCGTTCTCGCGAAAAAGATCGACGATCCGAGCCTGAATGATCGTTCGACGAACAGCGTCAAGGCGGACGACCTTCGACGCGGCGATCTCGTGCTGGTGGAAGCAGGCGATATCATCCCGGTGGACGGCGAGGTCGTCGAGGGGGCCGCGTCGGTCGACGAAAGCGCCATTACGGGAGAATCGGCGCCCGTGATCCGCGAGTCGGGCGGCGACTTTTCCTCGGTCACCGGCGGCACGCGCGTACTGTCCGATTGGATCATCGTGCGCATCACCGCCAATCCCGGTGAAACGTTTCTTGACCGCATGATTTCGATGGTTGAAGGCGCGAAACGTCAAAAAACGCCGAACGAGATCGCACTGACCATATTGTTGGTTGCATTGACGCTGGTGTTCCTCGTGGTGATCGTGACCTTGTTGCCCTTCTCCATCTTCAGTGTTGAAGCGGCGAAGGCCGGCACGCCGATTACGATCACGGCGCTGGTGGCTCTGCTGGTATGTCTCATCCCCACGACGATCGGCGGACTGCTATCGGCCATCGGTGTCGCCGGCATGAGCCGGATGATGCAGGCCAATGTCATTGCAACCTCAGGTCGCGCGGTCGAGGCCGCGGGGGATGTCGACATTCTGCTGCTGGATAAGACGGGCACGATCACCCTGGGAAACCGGCAGGCGTCCGTGTTCCTGCCGGCGCCGCAGGTAACGGAGGAAGAGCTGGCGGATGCCGCTCAAATCGCTTCGCTCGCCGACGAGACTCCGGAGGGCCGCAGCATCGTCGTCCTGGCGAAGCAGAATTTCAATCTGCGCCAACGCGACATCAAGGCGCTCAATGCCACATTCATACCTTTTTCAGCGCAAACCCGGATGAGCGGGGTGAATCTTGGAGAACGCCAGATTCGGAAAGGCGCCGCGGACGCGATCAGAAAACATGTGGAGTCGCTCGGGAGTCCGTTTCCCCAGGCCGTCACCAACATCGTCGAGACCATTGCGAAACAGGGAAGCACGCCGCTCGTCGTTTGCGACGGCGTGCGGGTACTCGGCGTCGTTGCACTGAAGGACATCGTCAAAGGCGGCATCAAGGAGCGGTTCGCCGATCTTCGGCAAATGGGCATCAAGACCATCATGATTACCGGCGACAACCGGCTCACCGCCGCCGCCATCGCCGCAGAGGCGGGCGTCGACGACTTTCTGGCGGAGGCGACCCCGGAGGCCAAGCTGAAATTGATCCGCCAGCATCAGGCGGAAGGCCGGTTGGTGGCGATGACGGGCGATGGCACGAACGACGCTCCGGCGCTTGCCCAGGCCGACGTGGCGGTTGCGATGAACACCGGCACGCAAGCTGCTAAAGAGGCGGGCAACATGGTGGATCTCGACTCGAATCCCACGAAACTCATCGAGATCGTCGAGACCGGCAAGCAAATGCTCATGACACGCGGATCTCTGACCACGTTCAGCATTGCAAATGATGTCGCCAAGTATTTCGCCATCATACCCGCGGCGTTTGCCAGCACGTACCCGCAGCTCTCGGCGCTGAATATCATGAGGCTGACCACCCCGAACTCCGCCATTCTGTCGGCTGTGATATTCAACGCGCTGATCATCGTGCTGCTGATTCCGCTTGCGATCAAAGGGGTCAAGTATCGCCCGCTGGGTGCGGGTCTTTTGTTACGTCGCAATCTTCTGATTTACGGATTGGGCGGGATCATCGTGCCCTTTCCGGGGATCAAACTGATCGACCTGTGTCTGGCTGCAGCGGGCCTGGCTTGAGGAGATAGGTATGTTCACCCGTTATATACGCCCAAGCATGAGCCTGCTCTTTGTGATGACCATACTATTGGGGGTGGCCTATCCGCTGGCAATCACAGGTTTGGCGAGGGCCGTCTTTCCCTCACAGGCGGCGGGGAGCCTCATCCACCAAGGTGACGTGCTGGTGGGTTCCTCACTCATCGGCCAGAGCTTTGCGGACCCCAAGTACTTCTGGGGCCGTCCTTCGGCAACCGCCCCGCAGCCGTATAATGGCCTGGCTTCGGGCGGCTCGAATCTCGGACCGTTGAACCCTGCGCTGACTGACAGAATTGCCGCGCAGGTCAAACTCTTTCACGACGCCGATCCGGACAACACCCGCCTCATTCCCGTCGATCTGGTTACGGCCTCCGCCAGCGGGTTGGACCCCGAGATCAGTCCCGCCGCCGCCGCATACCAAGCGTCTCGTGTTGCGCGCCTGCGAAACTTGCCGCTCACGAGGGTTCAAGAGCTCATTGCCCAACATCAGAAGTCCGCCCTGTTCGACGTCCTCGGCGAGGCACGAATCAATGTCCTCGAACTGAATCTGGCACTCGATTCGCTCCGCTGAGCGAATGATGGCCCGCCGCGATCCCGACGCACTGCTGACGGCGCTCAAGGCGCGGGAAGAATCCGCGTGCCGGGGGCGGCTCAAGATATTTTTTGGCGCATCGGCCGGCGTCGGGAAGACCTATACGATGCTCGAGTCGGCTCGCGCCGCCCGTTCCGCCGGCGTTGACGTGGTCGTTGGATATGTCGAGCCGCATGGCCGCATCGAGACGGAGCGGCTGCTGCTGGGGCTCGAGCAGCTGCCTTTCCTTGAAATCCGGTATCGCGGGATCATTCGCCGTGAATTCGATCTTGATGCCGCCCTCAAGCGCCGCCCATCCGTGCTGCTGGTCGACGAATTGGCCCACAGTAATATCGCCGAAGGCGAACCAAAACCTCGGCACGCGAAGCGTTGGCAGGATATCGAGGAGCTGCTGGGCGCGGGAATCTGCGTTTGGACGACGTTGAATGTCCAGCATTTGGAAAGTCTGAATGACGTCGTCGCCGGCATTACGGGGGTACGCCAACGGGAAACCGTTCCGGACCGAGTGTTCGATCAAGCGGATGAAGTCGAACTCATTGATCTACCCCCCGGTGACCTGCTCGCCCGATTGCGAGCAGGCAAGGTCTACACCACCGAGCAGGCAGCCACCGCAACCGAGCGATTCTTCAGCGAGCCCAATCTGCTTGCGCTGCGGGAACTCGCCCTCCGTCGCACCGCCGATCGCGTCGATGCGGCGGCGCGGACCTATAGCGACCAGGGCAGGTCATCGAAACCCTGGCTGGCACGCGATCGGTTCTTGATTGCGGTTGCGCTCGACGATCAAGCCGAACAGTTGATACGGGTTGGCAAGCGGTTCGCGGATGCTCTCGACGCCGAATGGATCGTGGTATCCGTGGAGACACCCGCGATGCTCAAGCTCGATGAAGCAATGCGCAACCGCCGCATCGATATATTGCGGCTTGCGGAATCCCTGGGTGCTCAGACGGTAACCTTGGATGGTCCGTCCGCAGCGGACGCGGTGACCGAATACGCGCGCGTGCGCAACATCACGCGCATCGTTGTGGGGGAGCCGAGACGGTTCGGCTGGAAATCCATGCTCCGGCCGTCGACCGCCGCCAAGCTGGTCGGAGCGCGCGGCGGGTTCGACGTATCGGTGATCGCACGGCGCGATCCGCCCTTGGGAGGCAATCCATCGCGTGCTCGCTCGAGCGGACCGCGAGAAGTGCATTGGGGCCGAATTTGGACGGCGGTCGCCATCTCGGCCGCCTGCACCGGATTGGCGGCCGTGATGTACCCCTATTTTGCGCTGACCAATCTCGTGATGATTTATCTCCTGGGCGCCACGATCGCCGCATTGCGGCTCGGCCAAGGTCCGGCGATTCTTGCCGCCATTGTCAATGTGGTCGCGTTCGACTTTTTTTTCGTGCCACCCCGGTATTCTTTTGCGGTATCCGACTTTCAATACCTGGTGACCTTCGCTGTCATGCTCGTCGTGGCGCTGACCATTGCGACACTGGTGGCAAACGTGCGCGCGCAAACCCGCGTGGCAGGCGCCAGGGAACGCCGCACCTCATTGCTGTACGCCATGAGCCGCGAACTCGCAGCGACCCGAGGCGTCGAGAACCTGGCCCGTGTCGCGATCAAACATGTCGCCGAGACTTTTGCCGCCCGTGCTGTGGTTTTGGTTCCCGAGCCGGGGGGACGGTTGCGGCATCCGGCGCGTCCGCCGGGGCCTGAGGCTCTCAAGGGCTCGGATCTTTCGGTGGCGCAATGGGTCTTCGACCACAGCGCGCCCGCGGGCCTTGGAACCGATACTTTGCCGGCGGCGCCGGCGCAATACCTGCCGCTGGTCGGCAGCCAAAGCACTTGGGGGGTTCTCGCCGTCGAACCGACGCAGAGACGGCGCCTGCTGCTGCCGGAACAACGCCATCTTCTGGAGACCTTCGCCGGTCAGATCGCGCTTGCCCTGGAGCGAGCCGAGCTGGCGAACGAGGCTGAACGCGCGCGGGTGAATGCGGAGACCGAGAGCCTGAGGAATACCTTGGAAAACAAGGCGAATGAGATGTCCGAGATCATCTCGACCGCCCAGGAGCTGGTGCGCCTCGAATCCGGGCAGGTGGCGCCGCGTCGAGATTGGCTGATGCTGCAGGGTCTCGTCAATTCCGCGCTGGCACGTCTCGGTGGCCGGTTGGCGGGTTATCCAGTGGAGATTCGGCTGCCGGAAGACTTGCCCGCCGTCCACGCCGATGGCGCTCTCATGCTGCAAGTATTGGTAAATCTGCTGGAAAATGTCGCCAAACATACGCCGCCGGGAACCCGCATCGCCATTTTTGGAAACGTTGAAAACGAGTTCATTCGAGTCCTGGTCGACGACGATGGCCCCAGTTTTCCACCGGGCGATCCGGAACAGCTGTTCGCGAAATTTCACCGTGGGCGCGATGAAAGCAATGTGGGAGGGGCCGGACTTGGGCTGTCGATTTGCCGCGCGATCATGAACGCCCACGGCGGCAGCATACATGCCCTTCAACGCCCCGGCGGCGGCGCCAGATTTTCCCTCACGATACCAATTTCCTAAGGCTACGACCGCCAGTCCGGATACTCGCGAAATGCCTGGAGGACGGTGTCGATCCTGGCTCGCGGCAGGTCCAAATGCGTCACGAGGCGCGTGTGCGCAGTAACGGAGGCGCGGATTCCGCGCCGCGAAAGATACTCCGTCAACGGCGCCACCTGCCGCGCCGGGATGTCCACGTAGAAGATATTGGTCTGCGGAGCCACGACAGGAAGCCCGAGGTCACGCAGGCCATCGGCGAGATAGGCCGCGTTGTCGTGATCCTCAGCAAGACGTGCAACGTTGTGTTTGAGCGCATAGAGCCCCGCTGCGGCGAGGATTCCAGCCTGGCGCATGCCGCCCCCCAGCGCTTTTCGCCAGCGGCGTGCCGCAGCGATCACGTCGCGGGAACCTAGCAGGACCGACCCTGCCGGAGCGCCCAATCCCTTGGAGAGACACACCGACACCGAGTCGAATCCCGCCGCCGCCGCGCGCTCATCCAGTTTCAACTTGACGATGGCATTGAAGAGGCGCGCACCATCCAGGTGGGTGCGCAGGCCAAGGGAGTGCGCGAAGGTCGTGGCGTCGCGAAGGTACGCAACCGGCAGCACCCGGCCGCCCATGGTGTTCTCCAGCGCCAACAGACGTGTACGCGCAAAGTGCGCGTCATCCGGCTTGATCGCTGCGGCAATGCGTTCCAGTGCAATTCCGCCGTGTTCATCGTTTTCGAGGGGTTGCGGCTGAATACTGCCGAGCACGGCGGCGCCGCCCTGCTCATACTTGTAGGTGTGCGCCTCCTGGCCGACGATGTATTCGTCGCCCCGGCCGCAATGCGCCATCAACGCCGCCAGATTGCTTTGGGTCCCGCTGGGAAAGAACAGCGCAGTCTCGAAGCCGAAGCGCTCTGCGACCGCGCGCTGAAGCTCATTGACGGTCGGATCGTCGCCGTACACGTCGTCGCCCACGGGAGCGGAGGCCATGGCGGCGCGCATGCCCGGCGAGGGCTGGGTGACCGTGTCGCTGCGTAGGTCAATCGACGATGCTGGACTCGAATTCAAGGCGGGGGACTCCTTTGATGCGTCGTGAATCCATATCGGGCGAAAACGGCGCCGGCGGCCGGCTTGCTGAGGTAATCCGCGAATTGTGCGGCAACGCTTTTCGCGCCCACGGTGAGTGCAATCGGATAGGTGATGGGCGGATGAGATTCCGTCGGGAATGTGTCCACGATCCGCACTCCCTTGTCAGCAAGCGCATCGGTTTTGTAGACGATTCCGAGCGGCACTTCGCCGCGTTCGACATAGGCCAAAGCCGCACGAACGTTCTCGGCCCGCACGATGTGATCCGCCACCGAATTCCAAACTCCGAGCGTCGTGAGCGCTGCCCGGGCATAGCGTCCCGCCGGCACCGAATCCGGATCCCCGATGGCCAGGCGGCCCTTACCTAGCGCCGCCGCCAACTCGAATTGCGGCGCGATTTTCAAACTGACGGTACTCACAACCGGCGCGACCAGAACCAGACGATTGCCGAGCACGTCCCGTCGCGACTCGGCCTGGATCAGCTTTCGCGACTGCAAGTAGTCCATCGACTCTCGATCGGCGGAGAAAAATATGTCGGCCGGCGCGCCGGCTTCGATCTGCCGCGCAAGCACGGAACTCGCGGCGAAAGAGAATTTCACGCCTATGCCGGTGGACTTGCCGAAATCCGCTCCCAGCTTTTCCACCGCATCGGTCAGCGACGACGCCGCAAACACGACGATCGCGGGACGAGCCACTTCCACACCATGGTCGCCTGGAGCGGGCGCCGGGCCCGCGCCGGCCGTTCGGACCAGCAGCATCACTGCGGCAAACGCATAGCCGGACAGCCCTATGCGACTCTGTCGGTTCATCAGCAAGCCCCAAGGTGGATGACGTGCAGCATTGTGTACCAGCCAATTCGGCGACGCACGCCCCGCCGCGGCTTTTGGGGGCCCGCAGCGTGAACATTTCGTCACATCACCGCTCAATATTCCACGACAAAAGCCGATACATACGGCAGCGGGAGTCCCATGTCGCGGCCGGTCTAATGCAAGCTACCTATAATTCATGGTTCGTGACACTGTCGATCGCAGTGGCCGTGCTGACGTCATATACGGCGTTGGCGCTTGCGGCACGCGTTGCAGCCACCGTATCGCCGCGAGCGCCGCCGATCTCGAACGTGTGACCGGCACGGTCGACACCCGCGCGGCCGTCCGATCACTCGCCAAAGTCTTCGGAGCGACGGTGGCTCAATGGGAACGCACTGGCTGGACGGGCGAATCGTCGGCGCCAGTGGCGAAATTCCGTCCTGCTTCGTGAGATTTCTCTTTACATTGGCGGCACAGCGAATTACTTTCCATATACTTTTGCAACGCGAGGCTCGCTTCTTGGACAGTAGCTCTAGATCTGGTGATTGGCGCTGCGACTGCAGCGCGCTCGTCGGAGGATAAGGCTCTTTTAGGAGCGCCTTCCGCCGCGGGCGGGAAGCGCGTTTGACCGTACCACCTCTCGGTACCGTCCTCGATTCCACCAATTCCCTTCAATCGCACCCGCGGAATTGCGGCTGCGTGCTCTTGGGCTGCCCGTCACGGAATCGGCACCGCTTACGATACTCGAGGCGCCCGATGATCGATACCCAGGAACTTTCTCTGTCGTCCGCGGAACGTGCCGTGCATGATGCCGGCATACGCGGTGCGCTCGGAACCCTTTTATCCACCGACCTCGGACCGCGTACCGGTTGGATGCACCGGCTGCGCACCTTGCTTGCGGTTTTGGGGCCGGGACTCATCGTCATGGTCGGGGACAACGACGCCGGCGCTTTCAGCACCTACGCTCAGGCCGGGCAAAACTACGGTACCAGCCTGCTCTGGACCCTGGGACTGCTCGTCCCCGTCCTGTACGTGAACCAGGAGATGGTGCTCCGGCTGGGCGCTATCGCACAAGTTGGTCATGCAAAACTCATCCTGCGAAGGTTCGGCAGATTCTGGGGCGCCTTCAGCGTCATCGATCTTTTCGTGCTCAACGCACTCACCCTGGTCACGGAGTTCATCGGCATCAGTCTCGGCCTGGGCGTTCTTGGCGTACCGAAGACCTGGGGACTCGCGGCAGCCGCGGCCATGATTATGGCTGCGGTGAGCACCGGCGACTTCAGGCGATTCGAGCGGTTCGCACTGCTCTTGGTGCTCGGCAGCCTGGCTGTCGTACCGGTGTTCCTCTTGGTACATCCACCTTGGGCCGCTATCGGCCATGATTTCGCGGTGCCGCAGCTGCCGCCCCGCGCCCACCTTGCCGACGTGATGCTGCTCATCATCGCCATCGTCGGCACGACCGTCGCACCCTGGCAGCTGTTTTTCCAGCAAAGCTACGTGATCGACAAGCGGATCGGAGCGCGCTTCATCAACTATGAGCGCGTGGACCTCATCATCGGCATCGTGCTGGTCACCGTCGGCGCCGTTGCCATGATCGCGTTCTGCGCGGAGGCATTCAAAGGAACGGCCGAGTACGGGCACTTCACTGACGCGGGCGCCGTGGCGTCGGGGCTCTCGAGGCAGCACGGATCCAGCCTTCCCGGCATCCTGTTCGCGGTCGCCTTGATCGATGCCAGCATCATCGGCGCGGCTGCCGTGTCGCTGTCGTCCGTATATGCCGTCGGCGATCTGTTTTCGATGCGGCATTCGCTGAACCACAGCCCGCGCCAGGCAAAATTCTTTTACGGTCTCTACTTCTGCCTGATCGTGGCGGCGGCAGCGCTCGTACTGACGCCTAAGGTGCCTCTCGGCCTCCTGACGAACGCCGTACAAACGCTCGCGGGCGTGCTGCTTCCCAGTGCGTCGGTTTTCCTGCTCTTGCTGTGCAACGACGAGGAAATCCTGGGACCTTGGGTCAACTCGTTCAGGATGAACGCGTTCACCCTGTTCATCATCGCCATCCTCGTGACCTTGTCGCTGATACTCACGGCCGCGGTGCTGTTTCCCGCCATCGGCAGCGGGCAGATCGAGGTGATTCTGGGCCTCGGCATCGGCTTTGCCGTCGTCGGCGTGGTGGCATACGCGCTGCGCGCGAAACGGCAACCGCCCTTGGACCGCGCCCATCGCGAGCGCTCCCGCCTGGCGTGGCGGGTGCCGGAACTCGGCGCCATCGGCCCGCTGCAACTTACGCCCATGCGGCGGACGTGCATGATCGTGCTGCGTGGTTACCTCGCCGTTGCCGTCGTGATGGTCGTAATCCGGGTGATACAGACCGCCACGAGCTGAACGCCACTGCCTGAACGCCACGAGCTGGACGCCGGCTGGGCGTCCTGAAAAGGCGGCCGAGTCATGTCACAATCAGTGCATGGAAAACAGCGGCAATAGCGCGCCCAGAATCAAATTGGAGGCATTGCGTACCCAGCTCGCAACCTGGTTGGCGGACGCCGCCTATCCGCGGTGGGCGCAGCACGGCATCGATCCCCAGAATGGCGGCTTCATTGAAACGCTGGCGCAAAATGGCAACGGCCTGCCGCATCCGCGGCGAGCCCGCGTCCATCCGCGGCAGATCTACGCCTTTTCGCAGGCATCTAGGTTCGGCTGGAAAGGCGACCTGCGAAGTATCCTGCAACGCGGAATGGATTATTTCGTCGCCCATTACCGCAGATCCGACGGATTGTTTCGAACCCTGGCCGGAGTCGATGGAACCCCGCTGGACGATCGGGCGCTCTTGTACGACCAGGCGTTCGCGTTGCTGGGCTACGCGGCCGCGGCCACCGCCCTCAATGCGCACGGCGAGTTCGAAAAACGGGCGCTCGAGTTGCGCGGCGCGATCGAGTCGCAATTCCGCGCGGATAATGGAGCGTTTCGCTCGAATGAGAATGTCCAGGGCTTCTTCGAATCGAATCCCCACATGCATTTATTGGAGGCCTGTCTGGCCTGGGCGGAAACCGGCAACGATCCGGGCTGGACGGATTGGGCGCGGCAGATAGCGGATCTGGCGGTGCAGAAATTCATCCGGCACGGCACCGGTTCGCTGGGGGAGTGTTTCACTGCGGATTGGCGCCCGGCGCCCGGAGTGGCCGGCCGGATCGTCGAACCCGGCCACCAATTCGAATGGGCCTGGCTGTTGCTTCGCTCCGAGAGTCGCCATCCAGGTCCGTTGCGGGAAACGGCTCTGCGGCTCATTGCGATCGGGGAACAATCGGGTGTTCACAATCAGGTTGCCATCAATGCGCTGCTCGAGGATTTCTCCGTCCACGATCCGAATGCTCGATTCTGGCCGCAGACCGAACGGCTCAAGGCTGCGCTGCTCGCCGCGCAGCTGACGGATGACACGAAGTATTGGGTGATGGCGGCCGCTGCCGCGGCCTCCCTGCTGCCGTACCTCAATACTCCGGTCCCGGGTTTGTGGTTCGACATTCAGCTTCCGTCGGGCGAACTCGTCGACTCCCCCGCACCGGCAAGCACTTTTTATCATCTGGTGGGGGCGATTGTGGCATTGGACAGATCACTCGCGGCGGACAATTCGTTATGCTAGGTACTTGGGACACCCCTGCGGAGAGAATGCCGTGCCGACCCCCCTGAAGCTTGGCTCAATTGGGATCACCGGCCTGATCGGTGCCCTCCTCGCCTCGGCTGCCGCCTTCGCCGATGACGCCTCACTGCACGGCGCGGGGGTTTGGCAGAAGCATGAGTATTCGTTTCAGTTCATGGGATTCACATCCACTTACTCGTGCGACGGCCTGGCCGATAAACTCAAGATGCTGCTCATTGCATCCGGGGCACGGCCGGACGCCACGGCGCGAGCAGGCGCCTGCGCATCCGGATTCGGTCGCCCTGATAAATTTGCGCGAGCGGATCTCACCTTTTATACGCTGGCGCCGGCGGGTTCGGACACATCCGACTCGAAGCCCGTGGACGGAACTTGGCTTCCGGTCACTATTGCGCCGCACCGGCCTCGGGAACTCGACACGGGCGACTGCGAGCTGGTGGAACAGTTTCGCTCCAACGTGCTGGGGATGTTCACCACGCGAAACGTGGCGAGCCGCACCACCTGCGTTCCGCATCAACTCTCGGGGTCCACGATCGATCTCAAATTCGAGTCCTTCGTCGCACCGCCAAAGCCTGCGCGCCCGAAACACGCGGCAATGGCCCCTTCGGAGACCTCCCCATCCTAAGAATGCATGCACGCGGTCCGATCAGGATGGCCTGGACCAGCGCGGCCCTGGCGCTGATGGCCGCTTGTGCCCCATCCTCCCATGTATTGGTGGGGACGGCCCGTCCGCCGATCGCGCCGTCGCAAGTGACCATCTATTCGCACGCACCGCAGCAGTTCGAGGAGATCGCGGTGCTCAATGCATCCAGCAAGAGCATGTTCAATGCGGGCGGACAGAGCAGCACCGATAAAGTGGTGGAACGCTTGAAGATGGAGGCCGCCCAGCTCGGTGCCAATGGAATCATTCTCGAGGGCTTTGACCAAAGGCAAACCGGATCGTTCGGCACCGGCGTGGGCTCGGATTCCTATTCCAGGAATTCGTCAGTGGGCGTCGGGGTCGGAGGGTCGTTCGGCTTATTCAAAACCACGGGGAAAGCGCGCGCGATCTACGTGCCGCCCGGTTGAGGACACCCCGAACCCGCGCCTGGGAGCCTAGGCCATCGATGCCATCGATTCCTGCTCCGACGGCGCCGACGCCACGCGCTCCTCGCGCTCGTACGTTCCGATCAGACAACCGACGGCGATCGCGCGGTCGAGTACAACGTCGATGAATTCTCCGCGCCCTGGGACCTCTGAAAACGGCGGTCCCGCGCGAAGCGCGAATATCTGGAACACGTAGCGGTGTTCACCGTGGCCGCGAGGTGGATCCGGCGGCAGCCACGCCCGTTGGAAGAAAGAGTTCTGCCCGGTCTCCAATCCGAAGCCGGCGTGATGGGGGCTGTTCAGCGCACCCTCCTCGATCGACCCGGCGATATTACCGAGATCAAAAACGATGGCGTGCACCAAGGGACGCGGGGTCGGCGAATCGGCGTCCTCGACGATGAGCGCAAGCGACGCAGTGTCCTTGGGCACTGCGTCCCATTCAAGCGGCGGGGAGATTCCCTCCCCGTCTGCCGTGAAGCGCTTCGGAATGCGGCCGTTAAAGACGAACGCCTTGCTACGGAGGTCGAGGCGCGCCGTCTGGCGCTCCCGGAACAGCTGGTTGTACAGCACCTTTTCCATCCCCGCCCGCTGGTTGATCAGTGCGTGACCCACGCTCTCAGGAAGCTTTTCGAGCACGGCACATCTCCGATGAACGGATAAGAAGACCTAGATTAATATGACCACCGAAACCCATCAGTCGTCTTTCGACGGCATGAGGCGAGGGATGTGTCCTACTTCGGTGGTACGCCCAATCAAGGGCGCCGACTGACCATTGTCGCCATCAGACGGGCGAGCACCGAGTTCAAATCCGAGCATCGACCGGTGTGAACGGGAGAGGTTTGCACCATCGTGCTTCGCGGGGCAACCAGCCAATGAAAACGCTCCCGCGCGCTCAACCGCCCGATGGCGCCGGCATCCGCGCCTCCGGCGCAGATCGCCGGAATGGCCGCGAGGGTGCGCCGGATCAGGTCGAGATCGACTTCGGGATCGAGGGTCAAAAGAGCCCGCTCATCCAGCTCGATACAGGCCTGCAAGAAGCGTTCGACGTCGCACGACAATATGATTCCCGCATTCACGTATTCGCCGCGCTCGACGCGCGGGACCACGCGCACTATCGCGTAGTCATACGTATGAGGCACGTGCACGGATCGCCTCTCCCACGAACACGTCGGATGATCTCAATCGGAGCTCGAAAAAGTTCAGATAGGCCTCTCGTTGACCGCCCTTTCCGTCGAACCCGGGGTCGTCCGGCAGCCACTCGTCGGGAATGAGCCGAACGATGCTTTCGAACCGCTCGCCGCTCAATACGGACCTCATTTTCGAATCAATTTCCCGCAATGCTCCGGCGAGGCGCAGCAGAACATGGTCCTTGACCGATGTGAAGGGACTCGTTGCATGGTCGTCGTTCCGGTTCCACGCATGGTGGAAGTACAAGGCGGCCCCATGGT
>JAXDQI010000115.1:0-7976 GCA_034667965.1 Gammaproteobacteria bacterium
GGACTGAGTGTGCCGCTGCTGCAGATCACCGGCATGAACAACTATGTTCTGCCGCATCCGATGCTGCGGCACAAGGAGGCAGCGGCGAACTTCACCGGCTCCGGACCGTCCGGCGAGTATTTGCCGAGCGACATGCGTGCGGCCTACTACGGTAATGGTCCGCTCACCGGCGCGGGCCAATCGATCGGCATCCTATCGTTCGACGGATATCGGGCAAGCGACGTGCAACTCTACTACTCGAAGACTGGCATGACTTCAACGGTACCGATCAAGAATGTATTGGTCGGCGGATTCAACGGTGCCTGCACCACGGTGGGCTCGACCACAAGTTCCACCTGTGATGACGGCGAGCAGGTGCTCGACATCGTAAATGCGATTGGCATGGCCCCGGGGATCAAGCAGATTCTTTTCTATGAAGGGTCGAGCGACACCGAGATCCTCAATCAAATGGCGTCCGACAATGTCGCCAAGGTGCTCAGTTCCTCTTGGGGCTGGAATCCGGCGGATGCTGCGAGTGACGACCCGATATTCCAGGAGTTCGCGGCACAAGGCCAGTCTTTCGTCAGTGCAAGCGGCGACAGCGGCGAGTTCAATAGCTCGACCTATTTCTTCCCCGGAGTGGATCCGTACATCACCGAGGTCGGTGGCACCGAGTTGACGACGAGGGGGCCGGGCGGGGCGTGGTCAGCAGAAGCCGCTTGGCCGCAAAGCGGCGGTGGCAATGTCAGCGATACGCCGATTGCCACCTGGCAGCAACTCACGGGCGTGATCAATTCGTCGAATCTCGGCTCGACAGCCCTGCGCAACTCTCCCGATGTGGCGGCGGAAGCGAATTTCGACAACCCCACCGTGATCAACGGCCGTTTCGTCACCGGCTACGGCGGCACGAGCTTTGCCGCGCCACGCTGGGCAGGGTTTTTGGCCCTGGTCAATCAACAGTCCGTGGCGAATGGAAGAGGCACTGTGGGGTTCATCAATCCCGCGCTCTACAACCTCGGCGTGAGCTCGAGCTACCCCGGCGCATTCCATGACATCACCAGCGGCAGCAACCCACCCGCGGCGGGCGACGGCAGCGGCTTCAACGCCGTCCCCGGCTACGATCTGGTGACCGGTTGGGGTAGCCCTGCCGGAGTGGGTTTGATCAATCAGCTTGCAGGTACCAGTGCGAACCAGCGAGTGCGAGCCACCCACTGACAGGAGGTACCATGCACCGCAAACATGGTCTGCTCGCCATATTCGTCACAGTGACCCTGTCCAGTGCCGCAGCCACGCAAGCGGCGGCGCCGTCGGCATCAGTCGATGTGGCTGCTGCGGACAACGCGTTTGGCTTCCGCTTACTCAACGCAGTCCAAAAGACAATCCCAAGCGGCAACGTCGTTCTCTCACCGGTAAGTGCAGCACTGGATCTATCGATAGCACTCAACGGCGCAGACGGTCAAACAAGACAGGAGATGCTGGCCGCGCTGTCGCTCAGTGGGTCGAAACTCGGTGCAATCAACTCGGCCAACGCGCAGCTGATCAAAGTCATCCGCACACCGGCCAAGAGCATCACGTTGTCAGTGGCGGATTCGTTGTGGGTCGACAGTCGTCGCGCGACGCTTCGGCCTGATTACGTGAAGCAGACGCAAGCGTTTTATGACGCCGAAATGATCGATCTTGATTTTTCCACCCCGAGTGCCGCGACTCGGATCAACAGCTGGGCGTCCAAAGAAACGCAGGGGAGGATTGCCAAGGTAATCGACCGGATCGACCCAGCTGATCTCGCGCTGCTCCTCAACGCGGTGTATTTCAAGGGTCAATGGGCACACAAGTTTGACAAGGCGCAGACGCAGCAACGCGACTTTACGCTCGCCGACGGTTCCGTCAAACAAGTGCCACGCATGGCGCAATCGGGACGATTCGACTACTTCGAAACACCGCAGTTGCAGGCGATCCGCCTGTCGTTCGGCGAGGGGGACCTTGTCATGGAGGTACTCTTGCCGGCGCAATCATCAAGCGTAGCCGCGTTGGAAGCGGAGCTTACACCCGAGCATTGGACGGGCTGGCAAGCGCAATATGCGCCGCGCTCCGGGAACATTGAACTGCCACGCTTCGAGCTCAAGTCCAATTATCGCTTGAATGAAGCGCTGCAAACCCTCGGTATGACGCGTGCTTTCCATCCGGATGGTGCGCAATTAACGGGCATGTTCTCATCGGCGCCGGGTCAACCCCGCGCCGGGCGCCTCTTCATTTCGTCGGTGCTTCAATCGACCTACTGGAAGGTGGACGAGGAGGGCTCTGAAGCCGCGGCCGCTACGACGACCGGTATAAGGGCGACCGCAGTCGCGCGCCCGGAGCAACCGTTCCGGATGATCGTCGACCGGCCGTTTTTCTGTGTGATCGCAGACCGGCGCAGCGGCGCGCTGCTGTTCGTTGGGGCCATCTACGATCCAGCGACCTGACGGCCGATCGCGTTGAGCGCTCGGGGATTGAGTGCAAATTCCACGCGGCAGTAGTTTTGGGAGCAGTCAAGCCAAACCCGGGCCCGAGCGGCACGTCAGGCTACGGAACTTTCTCCGTGGATACGGCGATTGAATTTGGCGCGACGCCGGCGATCGTCAAGATCGCGCTGCCGGTCCCGGCGGCGACATCGACGATCGAGTCATTGGCAAAGTCGGTCGACGTCCAGTTGGTAGACCCCGCCACGCGGGTCGCGACAGTTCCGCCCGAGCCGACGACGAAGGTACCCGCGGGAGTCGCCTTCACCGGAATTGGGCCGGCAGGAAGCTGTACCGACGCTTGCCAGGTACCATGCACCGGTTTGTAGGTTGCAAAGACCCCCGGCGTCAAGGAGGTCAGAGTGAAGGTCGCAAGGGCATTTCCGCCGGCATCCACCGCCACACCCGAGATGCCGCCGGCTCTTCCGGCCAGCACGCCGGGCAATGGTGCCGCCGCACTCCAAGTGCCGTTCGAACGGTTCGCGTAGGAGACGCCGGCGTTTGTGAGCCACACGACCACGGCAGTGCCTTCATTGCCGAGCCCGACTTTGGGTTGGCGCTGACGGTACACGGAGCTCGCCAGCGTGACGGGTGCCGCCCAACTGCCGCTCGAGTCTCGGCTGATCACCACGATGGGACCGGTCTTGATTCCAGAAGCACCTTGAGAAATGACGGCCTGCCCGACGGAATTCACCGCAAGATTGACGAAGCCGTAACAGCTTCCAGCGATCGTCTGCGCCGCCCCGAAACTATGTGCCGTGTTGCTTCGAATGGCCTTGAGCGCGCAGTTGCTGGAAGATGTGCTCTGTTCCCACACCACGGTTGCGAGACTTTGTCCATCGAAGGCGATGCTCGGCACTCCGGCATTCAGGCCCGCGGTCGAGATGGTCAGCGGCGCACCCCAGTGCCCCGCCGTATACAAGGCGACTTGGGCCACACCGGAGTCGGCGGCTGTCGTCGCGTCGTAGCGCCACGCCGCGAGCACATCGCCGTTTGGCGCAACCGCGACTGTAAAGTTAACCACATACAGAAATGGCGCCTCCAGCACCACCGGCGATCCCCATACGCCGCCAGTACGAACCACAGCCTGTATCTCGAACTGGTTGTAGGTGGCGACCCCGGCCGCAAAAACCACCGCGGAGGTGCTACCGTTGGTCGCCACAGCGCCCCCGGTTAAATACGGGACAGTCCCAACGACTTGAGGTGTGGTCCATGATTGCGCGGCTGCCATCGTGCTGGTCGCCGCCCAGATCAGCACCGCCAGAGGTAAGAGTTTCGAAGCGATTCCCGTGGTGCGCATGTTTCTCCCCCGTCCTTTTTTACACCCTAACAGCCAGAGCGTGCCGCTTATCGTCTAGAGGCTAGCACTTCAAATTTGGTATGACAATTGGGGGCCGGGGTGTGAATGACTGTAGAGCGGCGACATTCTCATCAGTATCGGGCGTGTCTCAACCGACCGAACGCATTGAGGGGTGGCTGACCGCGGGGGGTGTGGCCCGGCGGAACAAGACCGACAGGACCGCCAAGATTGATCCTCGAGACTAATGGCCAGGCCTGCACGACGAGCCTCAAGCGGGGACTGGCGAATGCGGCAGGGTTGGTGTTTCAGCCGCGATGCTTTCCAAGTCAATTGATCAGGCCGTGGCGCGTGCGGCCAAACAGTTCGGGGTAAATCCTGTGCAACCGAATCTTTCCCTGAATTGGGAAATTATCGGTCGTATCGTCAGAGAACGCGATGCGGGTCAGGCATTTGAACTGGCTACTGCGATTACTGCTGCTGTAAAGGTGAGGGGGATCGTTGCAGCCCCAGCGATTACGAGAATTGGCAAGAATATACTCGTGGGCTTCATCGAGCGAGGACAGCTGCCGCGTTCCTTCGGCTAGACAAAATACATCCCGCGCTATTAAAAGCAGTCAGATGACCGAGAAGACGACCCAGCTCCTCTGTCCGAGTGCCCAGCCGGACATGACCGGTGCGACTGTATTTGGGGTTATCAACGGCACGCCTGAAGAGCCGCGGGTGTCATATCTCAAAAAGGAAGCAATCGTTGACCTCTCGCGATTGCGGAATATGGGTCCGCTATTGCCAGGGCACGTGTTTCGCATAGCAGCACAGTGCGAACAGAACCGCTGTGTTCATTTTTCAGGCGAGCGGTGTGCGCTTGCCAAACGGATCGTCGATGACTTGCAGCCAGTCGCTGAGCACTTGCCCTCGTGCCAGATTCGACCAACCTGTCGCTGGTACGAGGAGCGGGGTAGCGCCGCCTGCTTGAGATGCCCTCAAGTGGTGACCTATGTCGCTGAGAGTATGAGACCGCTTGCTCGGATCGCGATGCCCAACGATCCGGAGCACGCCGCCGATATCAGCTAACACGACAGCCGAAGTTTCCGGGGCGGACACACGGCATTCTGCATCAGTGGTATGTGGGGCGCGATCGGGCAGGGCTCTTCGCAATTGACATGGCCGGACAGGCGTCCATTCACCGACCCTTACACCGCAGCCCATCCATTAGAATGTCGATGAGTCGCCGCGCACTCGATTCCCAGCCCGCGTCGGGATTTCCATAACTCACTCCGACTAACGCACGCAGCAAGTCAGATGGATCGATATCCTTGCGCACATCGCCGCTTCGGACGGCGTTCTTCACGAGTGTAGAGATCGCCCGTGTGATCAGTTCGGCAGGGGTTGCATGAGGCGCGGAAGTACGGCCTACCGCGGCTGCCAGGGAAGGTGCAATCAAGCGCTTGGTGGCGATGTAATTGACGAAAAGGTGCATCCACTGGTGCAGTGCCTCACCCGCCGGGGAGGTCTCGAGCAGCTGTGGCACGGCTTCGACCAGCTGTTCCACTTCGCGTCGATAAACCGCTTCCACAACGGCCTCCCTGCTGGGGAAATGGCGGTACAGGGTGCCGATGCCGACGCCGGCGCGGCGAGCGATTTCTTCCAGGCTCACATTCAGCCCAGCATCCGCGAACCCTGTCTTGGCTGCGTCGATCAGTAGTTGTCGATTCCTGGCGCTGTCGGCGCGTGGTTTGCGCGTCTGGGCCGTTGCCTTTTGTTTCATGTTTTTCGGTCCGCTCCTGACGTAGCACTTGCAAAACGGAGGGAGCCTCCGTATATTAAACGGAGTTCCCCTCCACTTTCAATTAGACCATTTTTACATGGTGCAGCGGTAGGGGCGGGCGGAAAACAGCGAGGAATTGACCATGACCCATTCTTTTGGAGCCGCATCGACGACTGACGAGGTGCTGCGAGGCATCGATTTGAGCGGAAAGCGGGTGCTCGTCACCGGTGTTTCCGCGGGCCTCGGTGTCGAGACCGCGCGCGCATTGGCAGCCTCCGGGGCGGAAGTCATCGGTGCCGCGCGCAATCTTTCCAAGGCGCAGGACGCTACGGACCTCGTCCGCGCGCAAGCCGCTGGGGGAGGTTCTATTCACCTGGTTCAACTCGACCTGGCATCGCTGGACAGTGTGCGGCGCTGCGCCGACGGTTTGCTTGCCGCCGGCAAGCCTTTCGACGTGATCATTGCCAACGCCGGCGTCATGGCGTGCCCTCGGGGCACTACCATCGATGGCTTTGAGACGCAATTCGGCACCAATCACCTCGGGCACTTTGTTCTGGTGAACCGTATCGTTTCACTGCTGCGCCCGGGATCGCGGTTAGTGAACCTGTCTTCAGCGGGCCATCGATATGCGGACGTCGATCTGGAGGATCCGAACTTCGAACGCTCGCCCTACGCCGAGTTCACTGCCTATGGCCGTTCCAAGACCGCGAATGTGCTGTTTGCGGTCGAGTTCGATCGCCGTCACAAGGCGAGTGGCGTGCGAGCGACGGCGGTGCACCCTGGGGGCATTCAAACCGAGCTGGGCCGCCACATGACGCCCGAGGCGATGGTGAAATTGATCGCGGAGATCAATGCCACTCAGCCCAAGGACGCTCCGCCGTTCAGCTGGAAGAGCATTCCCCAAGGTGCGGCAACTTCGGTGTGGGCCGCCTGTGTCGCCGATGCTGAGGCGATTGGCGGTCGTTATTGCGAAGACTGCCACGTCGCCGAGGTGGTTTCCGTGGCTGGCATCCGCAGCGGTGTGCGGCCTTATGCCCTCGATCCGCAACGCGCCCGGGCGCTTTGGCGGAAGAGCGAAGAGATGGTCGGCGAACGCTTTGACGTGAACTGAACGTGCGCCTGCAACCGTCATTCACCAATCCAAGGAGTGATCATGTTTACATCGAAAACTAGAGCAGAACGTCCAGAGGGGGGAGCGACCGACGTGCTCATCCCGCTTATCCGAGCGGCGGCGACCATCGGCTTTGTCATCGCGCCGTGTTCGCTGGGCTTCGTTATCATCGCCCTGTCCGAGCAATTGATTCGCTCGATCATGGTGGGTGATGACCCAGAAATGCTTGTGAGCGATTTGCAGAATCAGTTTCCGAACGCTGCGATCGAGGTCACCGATAACTGCGATGCCGGATTGATAGCGAAAGTAGTGGACTTTATCGAGCGTCCCGACCAGGCGTTGGACCTTCCTGTCGATATTCGCGGCACGGACTTCCAGATGCGTGTATGGGATGCCTTGCAGAAAACACCCGGCGGCGGTACGGTGAGCTATACCTTTCTAGCCGAACAAATCGGTGCAGCGAACGCAGTTCGGGCGGTACCGCACTCGTGCGCGGTCAACTACTTGCCTCATGGTTAGTGGGATCACAGTGGTTTCGGTGGTTTTCGTTTTTTGTTGACCTGGCCAGACCGCAGGGGTGGGTCCTGCAGTCGATTGTCCTCCCGTAGAGATGTCCGCCTCTGGCTAAGTCCAATTGTTGGCATTCATAACAGTTTCTGACTAGATCATAAAACGGCCCCCACTTCATTGTTTCCGATTCCGATGGCAATTCGGGAGTATAATTTCGCGGCCTTTGGCGTGCAGGGAAGCATTCAAGTCTTATGCAAGGTGAGTTAGTAACTTGGGCCGCAAGCAGGGCAGGCGGGGCCGCTTGCGTAGTTGCCTTACTTTGCGCCGGTGGCGCGAGAGCAAGCGACAAGCTGGCGTTGGGGCCTGCCGCTCCCTGGGTGCAGCCATTGGTCCTGCCCACAAAGAGTGCGCCGCCCACCGACGCAGCCGTTCGAATCCTCGTCCACGATCGTCAGTTCAATTTTTCGCGGGCGTTTGACGAAGCCTATTTCGAGAACCTGATTCGGATTCAGACTCCGCAGGGCCTAGCGACGGTCGGTACTATCAGCTTGCCTTGGAAGCCGGATACCGACGTGCTGACCGTGCATAAACTACATATCATTCGCAATGGCCAGATTATCGATGTCCTGGCTTCAGGGCAGACATTTACGGTCCTGCGTCGAGAGAATAACCTCGAATATTCGGCGCTCGACGGTGTTTTGACTGCGACCATTCAGCCTTCCGGGTTGCAGGTGGACGATATGGTTGACCTCGCCTACTCAGTCAGGCGCACAGAACCGGTGCTGGGCGGCACCTCGGAATGGGTGCTGGGTG
>JAXDQI010000116.1:0-8724 GCA_034667965.1 Gammaproteobacteria bacterium
GAAGCGGGTCTTGCGACATCGTACGGGAACTCACGCGGCCGGTCCCGGCCGAAGCCATCTGCCGCATGATGGGCATCGATGAGGAGTTGGTACCCCGTGTTCGCGAATCTGCGCTCGCGATGTTCGCAGCCCAGGGAAATCCCCTGGAATTCGGCAAGCGGCAGGCGGAGTTCGCCGAGATCACCGTCACCGAAGTGCACAAACGCCGCTCGAGCCCACGCGATGACTATTTGACGCGCCTCGCCACGGTCGTCGTCGAAGGGTTGCCGCTCGAAGACGATGACTACGTGGTGTTGCTCGCGGCGTTCCTCGGCGCGGGCCATCACAGCACCACGGCGGCGATGACCACGCTGATCGTCGATGTATTTTCCAACGACCACATTCGCGACGCTCTCAAAACGGATCCCTCGTTGGTTCCGGCTGCCGTGGAGGAATCGCTGCGACTGCATCCGCCGTTTTATGGGTTTTTCCGCCGCGCGACCAAAAGCTCCAGCGTCGCGGGCGTCGAGATCTATGCGGGATCTGATGTCTACTTGAGCTGGGCGGCCGCGAACCGCGATGCCACCCGGTTTGCCGATCCGCTGGAATTTCGGCTCGATCGGAGGAGCAACCCGCATTTGAGCTTCGGTGCCGGAATCCACGTCTGTCCTGGGACCGCGCTCGCGCGGATGGAGTTGCGCGTGCTGCTCCAAGAGTTGCTGCGCCGTCTGCCAGATTTGCGCGTCGAGACCCGCGATCCCGCCTATCAGTTCGGCGGCGGCGATTACGTCTTCATTCCTTCGCTCAACGTGTCGTTCACGCCCGCAGGGGCCGACTTTCGCGTCTGACGGGACCGCTCCGCTTGAGGGGCGCGGGCGAAGTCCATCATGCCCGAGAGTGATGCCGGGAATGGCATTAGGTGATTGGACCGGCCGCACAGCCACTCCTATCGTCGAGTTGGAAAACAAGTCGACAACAAAAAGACGGGGGACGCTCGATGCGCACAATGGTGAAGCCGATGGGATGGATCCATTTCTCGTTGCTGATGTCAGCGGCGGCCGCGGTGGCGGCCGCCGATACCGTTCCTGCGCCGGACGCGCTCGAGGAAATCACGGTAACCGCGGAGAAGCAAACGCAGAGTCTGCAAAAGACCGCGGCGGCGGTAACCGCGATTCCGAGCGCCACCCTGATCGAAGCCGGCGTGACCGACTTGCGCGAAGCGCAGAAGCTGGTGCCTTCCGTGCGCTTTCAGGCCGAAGGCAACAACACGCAAGTGCTCGTGCGCGGCGTGGGGTCCGTTCTCGACTTCCAGAACGTCGAGCCCAACGTCTCGTTCAATGTGGCGGGCATTTACGTCCCGCGCGAGGGCACGAGCGCGGCCTTCTTCGACCTCGAGCAGCTGGAAGTTCTGCCGGGACCGCAAGGAACCTTGTATGGACGCAGCGCCAGCGGCGGCACCATCAATCTCACACCCACTCGACCGGGCTTCAACAATGAGGGAGCAGCGATTCTCGAAGTGGGCAACTACTCGGCCATCCATGCGACGGTGACGCAAAACTTCAAGGCCACAGACACGCTGGCCCTTCGGGCCGCCGTCGACTGGAATAAGAATCAGGGCGTGGAGACCACCGGCGCCGATGCGCGCAACAACTCCAGCGGTCGCTTGTCGATGCTACTCAATCCCAATGAGCAACTCTCGGTCTATCTGTGGGCGCAGACCGCCGTCAAGCACGGCAGAACCGCCAACCTCGTCAACAAGGGCACGGATCCGGCAACCGGTAAGTATTGCGAGGGGTGCTTCCTGTGGTCGGACCCCTACAACGACACTCGCAGCGGTGCGTTCGCCGAGCCGTTCGGCACCATTCAGGCGGAACGTGATCGCTACATGTCGACGATCGTGGGCGGAGAGATCGACTATCGCTTCGAGGGCGCGACCCTGACCTATCTACCCTCGTATCTGTATCTGGATTCCAAGCCGTTCTACTGGCTCGGTGCGATCGAGGCTGAGAACACCGCCCATTACAATCAGATCACCCAGGAGCTGCGCTTGACCAGTACCGGCGACGGGCCGCTCAAGTGGTTGGGCGGTGTCTATTTCTACAACGTGCGTAACCACGGCACGTTCACCCTGTTCGCGAACCTGCCGTTCGCGTTTCTGCAGGATGATGTCGAGTCAAACCGCCTGAAGGGTTACGCGGCATTCGGGCAAGCGACCTACGGTTTCAGCGACACCTTCCGGGCCATCATAGGAGCGCGCGCGAGCAGCACCAATCGAGCCGCGTACGGCAACTCACCTTTGGCCGTCGGCGGCTTCCCCTACACTTTCGACAAGACCTACAACCATGTCGACTGGAAGCTCGGTATCGAGAAAGACGTTTTACCGAAGGTCATGTTGTACGGCGCCATCCAAACGGGATATCAGCCCGGTACGTTCAACGAATTGCCGAATACGGCGACGTTCAGCAATGAGGTGAAGCCTTCGCGGCTGCTGTCATATACCGGCGGCGTGAAATCCCGTTGGTTGAACGACCGGCTCCAGATCAACGATGAAGTGTACTACTACGACTACCGCGACCTGCTGATTCAAAGCTATGACATCTCTGCGAAGTTCAACGCCATTTTCAATGCGCGCAAGGTGGCCATCAAGGGCAATCAGCTCGATGTCTTGGCCAAGGTGTTCGTCGACGACCAGATCAACCTAAACGTAGGCTACTCGCATGCGCGCAACGTGGATTTTATCACGCCGAACGGGCAGAACTTCAACGGCTATCAGCTGGCGTACGCGCCCGATCTCACGGCGCTTGCCGGCTATACTCACAATATTCCGTTGGGTGCGGCGGTGATGAGGGCGCATCTGGACTGGCGCTTCGAAAGCTCATGGTACGGCGATTACGTGCATAACAAGGGCACGCGGCAAGATGCCTCGAACAAAGGCGATGCCTCCCTTACCTACGATGCTCACGAGTGGTCCGTGGGCGCCTGGATCAAGAACATTCAAAACAAGGTCGTGATCGCGGCGACTGCCGCGGCAGGCATACCGGGCCCCGCGACTTCCTATCTTGACGAACCTCGAACCTACGGCTTGCGATTTACGGTCAATTACTAGGACGGAAGACAGCGAGGAGCATGCGATGAGCGACGATACACGCGATTGGAGCTGCTATACGACAGGCCCGGCGGAGTCCTTGGAATTGTTCGAAGCGGTCCGCAACCGGTGCCCCTTGGCGCATAGCGACCAGCATGAAGGCTTCCACATGCTCCTCAACTATGGCGATGTCAAAGCTGCGATGATGGACCACAAGACCTATTCGTCTGAGCCACAGGTGCTGCGGCCGATGTTGCCGCGGAAACCGATTCCAGCGCTTGAGATGGATCCGCCGCGCCACAGCGCATGGCGCGCGATTTTCGCCGGCGCCATCACCTGGAAAACGCCCGAGATGATGGAGCCGTTCGTGCGCGCCGACATCAACCGCCACATAGATACCTTCATCGAGCGGGGCGCCTGCGACGTGGTCGCGGAGTTGGCCGAGCCCGTGCCGGCGGAGACCATTTGCCGATTGATGGGTGTCGATGATGAGATGGTGCCCCAGGTTCGCAAAGCGGCGCTTGCGATGTTTGCCGCTCAAGGCAATCCGGAGGAGTTCGGGCGCAAGCAGGCGGAGTTCGGCAAGATCACGGTCACCGAAGTCCACAAGCGGCGCGAGGCACCGCGAGCGGACTACCTCACCCATCTAGCCGGCATTGAAATCGAGGGACGGCGGCTCGACGACGACGACTATGTGGTTCTCATGGCCGCCTTCCTCGGCGCGGGGCACCACAGCACTACCTCCGCCATGGCCAGCCTGGTCAACGAAGTATTCTCCAATCCCGTGGTCCGCGACCAGGTCCGTGCGGATCCGAGCAAGATTTCTGTCGCTGTCGAGGAAACGCTGCGCCTGCGGCCGCCCTTTTTCGGATTCTTTCGCAGAACCACCCGACCCGTTTTCATCGGCGGCACCGCGATCCCCTCGGGGACCGACGTGTACGTGGGCTGGGCGGCCGCGAATCGCGATGTAAAGGCGTTTGAGGATCCGACGCAGTTTCGGCTGGACCGGGGCAGTAATCGCCATTTGAGTTTCGGCTTCGGCATCCATACTTGCCCGGGCGCTGCAATGGCGCGAATGGAGCTGCGCGTGCTGTTGCAGGAACTATTCAGGCGAGTGCCGGACATGCAGGTGGCCGTGGATAAACCGACGTATCATTTCGGCGGCGGCGACTATTGTTATATGGAGTCCTTGTCGGTGACGTTCACACCAGGCCGCCCGGAGTCGGCTGATTGAGCTAGACCCCGGCAAAAGCGACCGTGTGTCATTACAGGGGATTCAAAAGCATCCCACCAAGTGAAAGGGGAGGGTCAAGGTCAAGGTTTTAGCCAGCGCGCAGCAGCATCGGCGGTATCTTCCGGCCGCGTATTGAATGCGATCGAAGCTCTGGGAGCGGATTTGCGCACCGCGTTCACGATCTCCTCGAAAAGAAGCAGGCTCTTGGGCGGTATTCGAATGCCCCCACCGATCACAATGCAGTCATAAGCCACAAGGGAAAGCTGCCGTTCAATTGCGGCGGCGGCGGTGCTGTCCGGGCGCACTAGGCAAAGATCGGGGTGCCAGCCGCGGTCTGACATTTGCCTCATACCGACATCAATGCCCGCGTGGATCTTCTTCGCGTCAAATCCCGGCGGCAACGCCGGGTCCGAGAAATCGACGCTCTCGGGGTCCTGCCCAACAAACAAAACGTTCTTCATGTGGTGTTCCTCAATCGGGGCGAGTTAACGTGGAGTCAGTGAATATCTTCCGATTCAACAATGCGCTCACCAGGTAGCCCCGCAATCACTGCCGTGATCAGCGTTGCCGCAATCGCGGCGGCCTTCACGGGTCGGTAGCGACGCGGGATTATGGGCCGCAATACTCGGGCAACCAATAGCCCGAATTGTTCTCCGAGTCTTGGCTTGTCTCGATCGGCATCAATCAAGGAGGGTCGCACGATGGTGTACGAGGGATAGCCTAATTCGCGGATGGCCTGCTCGGCTTCCGCCTTAGTTCGCAGGTAGAAGTTGCTGCCGGGACTTGCGCCGAGTGAGGAGTTGAGCGCGAAGCGGGTGGCACCCGCGCGTCTTGCGCATCGCGCCACTCGGACGGGAAGGTCGCGATCGACGGCCGCGAAGGCGGTTTGGGATCCAGCCACTTTGATCGTGGTGCCGAGCGTACAGATCACGCCGTCCACGCGCCAAAAGGACGAGTCTTCAGCCAGCGTGGCGAGATCGAGGACTGGGTTGTCCATGCGTGCGTGAGCGGGCAAGGGGCGGCGTGTGGGGGCGATCACTCGTCCGATACGTTCATCTGCCAAGGCCACTCGGAGTACCTCGCGCCCGACGGCACCGGTTCCGCCCACCAGAAGCACCGTCAATTGACCCGACGGAAGGGTGCTTAGACTTGATGACAGCATCGCCACTCCCAAATGGGTTTACTTCGGATCAATATATCCGATACAACCCACCGTGGGGCCCCCAGTGATCACGAAGCTGCAGAGGGAGCCCGGTTCCGCGAAACTGCGGAACGGCGATCGCATCCTCGCAGGCTTGGTGCCGTTCGCGGTATATTCCGTGATACTGGCAGTGCGGATCATTCGATCCGGCCAATTTCCCTACCCCGGGATGAAGGTATGGCGCGACACGCAGATCGTGCGTGGCAGGTCAGTGGGGTTCAATCCTCGAGTACAGTGGAGGGTGGGCAGATGATCTACAAGTCGATTAGTTTTTTGGAGAAGTTTGGGCTGTTCGCCGAGCATTGGAAGCCGAAAGTCGTCGCGGAAATGAACGAATATCAATTCAAGATCGTGAAGCTCAAAGGCGACTTCGTTTGGCACGAACACAAGGATACGGACGAGGCGTTTATCGTGATGGACGGCGATCTGCGAATCGATTTTCGCGATGGTGCCGTTCATATATTCAGCGGCGAGATGTTCGTGGTTCCTAAGGGCGTCGAGCACAAGCCTTGTGCTGAAGAAGAAGTCAAACTGCTGCTGATTGAGCCGCGCGGGGTTGGGAATACCGGGGATGCCGGCGGTGAACGGACCGCGGAGAACGACGTTTGGATTTGACCGGTGCTGGCGCGTTCGGCGACCGCTCGAGACCATCATTGGCCCTCTGCGTCTTCGATTTCGCCCATGCGACCGGCGAGCATCAAAGTATCCGGGTTTAGGTTCCCGGCTGCGTTGCACTCACGCGCCAAACGGCGTTTCCGACATCGTCCGCGACGAGCAGTGCTCCGCTCCGGTCCAGCGCGAGGCCCACGGGCCGTCCGTGAACCGTCTCGTTGTCGTTGCCGAGGAAGCCGGCGACGACCGGCATCGGCTTGCCGACCGGTCGGCCGTTCGCGAAAGATACGAAAATTACCTGGTAACCGTTCAGGGGACTGCGGTCCCAACTGCCGTGCTCACTGATGAAGGCACCGTTAGCGAAGGCCGGCGACAGGTGCTGACCTTCGCTGAACAGCAGGCTGAGCGGGGCGACGTGGGAACTCAAACCATAGTCGGGCTTGATCGCATCAGCGACGAGGTCCGGCCGCTGAGGGTGCACTCGAACGTCAACATGACTTCCCCAATAGCTGTAGGGCCAGCCGTAGAAGCCGCCCTGCCGGATCGAGGTCAAGTAATCGGGGACGAGGTCGGGTCCGATCTCGTCGCGTTCGTTGACGACGGCGAACAACTGACGCGTCTGCGGCTCGAAGGCCACGCTGGTCGGGTTGCGCGTGCCGGAAGCGAAGATGCGCTTGGCGCCGGTCAACCGGTCGACCTCGTAAATGGCGGCACGGCCTTCCTCGACGTCCATCCCGTTTTCGGTGATGTTGCTGTTTGAGCCCACGCCGACGTAGAGCTTCGAACCGTCCGCGCTCGCGGTCATCGACTTTGTCCAGTGATGGTCGATCGGGCCGGCTGGAAGATCGGCGAGCTTCACGCCGGGCGACGTGATCTGCGTCACCCCCGGCACATAATTGAAGGCGAGGATCGCGTCGGTATTGGCGACATACAGCGTGTCACCAACGAGCACAATTCCATAGGGCGAGTGGAGATGGTCGATGAAGACCGTCCTGAGCCGGGGTTTGCCGTCGCTGTCGGCGTCGCGTAGCAAAGTGATGCGATTTCCGCCCTTTGCGGCGGCGCCGGCCCGCGCCTTCACCGTTCCGGCAATGAAGTCCTTGGGCCGAAAGGGCTCAGTGCCCGGGCTGTTGCTCTCGACGACCAGGATATCGCCATTGGGCAGGGTATAGAGAGTGCGCGGGTGCTCGAGCCCTGTCGCGAGCACCTCGACTTTGAGACCTGTGGAAACCGTGGGCATCTCGCCATCTTTCCAACCGATCGCCTTCGGAACGCTCATGGGCGGTAGCAGGTACTCATGGGGTTCCGGCAAAAAAGGATCCAAGCCATATTGCCGGGCCGGGTCGCCGCCCTTTGAGCTGCACGCCGCAAGGGTGACGAACGAGACCAGCGCGGTGATCGAGCGAACAGATGTCGTTCTCATGGGCGGTCTCCGGTCGCGCGGCTCATCGCCAGGCTCCATCCTCGCGTGCCGGCGATGAGCAGCAGGATGGTGGACACCGTGGATAGCAAAATCCCTTGCGGCACCACGGAGCTCCATGCATCGCGGCTATGCACGAACGCGTTGACCAAAGACAGCAAGGCGGCCGCGGTAACCAGGATGCAGGAACCCATGTTGAGCCGGCCGGCGCGCCCCGTCGCGAAATCGATCAGCAGTAAGATGGCGGCGACGAGCATGACGATCAGACCGGCCGTGATGAGCCAGGCGGAGAAGTTTGCCCACTGCGAGAGCGACGTCGTGTAATAGGTGTAGTCGGTGCCGAGGGCGGCTATCAGCAGTACCCCGCCCGCGCCGGTGAAGCCGCGGTGTAACAGGGGCCGCGCGCGGCGGTGGCCAATCGGCCTGCGCATCGGTTCGCCCTGCAGGTCACCGGATGAAACAACATTGCCGGATGGCTTTTGCGCTAGCATTGACAAACTCCCAAGGTTGCGCCACTAACCACGCAACACAACCATACCTGGGCGGTAGTGAATGCAGATTTCACGTTGAGTTTCATCCGTAATCGAGACGCGCGCGGCCGTAATGCCGCGGAAATGCGCCTGTGCGACGGTTTTAACGGCAGAGAGTCTCTCGGCCTCTATCAAACTAGCGAAAATTCGCGATGTGCTATCGGAATTGTCATTCGCCGCAGAAGGAGTATGGGAAATGAAGTATCGGAGACTGGGGAATACGGGACTCATCGTGAGCGAAGTGGCGCTTGGCACGATGCAGTTCGGCGGTAAGATGAATATGGGCAACCTTGGTCAGGAGGACACAACCCGAATGGTGAAGCTAGCCCTGGACAGGGGCATCAACTTCATTGATACCGCGGACGTATACAGCCTCGGGGAGAGTGAAACTTTGGTGGGTAATGCCTTGCGGGGCGTGCGGCAAGAAATCGTCCTGGCTACCAAAGTCCGGCTCCCCATGAGCGAAAATCTCAATCGGAGCGGCGCGACCCGCGTGAACATCATGCGCGAAGTGGAGGGCAGTCTCCAACGGCTGCAGACCGATTATATCGATCTTTACCAGGTGCATGGATGGGACAGCAACACGCCGCTCGAGGAGACTTTGCGGACGCTAGATGATGTTGTGCGCCAGGGGAAGGTCCGCTATATCGGGCTCTCCAACTT
>JAXDQI010000117.1:0-14837 GCA_034667965.1 Gammaproteobacteria bacterium
CATCCAATGGCATGCGGCGATAGTGTTCGCGCGCAATGATGTCGCTCACCCGGCGGGCGACATAGTTTTGTTGATCCGTGGGCGCGAGCGCTGCCGCCGCCGGCACCGCGGCGGGGGGAGTCATCGCGGCACCCAGCAACGCCGCCAGCCCGACGGCGCCTACGCAGACAGCGACGCCGGTTACCCAGCGTTTGGCCCATGGCCTATTAGTCATCACCGTACCCGTTCTCCTGTAAACTTCCCGCCCGATGCCGTTCGCCCAAGTGTATACGAGCTTAAGATGCGTCCGTTCACCGTTTTGATCGGTATTGTGATGGGGTCGGCTGCGTCGATCACGTTCGGGCTGTTTGCCGTTCTGGTGGTCTTCGCGCTGCTGGCCGGACGGCACCCGGACCTGTCCCACGAACTTCCCCAGCTCCTCCTGAGCTTGAGCGCGTTCGGGGTTTTGACCGCTGCCAGCGCCGGTAGTTTCCTCGGGCAGGCCAAGGAGCGGTCGTGGCGCGGCTGGGCGCATGCCGGCACCCTGATCTGCCTTGCCGCCGTGGTGCTGCTCTACTGGCCGCGACGGGGCTAAAAGGGCAGTGGCCAACGGCAAGCGAGCATCGCAGGTCCGCGCGGCCTGCTTCGGGGGCGCCATGCTGGTGTTGGGGGCCTGCAGCGGTCAGAGAACGCCCCCGCCCTCGGCCGAAATCGACGAGACCGGCTACCGGGACGCCGTTCGGATATTGGCATCCGATGACTTCGAGGGTCGTGCGCCCGGCACGCCGGGTGAAGACAAGACGGTGGCGTATCTGGTGGGCCAGTTTCGCAAATTCGGCCTGAAGCCCGGCAACGGCGAAAGCTACCTGCAATCCGTGCCGATGGTTGAAATCCGTGCCGGCAGCGACGCCACCTTGGTGGTCTCGGGCAGCGGGACCACGAAATCGCTGGTATATACCCAGGACATGGTGATTTGGACCCGGCGGGAAGTCCCGGAGGCGGTGCTGCATCGCAGCGAGCTGGTGTTCGTCGGCTATGGCATCGTTGCCCCGGAATATGGGTGGAACGACTACGCCCATGTCGATGTTCACGGCAGAACGGTGGTGGTGCTGGTCAACGATCCAGGGTATGGGAGCCGGGATCCCAAGGTATTCAGGGGCAATGCCGAGACCTACTACGGCCGCTGGACCTACAAGGTCGAGGAGGCCGCCAGGCAAGGCGCGGCGGGTGTGCTGTTGATTCACGACACCGGCGCGGCGGGATACGCCTGGAAGGTCGTGGTGAACGGTCTCACCGGCCTGAACCTCGCGACCGCTGCCGTCGACGGCGGCGCAGACCGCGCGGCCATCGAGGGCTGGCTATCCGGCGGGACCGCCCGCGCGCTGTTCACTCAGGCAGGAGTCGACTACGAGGCGTCGGCAGCGGCCGCCGCCCGGCCGGGATTCGCGGCGATCGACTTGGGGCTTGCCGTCGATGCGCAGGTGAACAACACGCTGCGGCGGTTCTCGTCGTCCAACGTGATCGCCGTACTGCCGGGTGCCGGGCGCAAGCATGAATACGTCATCTACACCGCCCATTGGGATCATTTGGGCCGGCAGTCCGCCGAGGCGGGGGGCGCGATTTTCAACGGTGCGGTGGATAACGCGTCCGGGGTCGCCGGCCTGCTGATGTTGGCGCAATCATTCAGCCGCACGCGACCGCCGCCGGACCGGTCGATCGTGTTCATCGCGTTCACCGGCAGCGAAGCCGGATTGCTGGGTTCGGGCTACTACGCCGATCATCCGGTCTTTCCCATCCGCCAAACCGCCGCCGCGCTGAATCTCGACCAGATGCACATCGGCGGACCGACCCGCGACGTGATGGTATTCGGTTTTGGGAATTCCGAGTTGGAAGAGAACCTTCGCGAGGCGGCGCAGTTGCAAGGCCGCGAGGTGCATCCGGATCCGAATCCGGAACTGGGACTGTACTACCGGTCGGACCAGCTCAGTTTTGCCCGTCGCGGCGTGCCGGCGCTGTATGCGGAAGGAGGGCTCGACGACTCGGCGCGCGGTCCCGCGTGGGGGCGGGCGCAGTTCGAGGACTACTTCGCACAGCGCTATCGTCAGATCGGGGACAAGTATTCAGCCGATTGGGACGTGCGCGGGGCGCTCGAAGATCTGCGGCTGTACTACGACATCGGCAATCGGCTGGCGCGCAGCCGCCGGTTCCCTCGCTGGTATCCCAACAGCGAATTTCGCACGAGCCGCCGTCAGGGGGCCGACGCACCCGGCCAATGAGGCCGGCACGCAAGTGAGGCCGGCCGCCCCGGTCAGCGCTTGCCGACCTTGGACCAATTCTTCGTGCGGTCGAAACTGCCCGAAGTATTGTAAGGGTCCGAACTGCGCAGCGCGGTGCCGGTCCCAATCGGTTCCATTTCCAAGGACAGCGCACTTTCGCGTTTCCGAGATTGTTCACGGGTTTCGAAGGCGGGCGGTCCCTGCCGATCATTCGAATTCTTTATGTCTTTGCTCATCGGCTTCCCTCTACGTTGCAAGTACCTGCGGCGGTGATTTCGGTATGGATTTGCCGCTGTGTGGAATGTTCCCAAATCACGACAGCCGGCGGCCGACGCAGAGTTGGATTTGTGATGCAAGTCAAGTCGTATGTGACTTAACCGGCAATGCCTGTTACTTATTGCGGCGGCGGTGCAGCGCTGGTCCCCGGGCATCATCGTTGCCGAGCGGCGAGCGCGCCCGGAATATGCCGATCGTACGGGACGGTGCGATCCCGACCGCGCAACTTCGCCGTGTACAGCGCCTGGTCGGCGGCGTTGACGAAGTCGGCGGTGTTCTCGAACGAGGTGTGTTCGCCATGCGTGGCACACCCGATCGAGATGGTCACGGTCGCTTGATCGGAGCCGACCATGTGTCCCGTCTTGCGAAATGCGGCGACGATCCGCTCGCAGACGATCTGCGCGGTTGCGGCGTCGGTGGCGGGCAACACGACGACGAACTCCTCGCCGCCGTAGCGCGCGAGTAAATCCGATTCGCGAGTGTTGCCGCGCAATATGCGCGCCGTCGCCTGCAGAATGCGATCGCCTGCCTGATGGCCGAATCGATCGTTGATGCTCTTGAAGCTGTCGAGGTCCGCAAACGCAATGCTCAGGGGCCACTTGTGCCGCGACGAATTTTCGAATTCACGGGCCAGTACTTGATCGAGATAGGCGCGGTTGTAAACGCCGGTCAATGCGTCGCGGCGAGTTTCCTCTTCCAACTCGAGCGCGCGGGAGCTGGAGGTTTCCGCGACGGCGCGCAGCGTATTGATTTCGCGCAAAGCGTGGAGGCTGCGCAGCATGAGAACTTCGCGGGCCTGCTCGAGGATCAGCTCCGGGTGCTGCTTGGCGAGCGGCTCGCAATCGAATATGGCTTCGGTCTCGGGAATCATGGCGCCGATGGTGCCGAGCACTTGACCGAATGCCATCTTGTCCAACCCCAGGCTGCGCTCGCTGCTCTGCGCCGTTTCCGCGAAGCAGCGCTGCTGGGCATCCAGAATGAACAAATCCGCCACCTGGCCCGATAGAGCGACGCAGCGTTCGAATATCTGGTTGGGATCGGCCGTGAACGCCAGTTCCATGCGGTGGCTGTGGCTTATCGCAAGGTGCAGACGGTCGGGAAGGTTCCATACCCGCATGAGCCAGCCGCCGATTTCCGCATGATCGGTCTGCAGCCGCTTTCTTTCGATTTCGGCGAGCGCCGCATGATCTCGTTGCGGCGTGTTGCCGCGATAAAGGTCGGGTACGGCCTGGTCGAGCGCCAGCATTCCCACGTCCTGCAGCAGCGCCGCGAGAAAGATTTCTTCCGCCATCGGATGATGCATGGCGTCGGCGAGCGCGCGGGCGGAAGTTGCGGCGAGCAGTGCACGGCGCCAATAAAGCGGATGGTCGAGGCCGTTCGGTTTGCCGGAGCGCAGTGACTTCACCAGGGAGAAGGAGAGCGCCAGCGTCAGCGTGGCGTTCAGTCCGAGCACCACCAACGCCTGGCGCAGATTGTCGCTCTTGCGGCGCTGGGCGTAGAGCGGCGAGTTGGCGATGCGCAGGATCTTCGTCGACAAGGCGGAATCCATGCTCAGGGCCTTGGCGACCTGGCTCATCTCGATGTCCGGGTCTCGCGCAAGCTCGATGATGTGAGTCGCGACCCCGGGGGGCGAGGGAAAATTAACGAGCGAGCGAAGGTGTGCTTCGACGTCAGGATTCACGCGTCATGCTCCAACCAAAAAACCGGATCTGATCCTCTATAACGAGGTTAGCGTCCGCTGCGGTCGAAACTTGAGTATTGGCGAGGAGCCTGCCTGATTTTCGCGCGGCCGCGATCGCGTCAGGCTAGGCGCGCGCTGGCCCGCCACCATTGCCGCAGGCCCTTGAAGATGACATAAAAACCGAGTGGGCCGAGCACCACGATCCAGGAGGCCAGGGAGCCTATCCGAAGGCCCTGGTAGATCCCTTGATAAATGCGGACGGCGCTTGCACCCTCGTACCGCCCCAAAGCCCATGATCCAGCGTGGAAAATGAGCAGCGGCATGACGCCGAAGCCCAACGCCAACGCAACTGCGGCGTGGACCAGTTCTCGGGTCCACCCGCCGGCAAAATCCAGCCTTTGGAGCATCGTCTCAATGCGCATGGGCGGTAAGTGTAAACGAAATGCCGCGCCGCACTGCCGTAGCTGTAGAATCAGGCCATGCGAGCTTGGACTCCTCAAACGGTGTATGACGCGAAACCGTGGGTCTTCATCTCGGTGGGCGTGGTGCTGGCCGTCGGCGCGGTGGTCTGGTCCCTGTCGGCCGGTCTCTGGACCGTATGGCGCAGTCTGTCGTGCATCGCGGGCGCGGCGCTGGCCATCGTCGGCGGTGCGACGCTGCAGTTGCGCCAGGATTACCGTGCCCGAAGCAAGTGGCGGCGCGAGACGCGCGACTGATGCGCACGGCCGTCGTCGGCGTCGGTTATCTCGGCCGCTTTCACGCTCAAAAGTACGCTGCCCTGCCGAATTCCGAATTGGTGGGGATCGCCGACCCGTCGCACGCCGTGCGAGAGGCCGTCGGCGCGGAGTTGGGTGTGCCGGCTTACGCCGACCATCGGGAGTTGTTGGGCCGCGTCGACGCGGTCAGCATCGTCACGCCGACGCCGTATCACTTCACCGCCGCCAAGGAATTTCTCGAGGCGGGGGTACACGTGCTGGTCGAAAAGCCCATGACCTCGACCGTGGAGGAGGGCGAGGGCCTCATCGAAGCCGCGCGTCGCGCCAAGCGAATACTGCAGGTTGGGCATTTGGAGCGATTCAACGCCGCCGTCCGGGCGGTGCAGCCCATACTCACGACCCCCCGTTTCATCGAGTCGGCCCGGCTGGCGCCGTTCAAACTTCGCGGTACGGACGTCGACGTCGTGCTCGATCTGATGATTCACGACATCGACCTGATCCTCTCCATCGTGCGCTCCCCGGTAATCTCGGTGGATGCGATCGGCAGCAGCGTATTTTCGAAGGAGATCGACATTGCGAATGCCCGCCTGCGCTTCGCGAACGGCTGCGTGGCCAATGCCACGGCCAGCCGCGTCAGCCTGAAAACCGAGCGACGTCTGCGGCTCTTTCAGGATGACGCGTATGTCTCTGTGGACCTGCAGCAGAAGGTCCTGACCGTGATCCGCAAGGGCGCCGGGATGGGCGCGGACGGCATGCCGCAAGTGGCCATCGAAGAAACCAACTATGAACAGGGCGATGCGCTCAAGGCGGAGATCGAAGCGTTTCTCGAGGCCGCTGCGACCGGACAAACTCCCGCCGTGACGGGAGAGGATGGACTTCTCGCGCTCCGTACCGCCGTGAGCATCACCGAGCAGGTGGTGAGCTCGATGGGAAAATTTGCTTAGTAGCCTAAGGCGCTGATGCCGGCGGGGGCGGCGGCGGGAGCGTCGCTCCGGGGCGGACGTCGGGGAGCGCCCGTGTCGGACCGCTCGAGGGCTGCGGAAACTGGCTCGCCGGTTCTGAATCGGTCACGGTGACGCGATCGACGAAATAACGCGTATCCGCGAAGCAGGAGGTCAGCACGCCCGGGTGTTCCGTGTAGTGAAGCTGAACGCGATGACCGACCGCTTTGTCGAGTTGCGCGGCGACCGACTTGTCGCGCACGCTGAACAACCACATCTGCGGCGAAATCCCGGCGACCAGGTATTGCGCGATTTCACCTTCCTGGGTTTTGCACACCCATCCCTTGCGCGAGAACTTTTGCAGAACTCCGGCCCGTTCTCCGTCCGAATACGCCCACGACAAGGTGAGCCAGGTCCATAGGCCGATTCCTGCGACCACCGCCACGATGAGCATCGCGAGGACCCGCGTCCCGCGGCGCGGAGAGCGGCGCCGGGACGAGGAGTTTGGAACTTCGATACGCGTCATGCGGGTAACCTTGCCGTGCCACGTTGGCCGATGTGAAGGTGGAGATTAGAGGGAATCCGCCGCTGCATCAAATACGCGCTCAACGGGTGAAAGATGCGGTTGCGCGACTATGTCTACAACAACCAGCCGCTCAACGAGGTCAGCCTCATCGACTACCGCAGGCGACTGGTGGAGATGCTGATTGGCCAACACGGGGCATCGCAGAAGCTGCGGGTGTACGGCAGCGATCGCTATTGATTACCCTTCCCGGACTGTTCCTGCGGTGCGTCCGGCCCAGGTTCCTGATTTGGATGCGCCGGGTTAAAGGCGTACACTGGTCACTTGGGGCCGACCGGTTTCGACATGGGTTGCGAAACTGCAGGTGCGTACCGAGGTGCAGGTTCCTCGTTAAACTATTTGCAAACTTATAGTTGCCAATCAAGACAACTACGCTCTAGCCGCCTAATCGCGGTTGAAACCCAAGCGGCTCGTGCTGATGCGAACGTTTGGGTGTAGCGCTCATCAGATAGTGGGGCACACGTGTCTGGGGTGTGTTCAACGAAAAATTACCGGGCTGGCTGTGCGCTTTCCCTGCCCGTTGGGTAGTGCGCGGTGAGAACAATAGACGTGGCTACGTACGTAGATCTTGTAGCGTAGGACTTATGGACGGGGGTTCGATTCCCCCCGGCTCCACCATTTCACGAGCGGACCACTGGGTGCGCCGCAAGCGGACATCCTCAGAAGAGGGCGTGGGCGCTGCCATGCCTTCGCTGGAACGTCCCCGTGCGGCGCACCGAGTGATTCGCACGGTCAGTCATGGACACTCCGAGGTATACGCCGCCACTGAAGGCGACGATATGCAGATGAGACTGTAGGCCGGCGGGCTGCTGTAACCCGGGCCACCCCTAGGCCGATTCAGCGGCGGCTGGCCTTCATGATCCGGCCCTTGTCGCGCTGCCAGTCGCGGTCCTTTTCGGTGTTGCGCTTGTCATGCTGCTTCTTGCCCTTCGCGAGACCGATCTCCAGTTTCGCGCGGCCCTCCTTCCAGTACAGCTGCAGCGGCACCAGGGTGTAACCACGCCTCTCCACCGCGCCGATCAGGTGATCGAGTTGGCGCCGGTTCAGAAGCAGTTTGCGCGTGCGCGTCGGGTCAGTCTCCACGTGGGTGGAGGCCGAATTCAGCGGATTCAAATGCGCGCCGAATAGAAACGCTTCGCCGTTCTTCACATAGACGTAGGCTTCCGCAATTTGCGCCTTTCCGGCGCGCATGCTCTTGACCTCCCATCCCATGAGGGAGATTCCCGCCTCGAAGCGCTCTTCGATGAAATAATCGAAACGCGCCTTGCGATTGACGGCAATGGGCGGCAGCGTGTCCTGGGTCTTCATCGCGGGCAAGTCTACCCATTCGCCGCTGTCCGCGCCCGCGCTTCGTTTCTTGTGCGAGAATGCCCTGGCGGGGGTTTTTTCCGCGAAGAAACTTAAGACAGGCTCCCAGTTTGCAGGTCGTCGAACGCAGCGCCATGGTGACTTTCACCGCCAAACAGATGTTCGATTTGGTCAATGACGTCGGCCGCTACCCCGAATTCCTGCCCTGGTGCGCAGGGGCCCGCGTCGAGGATCGGTCCGACACGGAGCGGGTGGCTTCCGTCAAAGTGGCGCGCGGCATGCTGCGCACGGAATTCACCACCCGCAACACTCTGAAGAGAGACGTGCAAATCCTCATGCATCTGATCGACGGACCCTTCCGCGACCTCATCGGCGAGTGGCGGTTCGATGCCATTGGCGAGCGCGGGTCGCGCGTCAGTTTTCGCGTGGAATTCGAATTCAAAAACCGCCTGACGGCGGCGGCGCTGGGCGGCGCCTTCGAATCGGTATGCAGCACCATCGTGGATGCCTTCGTATTGCGGGCGCAGAAGATCTACGCCCAGAAGCTGTAGCGATGGCACCGCCCGCGGACATCGGCATCGAAGTGGCCTATGCGGAACCGCATCGCGCCGTGGTCAAAGCTTACCGCCTGGCCCCGTCGGCGACCATCGACGACGCGCTTCGCCTGGCGGCGGCAGACCCCGAGTTTGCCGGAATCGACCTCGCGGTTTCAGCGGTGGGCATTTTCGGGAGGGTCTCTACCCTAAGCCAGATGCTGGCCGACGGCGATCGTATCGAAATCTATCGGCCGCTCGCAGCGGACCCGAAGAGTGCGCGCCGCGCGCGGGCTCGCGAATCCCGCCGACAGGGGTCGCCCCGACCCCGTTGAATTACTCGGTGCTTGCGCATGGTCCGGCCGCTCGCGCAGCGAGCGCTAAAGGACGGGGTCGCCGCGACCCCGTAGATTCGCGCGGTACGCGCTAATAAGTGCGGCCGTTCTTGATCTGCGCCGCGGACTTCTCCTGCGCCGCAGCCTCCTCGGCGGTCGGTTTGTCCAGCTTCGCTACCTTCTCGCCGTCGAAATAGACGGTAACGCGGCGCGAATCGACGTGGCGCGTGCGGCCCTTGCGCAGGTAATAGATGTAATCCCAACGTTCCTTGTTGAAACTGTCCGCGACCATCGGCGTGCCCAGCAGGTACCTGACTTGACTGCGGGTCATACCAGCTTTGACTTGTTCCACCGCCGCCTGGTCCAGGAAATTGCCTTGTTGAATATTGATGCGGTACACACAAGCGCTGCCCAGCAAGCTTAACGTGCACGCCAGCAATGATCGGGAGAATATTTTCATCGATGTGGTGTGTCGCTGTTAAATGATTGATAATCGGGCTCGTATCATACCGGGTTGCATCGCATGCCGCAGCGCCTCAAACCATTCCCCTCCAGCGAGAGCAACGACCTGCGCAATGCGGGCCTCAAGGTCACTCTGCCGCGGTTGAAAATCCTGGACATTCTCGCGGACGGGCCCGCCCGCCACATGAGCGCCGAGGATATCTACAAGAAGCTGCTGGTGTCGAACGAGGATGTCGGCCTCGCCACGGTGTATCGGGTGCTGACCCAGTTCGAGGCCGCCGGTCTGGTCACGCGCCATCATTTCGAAGGCGGCATGGCGGTGTTCGAGCTGAATCAGGGCGCACATCATGATCATATCGTGTGTGTCGACTGCGGCCGCGTAGAAGAGTTCATGGACGGCGGGATCGAAGAGCGGCAGCACGCCGTAGCGAAGCGGTTGGGCTTCGAAATCAGCGATCACGCTCTCATATTGTACGGTCACTGCCGCAAGACCGACTGTCCCCATCGGAAGGGCCCGAAATAGGCGAAGGCCGACCGCGGGTCAATTCCGCGCCGCCTTCACGCGTTTCTTGCCGGGCGCTGCCGTGGCCGGGGCGCGCGCAGCTGGAGCATGGCCCAACATCTCGCGCGCGTGCGCCCGCGCCTGATCGCTGATGTCGATTCCGCCGAGCATGCGCGCGATCTCGTCGGTCCGCTCGGCCGCACTCAGGGTTTTGACCACGGTGCGCGTTTTCTTGCCGTCGGTTTGCTTGATGACCCGGAACTGGGTGTGAGCCTGGGCCGCCACCTGGGCGAGGTGAGTGACGCACAGCACTTGGCCGTTGCTCCCTGGGTCACCGCGCCCTTCATCGTTGCGTCCCAATTCGCGCAGCTGCCGGCCCACGATCTCGGCGGTGCCGCCGCCGATCCCTGAGTCGACCTCATCGAACACCATGCACAAAGACGACGCCTTGCCGGCCGCGGCCACCTGCACGGCGAGGCTGATGCGCGACAACTCGCCGCCGGAAGCAACCTTTGCCAGGCCCTTCGGCGGTTGGCCCGGATTGGCGCTCACCAGAAATTCGATGTCGTCGACGCCATGCGGGCCGATGCCGGTCTCGCTCGGCTGCACACTCACGACGAAGCGGCCGCCCGCCATCCCCAAGGTTTGCATGAGGTCGGTGATTTCGCCGCCCAATGCGGCGGACGCCTGCTGCCGAGACTGGGTGAGACGCTGCGCTGCGGCGCGAAACTCGCTTTCCAGCAGGGCTAGCCGGCGTTCGAGTTCGGCCAGCTTGAAATCGGCGTTTTCGAGCGTCTGCAGTTCCAATTCAGTGCCGGCCAGTTGCGCCGGCAGATCGAGCACGGTTCGGCGGTGCTTGCGGGCCAAGCCTTCCAGGGCTGCAGCCTGCCGCTCGATCTCTTCCTGGCGCCCCGGATCGACATCCAGGTTGTCCAGGTAACGGCGCAGCGCGCCGCCCGCCTCGTCGGTGAGAATGGTGGCTTCCGCGAGCAGCTGCATGGGCTGCGCAAGTTCAGGGTCGGCGTCGCCCACCGCCCGAAGGGCGGCCGAGGCCTTCGCCAGCAGGTCGTGAGCGCTCGCGGCGTCGGCTTCATACACGGCGGTCAAAGCGGTCTGCGCGGCGGCGCTCAGGCGGCCCCGCGCGGATATGCGCTTCTGCTCGACGAACAGCTCTTCGATCGCCGTCACCGTCGTGACTTCGGCCTTGAGTTCAGTGAGCTGGTAGCGCAACAGGTCCAGCCGCGACTCGCGGTCCTCCGCGGCGGACTTGAGCGAATCATAGTCGCGCCGGCAGGCCCGGAAGCGGTCATGGATCTCCGCCACCACGCCGGGAAGCGTGGGTTGGTCGAGATGCTCATCGAGCATTTCCCGCTGGGCGCTACGCCTTACCAGATGTTGAAACTCCTGCTGGCCATGCACCTCGATGAGGAATTCGGCAAACTCCCGCAGCTGCTGTATCGGCACGAGCTGACCGTTCACATAGGCCCGCGAGCGTCCGTCGACGCCGATCACGCGCCGCACGATCACCTCGCCGTCGTGATCGATGGCCTGCGCTTCGAGCCATGCGACGGCCGCCTCCGGAAGGGCGGCAAAGCTGGCCGCCACCTCGGCTCGCTCGGCGCCCTGACGCACGATGTCGGCGCCGCCGCGCCCGCCCGCGATGAGCAGCAAGGCGTCGACGACGATGGATTTTCCGGCGCCCGTCTCGCCGGTCAGCGCTGTGAGGCCCGGACCGAAATCCAGCTCGGCCTCGTCGACGATGACGAGATCTCGCAGTTGCAGATGGGTGAGCATAGATGCGGCTATTCCACGCTGCCGTAGCCGGCGCGGCCCCAATGAAGTTTGGAGCGGAGCAGGCGGTAATAGTCATAGCCCGGCGGATGCAGCAGGGTGATCTGAGCGTCCGCACCGTCAACACAGAGCGTATCGCCGTGTTCGAGATCACCGATGACGGTGCCATCGCAGGTGACCTGGCCGCGCGACCCGGGACGATCCGCCATGCGCAACTCGATTGTGCTGCCGGCACGGACCACGATGGGGCGGTCGCTCAAGGTGTGCGGGCAGATGGGCGCCAGCACCCAGACATCGAGGTTCGGTTCGACGATCGGACCGCCGCACGACATCGCATAGGCGGTGGACCCGGTCGCCGTCGCGATCACGATGCCGTCGCCGCTGTGCGAGTTGACGAAACGCCCATTGATCGACGTTTCGAAGTCCATGGTCCGGCCGGTCTCCCTCTTGTTCACCACCACGTCGTTCAAGGCCAGGGCGCGAATCGGGGCGGCATCGCCGTGTTCCAAGCGTGCCGCCAGCAATGAGCGCCGGTCTTCCGTGTACCGCCCGGAAAGCACCGTGTCGACATCTTCGAGCATGGAATTCGGGCTTACGTCGGTGAGGAACCCCAGGCGTCCCCGGTTGATCCCGAGCAGCGGCACCGCATCGCCGGCGACGAGGCGTGCCGCGTAGAGCAGGGTGCCGTCGCCGCCGATGGCGATGATGAGATCCGCCCGCGTCGCGAACGCCTCTTCGGGACAGGGGACGACACTCCCGGGCGCAAACGCCAAGCCCACGCGAGGGTCGACCAGCGGGGCGAGTCCACGCGCACGGAGATGGCCGGTCAGACTCAGCATGCATTCGGCGACACGCAGGTCCTCGGCGTTACCGACAAGGGCGATGGACTTGAAGGAATGAGACATAAGGCAGACGTCCTTGTAGCACGATCGCCACGGGTCGGGTTAGGTCGAAACGGGGCTCTATGGGCCTATTCGATCGACTTGACTGCGTGCGTATGCGCTAGGTAGCTTCAAACGTGATATATGGATCTATCATGACAGAAGGTATCGACGAGGGCCTCAACGAGCGGGCACAGCTGCTGTTGAAGGCGCTGATCGAGAATTATATTCGAGATGGGCAACCCGTCGGGTCGCGGACGCTGTCGCGCGATTCGGGTTTGAGCTTGTCGTCGGCCACTATCCGCAATGTCATGGCCGACTTGGAGGACCTCGGTTTCGTGGCGTCTCCGCACACCTCCGCGGGACGCATACCCACCGACAAGGGTTACCGGTTCTTCGTCGACACGCTGTTGAAATTGAAGCCCCTGCATCATGAGGAGATCGAGGAAATCGAGCGCCGGCTGGGAACCGATGCTCCGAACGGCCGGTCGCTGGTCCAGACCGTGTCGCACATGCTGTCGAGCGTGACCCACATGGCGGGGCTGGTGACGCTGCCGAATCCGAATTACGTCGCCCTGTCGCACATCGAATTCGTCTCACTGTCGGAAAACCGCGCCCTCGCCATCATGGTCATGGACAACCGTGAAGTGCAGAACCGCGTGGTCCAGCTCGACCGTCACTACTCTGCCGAGGAGCTGCGGCGAGCGGCGAATTACCTGAACGAGGCGTTCGGCGGCCGGTCGCTGCCGGATGTCAGAGCCCAGCTCGTGCGCCAGCTCCAGGAAACCCGCCAGCATATGAATCAGCTGATGCTCGACGCCATTCAGGTCGCGCAGAAGGTGTTCGATACCAAGACGGATGAACGGATGGAATACGTGATCGCCGGCGAGACCAATCTGATGGGTTTCGCAGAGCTGTCCAACGTCGACAAACTGCGGCGCCTGTTCGAAGCCTTCAACGAAAAGCACGACATCTTGCAACTCCTGGACTGCTGCCTGCGCGCCGACGGCATCCAGATTTTCATCGGCCAGGAGTCCGGCTACCGGATCTTGAACGATATCAGCGTCGTCACCGCCCCCTATATGCTGAATAACAAGGTCGTCGGCGTGCTCGGCATCATCGGGCCGACTCGGATGGCCTACGAGCGGGTCATTCCCCTCGTCGATGTGACCGCGAAACTGCTCGGCTCGGCCTTGAACGCCCGCAAATAGCCCCCAATACGCTCCCTTCGAGCGGTTTTCATAGCCGCCTATTCTGCGAGGGCATTGCAACGTGAGCGAAAACAACCAGCCTCTGGGCGATGTGCCGCCGGACAATGGCGCGGACGCGGGCGCGTCGGCACAGATTCCGGCGCTGGCCGCGGCGGAGGCCAAGGCACAGGAGAACTGGAACAGCTACCTGCGGTCCGTTGCCGAGCTGGAGAATTACCGCAAGCGTACCGAGCGCGAAATCGACAACGCTCGCAAGTTCGCCATCGAGCGCTTCGCCCAAGAGTTGGTCACGGTCGGCGATGCGCTGGAGGCCGGCATCACGGCCGGCGCCGCCAATCCCGGCCCCGCGCTGTTGGAGGGCGCACAGGCCACTCTGCGGCAGTTACACCGTGCCTTCGACAAGGCGGGCATCAAGATCATCGATCCGGCCGGGCAACCGTTCGATCCGGCCTGGCATGAAGCCATATTGACTCAGGAGAGCCGGGATAATCCGCCCAACACGGTATTGACGGTAGTCCAAAAGGGCTATTCCCTGAACGGCCGGTTGCTGCGCCCAGCGCGGGTGATCGTCAGTAAATCGCCCGGGGACAATTGAACCTGGGGGACCAATTGAAATTACCGGGGTCTCCCCCACGTAGCGGTCAGAGTATTTGAATTTAGAGGGTTTTCACCATGGGTAAAATTATTGGCATCGATCTCGGCACGACGAACTCCTGCGTCGCGATCATGGAAGGCGGCAAGCCTAAGGTTATCGAGAACAGCGAAGGTGACCGGACGACGCCGTCGATCGTTGCCTTCACGAAGGATGGCGAAGTGTTGGTGGGACAGTCCGCCAAGCGCCAGGCCGTGACCAACCCCGCCAACACCGTGGCTGCGGTGAAGCGGCTGATCGGCCGTAAGTTCTCCGATGACGTCGTCAAGAAGGACGTCAGCATGGTCTCCTACAAGATCGTGAAGGCTGATAACGGCGATGCCTGGGTGGAAGTGCAGGGCAAGAAAATGGCGCCCCCTGAGGTCTCGGCCCGCGTTCTCATGAAGATGAAGAAGACCGCCGAGGACTATTTGGGCGAACCCGTGACCGAAGCCGTCATCACCGTACCGGCCTACTTCAACGACTCCCAGCGCCAGGCGACCAAGGATGCCGGGCGCATCGCCGGCCTCAACGTGAAGCGCATCATCAATGAACCCACCGCGGCCGCGCTGGCCTACGGCCTCGACAAGGACGGCGGCGACCGCAAGATCGCGGTATACGACCTGGGCGGCGGAACCTTCGACGTGTCGGTCATCGAGATCGCGGAGGTCGACGGCGAGCGCCAGTTCGAAGTGCTGTCCACCAACGGCGATACGTTCCTGGGCGGTGAG
>JAXDQI010000118.1:0-7415 GCA_034667965.1 Gammaproteobacteria bacterium
GTTCACGAACAGCAGGAAGGCGACCATGGTTTGCCCGCCCTCTTTGGTGCCGAATTCTGCCGCCTGCTTCACGGCGTTGATGGTGTCGCCGCCGGCGTTGGCGAGGCCGATCACCTTGGCCTTCGAAGCCTGCGCCTGCAGCAGGAACGAAGCGAAGTCCGACGTTCCCAAGGGATGTTTGCTCGAGCCCTGCACCTTGCCGCCGTGCTTCTCGATGTAATTGGTGGCTTCCGCCTCGATGCCCTGGCCGAGCGCGTAATTCACCGTGATAAAATACCAGTCCTTGCCGCCGCGCGCCATCATCGCCGCCGCGGTGGTGTTGCCGGTCGCCCAGGCGTCGTTGACCCACTGGATCGTGTTCGGCGAGCAGGCCTTTCCGGTCAGGTCGGAGCTTGCAGTGGACGACGCCAGAAACGTCATCTTCGAATCGCGAAGCAAGGAATTGATAGTGAGACCGACCGCCGAGTTGGGCACGTCGACCACGGCATCGACCTTGTCGACGTCGAGCCATTTGCGCACGATGGCGGAGCCGACGTCGGCCTTGTTCTGATGATCGGCATAGACGATTTCGACCTTGATGCCCTTGCCGCCACCGTTGAAATCTTCAGCGGCCATCCGCGCGGCTTCGACCGAGCCCATGCCGTTGGTGTCCTGAAAAATGCCGGAGATGTCGTTGAGCACGCCGACGCGAACGATGTCGTCGGAAATTTCCGCGTGTGCCGATCCATATGCGGCGCATGACAGCGCGAGCGCCAGATAAATCTTAAAACCCCTCATTACGTCTCTCCCTAGTGATTTTTATGTTTATCTTTCAGCGCAGCCGACCCATTCCGTGCACGCATCGTCTTCCAGCAACGCCACGGCCGCCGCGCGCCGCGTCAGCACCGCGCGCTGGTTGATGTAGCCCTTGTCGGTGATTTCGCCGCCGTCCACAGAAGCGGGTTCAACCAGCAACAACGCGCGCGTTGCATGGCCGGATGAGCCGCTGCCCTGCGCTTTCAGTTTTGCGAGCCCCTGCGCGATCGCGGTACGGACTTTTTCGCTGCCTAACACCTCGGCCACGCCGGCACCGTCGGGCAACCCTGCGTGCGAGCGGCACGCCGCAACGTTTGGAAACACCAGGAAGCGCACATGATCGCCGCCATGGCCGGCCACGACGATGTCCTGCGCCAATGGCGCCAGCGCGGCAATGCCGGCGACGCGCAGCGTGCCGACGCTGACCCAGGTGCCGGAATTGAGCTTGAAATCCTCAGCGACGCGGCCGTCAAAAAACAGGCCGCGCTCGGGACGATCGGGATCGGCAAAGCTCACGGCATCGCCGATCAGATAGAAACCGTCGTCGTCGAACGCCTTTGCCGTAAGCTCCGGCGCCTTCCAGTAGCCCGGCGTGACATTGGGTCCGCGCACGCGCACCTCGAGCTTGTCGCCGGACGGTACCAGTTTCAACTCGGTGCCGGGGATCGGTACGCCGATATTGCCGGATCGCTCCGCCTGGAAATGACAATCAGTCGCCAGCGGCGAGGTCTCGGTCGAGCCCCACGCCGACACCATCGGCATCGCGCGGCCCGTCGTTTTGATCGACAAGTCTTCCAGCGCGTCCCACAGGTTCTGCGGCAGCGCCGCGCCGGCATAGAATGCGAACTTCACTTCGCTGAAAAAACGGCGGCGCAATTCCTCGTCGTCGCGCAGCGCCGCGATCAACATGTCAAAACCGCGCGGCACGTTGAAATATACCGTCGGCATCACGCTGCGCAGATTGGCGAGCGACGTCGTGAACAGGCCGGGCGCCGGCTTGCCGCCGTCGATATAAAGCGTGCCACCGTTGCGCAGCACCAGGTTGAAATTGTGGTTGGCGCCGAAGGTGTGGCTCCAGGGCAGCCAGTCGAGAATGACCAGGTCGCCTTGCGCGTTCTCGAGAAACGACCAGGTCTGCGCCTTGGCCTGCTGGCTCGAGGTCAGCATGCGCTGGGTGTTGATGACCGCCTTCGGCGTGCCGGTCGAGCCCGAGGTGAACAGGAATTTTGCGATGGTGTCCGGTCCGATGGCTGCGAAGGCTTGTGCGACCGCGTCGGTTTCCGGCGTCGCCGCTAAGGCGCGAAATGAAATCGTGTCTCCGCCGCCGGCATCTCCACTCACGACCGTCGCGGCGTGCAGTGGCTTGATCGCCGCCAGCGCCGGCGCGAACGCCTTGAGGCTGGACACATAGATCGCGCCGGGATCGAGCAGCGTGATCATGCTTTTCAGTTTGTCGAAATCCTTCGACATCAACGAATAGGCCGGTGAGATCGACGCCACCGGCACGCCGACATGCATCGCCCCGAGCGCCAACAGCGCGTGCTCGATGCTGTTGTCGGACAGGATCACCAGGGGGCGCGCGGCGCTCATGCCTTGCGCGAGGATCCAGGAGCCCACGGAGCGCACCTGCCGCAGCGCGTCCTTGTAGGTGACCGGCGCCCAGGGCGCGTCAACGCTTGAGCGTTCACCGAGGAAAATCCGCTCGGGCGCCTGTCGCGCCCAATGCTCCAGCCAGTCGCCGACGCATCGTGCAGAGGGCTGCAGCGGAGTGGTTGATTTCAGCAAAATGCTGCCGTCTGCGCGGCATTCCACCGCGATGGCAGGCGTCGCGAACAGCGTTTCCGGATTGTCACGGCGACTGGCGGCCACATGCATAAACGGCGTTCCCCATGGCCCGTCTTGCGCGGGCCAACGTCTGATCTACGCGAGAAAAACCCGCACCAGCAACGTGTCACCGACCTCTGCGCAAATCGTGCGCATGATTGCAGCGCGCACAGTGAATAAGCAAATGCCCGCTGCAAAAGCTGCGAATAAAGAATAAGCAGCCGACACTGAAATCGGCAACCAATTGAGAATGATGAAGGATTCTCGCACGAGCCGACCGCAATCCCCGTTGTACACAATGGCATAGGCCTTGCTTAGTGCACTGCAAGAGTTCTTTGGCTCGGGGGCGGTAAGCGATGGCGAGCGCAAAATATCCTGTCTGCGGCACGGTTGCCGCCGAGCCCGGCCCGATCGATCTCGACTGGTCGGCCACGGCGCTCCTGATCATCGACATGCAGCGCGACTTCATGGAGCCCGGCGGTTTTGGCGAAACGCTCGGCAACGACGTCTCGCAACTGGCGCGCGCGGTAGAGCCGATCGCGGCGGTACTGAACGCGGCACGCGACAGCGGCATGCTGGTCGTGCACACCCGCGAAGGCCATCTGCCCGACCTGTCCGATGCGCCGCCCGCCAAGATCGATCGCGGCGCGCCGTCCTTGCGCATCGGCGATCCCGGCCCGATGGGCCGGATCCTGATCCGCGGCGAAGCCGGCCACGACATCATTCCGGCGCTCTATCCGCTCGATGGCGAAATCGTCATCGACAAGCCCGGCAAGGGCGCGTTCTACGCCACCGAACTCGGCGACGTGCTGCAGAAATACGGCATCGAAAATTTGCTGGTGTGCGGCGTCACCACCGAGGTCTGCGTCAATACTACCGTGCGCGAGGCCAACGACCGCGGCTACCGCTGCGTGGTGCTGGCCGATGGCTGCGCCTCCTATTTCCCCGAATTCCACGAGATGGGCCTGAGGATGATCAAGGCCCAGGGCGGCATTTTCGGCTGGGTCAGCGACTCCGCCGCGGTTCTTGAGGCGATGGCACCGGAGATTTCGAACATTTCAGCAGCGGGAGGGTCACGATGAGCACGAGCATGACGGGGACTGCCAGCAAATCCGATTTCAAGCCGATCTTGTGGACGCCGGGCGACTGGAACGCCTTCTTCGGCTTCGGCACCAACATCCTGGTCAACATGCTGGTGCTGACCGGGCTGTTGCGCTTCGTGCTGAAGATGCCGGACTCTCTGGTGTTCGGCCGCATCCTCCCCGCACTCGGGCTGATGATGTGCCTCTCCACCTTCTACTATGCCTGGCTCGCCTATCGGCTCGCGGAGAAGACCGGCCGCACCGATGTCTGCGCGCTTCCTTCGGGCGTCAGCGTGCCGCACATGTTCATCGTCACCTTCGTGATCATGCTGCCGATCACCATCAAGACCGGCGATCCGATGAAGGGCTGGTCCGCGGGCCTGGTCTGGGTGTTCTTCCAGAGTTTTATCCTGATGATCGGCGGCTTCATCGCCCCTTACATCCGGCAAATCACCCCCCGCGCGGCGCTGCTCGGCACGCTGGCCGGCGTCTCGGTGACCTTCATCTCGATGCGGCCGGCGCTGGAGATGTACATGACGCCGCAGATCGGCCTGGTCTGCTTCGCCATCATCCTGGTGAGCTGGTTCGGCGGGGTAAAATATCCGAAGAACATTCCGGCCGGCCTTGTCGCCATCGCGGTCGGCATGGTCATCGCGTGGGGCTCGAACCTGTTCGGCCTCAACCTCGGAGGGCTCAGCGTCAAGGGCGTCGGCGACGCCTTCGCGAGCTTCGGCTTCTCGGTACCGATTCCAGCCGTCGGTCAGGTGTTTTCGGGTTTTGAGTTCCTCGGAATCATTCTGGTGACGGCGATCCCGTTCGGCATCTACGATCTCGTCGAGGCGATGGACAATGTCGAAAGCGCCGAGGCCGCCGGCGATGAATATCCGACCACGCGCGTGCTGACCGCCGACGGCGTCGTCAGCCTGATCGGCTGCCTGATGGGCAACCCGTTCATCAACGCGGTCTATATCGGCCATCCCGGCTGGAAGGCGATGGGCGGCCGGATCGGCTATTCGGCCGCGACCGGAATCATGGTGGTGGTGCTGTCGTGGTTCGGCATCATCTCGGTGCTGCTGGCGCTGGTGCCGGTGGTCGCGATTTCGCCGATCCTGCTCTATATCGGCATGCTGATCGGTGCGCAGGCGTTCCAGACCACGCCGATCAAGCATGCGCCTGCGATCGTGCTCGCGCTGACGCCGCATCTTGCGGCATGGGCCAAGCTGCAGGTCGACACCATGCTGGGAGCGACGCTGAGCGCGGCGCAGACCGTAGGCGCGCTGGCGCCCGACAAGGTGGGTGCGGTCAAGACCGCGGCAATCGCCTCGCTGCCGCAGCAGGGCGTGCTCTATCACGGGCTGGAAGTCATGGGCGGAGGCTCGATCCTCGCCGGCCTCGTACTCGGCGCGATCGGCGTGTTCGTCATCGAACGCGACTTCATGAAGGCTTCGGCCTTTGCCTTCGCGGGCGCGATACTGACCTATTGTGGCTTCATGCATGGCGAGGCGGTCGGAATCGGTGGTGGATTGGGCGTGACGCCCGGTGTGGCGCTGGCTTATGCTGTGGTGGCGGCCGGATTCCTCGCAGTGGAGAAGTTCGGCGCCGGCAGCCTTTCCGTCGCGCATTCGGAGCCTCCCCTTGCAGTACCTGCCGAATAAGGTCGGCGACATAAAGACCGGTGCGGCCCGGCTCAGGACCGCACCATGACCGAAACGGTCGCAACGTTAGTCGCCGCGCACCGCGCGGGTGGGGTGTCGCCTGCGCGGACCGTGGCGCGCAGCTTTCAACGCATCCGCGACCACAACGACCCGGCTATCTTCATCAGCCTGCGCGATGAAGCCGACGCACTGGCCGAAGCGGAATCATTGTCGAAGAAAGACGCCGCACAGCTTCCGCTGTATGGCGTGCCGTTCGCGGTAAAGGACAACATCGACGTCCTTGGTTTGCCGACCACCGCCGCCTGTCCGGCCTTTGCCTATTCGCCCGCTTTCGATGCGACCTCGGTCGCGAAACTGCGCGCGGCCGGCGCCATCGTGATCGGCAAGACCAACCTCGATCAGTTCGCCACCGGCCTCGTCGGCGTCCGCTCGCCCTATGGCATCCCGAACAATCCGATGCGCGGCGATCTCATTCCCGGCGGATCGAGTTCCGGATCGGCGGTGGCGGTATCCGTGGGCCTGGTGCCGCTGGCGCTCGGCACCGACACCGCGGGCTCCGGCCGCGTCCCGGCCATGCTCAACAATATCGTCGGACTGAAGCCGAGCCTCGGACTGATCTCGACCGCGGGCGTGGTCCCGGCATGCCGCACGCTGGATTGCGTGTCGGTGTTCTCGCTCACCGTCGATGACGCGATGACGGCGCTGGCCGCGATGGCCGGACCCGACGGCGCCGATCCGTTTTCGCGCGACCGGCCGCTGGCCGCCATGCAACCGTTTCCGGGCAGCCTCCGGCTCGGCGTGCCGCGTCAGGGCCAACTGATTTTCTTCGGCGACAAGGCCGCGGAGAAGGCTTATGGCGACGCCGTGGCGCGATGGACGGCGCTCGGCGCAACGCTGGTCGAATGTGATCTCGAACCGTTCTACGAGACGGCGCGGCTGCTCTATGAAGGCCCGTGGGTTGCCGAGCGCTATCTCGTCATCCGTAAACTGCTGGCCTCCTCGCCGGACGCGATTCACCCGGTGACGCGCGAGATCACGGCCGCCGGTTCGCGCCTGACGGCAGCGGACACGTTTGCCGCGTTGTACCGGCTGCAGGCGCTGCGCCGCATCGCCGGGCGCGCCTTTGCCAATATCGACGCGCTGGTGCTGCCGACCGCGCCGACCGCTTACTCGACCGCGCAAGTGCTGGCAAACCCGATCGAACTCAACAGCCGGCTCGGCACCTACACCAATTTCGTCAATTTGCTCGACCTCTGCGGCCTCGCTTTGCCGGCATCGATTCGATCAGACGACATCCCGTTCGGCATCACGTTGCTGGCGCCGGCGGGACATGATGCGCAACTCGCGAGCATCGGCCGTGTGTTCCATGCCGATACCAAACTGGCGATGGGCAGCCGAAATTTGCGGCAAACGCCGCTTGCCGCCTTGCCCACGGCTATAAGCGGAGACGAAATCGCCATCGCCGTGGTCGGCGCGCACCTCTCCGGCATGGCGCTCAATGGCGAATTGAAGGCACTGGGCGGACGCCTGCTGCAAGCCGCCGCTACCGCACCGGATTACAAGCTCTATGCGCTGAAGGGCACGACGCCGCCGAAACCGGGCATGCTGCGCGTGAAGGCGGGGGCGGGATCGCCGATCCAGCTTGAGGTCTGGGCGCTGTCTGCGGCGGCATTCGGAAAATTCGTCGCTTCGATACCGCCGCCGCTGTCGATCGGCACGATTCGGCTCGCCGACGGTTCCGGCGTGAAGGGTTTTCTCGTCGAGCCCGCGGCAATCGACGGCGCACGCGATATTTCGGCATTCGGCGGCTGGCGCGCCTTCATGGCGGAAGCCACGGCGCCTGCTAAATAAATTACACCGATACTGCGTACAACTCGTATTCGCCGCGCACCAGTTCGATATGGGCGCGCATCGCCGCTGCTGCGCCGACGCGATCGCCGCGCATGATCGCGACCACCACGCGGTCGTGCTCGAGATGCGATTTCGCCAGCCGGCCGAGATTGCGGAACTGGGCGCGGCGGAACGGCTGCACCCGCACCCGCGTCGCCAAGGTCATCTC
>JAXDQI010000119.1:0-22810 GCA_034667965.1 Gammaproteobacteria bacterium
GCGTACATCATCGGCTCGCATCCTTGCTGGGGAGCGGCGCGTTCTATTAAGCCGATGTCGGACTGACGAAGGTGTACCCGAGCGCCTTTATGCCGGCGACGGTCTGCTTGAGATAGCTGATGCTGTCCAGCGGATTGTAGAAAAAGCTGGCGTAGCCATCACGAACCACCAACGTTCGTTTTGCATCCGCGATGATGTCGGCCGGCAGGCGGGGAGGGATGCTGAAATATGTGGTTGTATCGATGCCGCCCAGCGTGTCTGCCAACACCTTGGAGCCGTACAAATCGTGCACCGTATAGGGAAAGTACTGCCCCGCTACGCGTTGGTAGTTAATGCCTTGGTTGGAGAGTAACCCCGTGAAATAAAGAGACCGTTCGCAGCGGGTCGCAAATGTCGCCACTGCCGCTCGATAGTCGGGCACCGAAGCCGCGTACGACGGAAACGTCACGAAGGTTGGCATTGCCAGCCCGCAGGCGGCTATTTCTGAGGCAAAAGAGGCAAATCGGTCGAGTGCCCAGGCTGAACTTGTGTCGGGCGGCAACGGACCGACGTAGGTGAGGGTACCGTTATTGGCCGTGATCCGGTAGAACTCGCAGTCGTCGTTGGTGACACCGGTATAGGGATTATCGACGTTCGAGTATTGGTGGGTGTAGCCATGGCAGATCATGGTACCGCCCTTCTCCAGCATGTATTTGATTGCGCTGACCATGGCAGTTTCCGCGTGCAGGGGGATATCCACCGGAACCCCGCCGTTGTAGACACCGTTTGGATCCAGGTAGCGAGCACAGATCTGAAAGGCGAAAGGAATGTTATTTCTGTAGAGCCAATCGGCGGTGGACTGAAGAGCGGCTGCATCATTCGTCGGAGCGATGTCCTCAAGCCGTACAAGCGCACGATGCCGGGCCGCAGTCGCCGGAGCGAGAGCATCGAATAAAATGTCGCAAAAGATGAGATACCGATCGCCCTCCGAGATGTAGGCAAATGGGTTCTCACCGATGTAGGTCAGGTTTCCAGAGCGTACAGCCCACGGAAAAGTCGTGTTGCTCGAACGAACGCACTGTCCCAAGATCGTCACGTTCGCGCCGACGCTCGAGTAACTCATGATGCCTGCCGCATTCGCGCTATAGCGCTTCAGGCTTTGCGACTTGTAGGTAACGGTCGCCACCGTAGAGTAATCGAATACCCATGGCGCGAATCCGTACTTAGCGGCGAATCCCGGATTTGCCGCAGTCAGCTGCCAGATGTTGTCGAAAATCCAGATGACATTCCTGGTCGATGTATAAACGTCGTTGAGAAAGGCCGCCGGCAGCGGTTCATCGTAGGTTGAGCCGATGTAAACGCACGCCGTGTATCGGCTCAACAAGCCTGTCGTGTAGGAGACGACCGGCATCGCAGTCCAACTTCCGAAGTGGCTGGCCAAGTTCAGGGTCATGATCGCGTAGAGTTCACCCAGCCAGCCATAGGGGCCCGTCGTATCGTAGAGCACCAACGTGGAGGTGCCTGGAGCGGATGCCGCCGCGGCGCCAAGGACTGCCGCACTCTGCGCCGGTGATTGGTTCCTCGCCGACAACCAGGCAGACGTTGTGGAAGAAGATGAGGGGCCGCCTTGTGCCTTGAAATACGGGTTCTTGAGATCTGGAGCGATGGACGAGTGGCGACTTTTCGCTCTGCCCCTTGTGCCATGCGTTACAGGGTTTGATTGTGCGAATGCAGCACGCCCGAGTACGGAGGCATTCGCGAGAATGGCTCCTGCGCCGACAAGAAGTTCGCGCCTTCGTTTCGATTCGATGTCATCCATGTCGGACCCCAAGTGTTTAAGTGCGCTTCCGGAACTGGGTTAAGTAGGCAGTCGCCTCATGGTTGGTTGGGAAGTTTCCTCTTGGTTTGTTGGGAGTTGCCTCGCGGCGATACTCCGCATTTCCCTGACGGGCGTCGCCGCCGTTTCAGTCAACTCACGGCGGATCCTGCCAACGAAATAGCGCTGTCCGCATGTCGGTTTTCGGCTACAGCTGTTGCGTTCAAATGTCGATTTTTGGCGACAAGTTTGGCGACCGCAGGTCGGTCTTACAGGACCGAGCGTCCCGTCCACATATCGGCTGCTGATCGTCCGCAGGTCGGTATTGTGCTTAGCACTGAATGATTGACCTTAACTCTTGGAGTAAAGTCAAGAGTCTGAAGTCGCAATTGATGAATTGCGCCACCTTGTGGCGGAAGAGAGGTTCGTTGTAATTCTGAGACCAATGCACGCATTTGGATGGCAATCCTTATGCGGCGATTGAATAAGGTCTGGGTGTCGATGCCGGAGAGCCCTCGCGATGATGCCGCTGCCTCAAATCCCGCTCGCTGCACATTGCGCGTTTTCCGTATCAACCGTCGAAGGGCTGCACACGACCGTCAAGTCCCGATTAGGGGCGGCTTGTGTGACGGCGCCGAAGGATAGACGCGTTGCTGCGCTGGGGAATTACTACAAGTTGCCTTCGAGCGAGTTGTGGTTTTGCTCATTCGGCGCGCCCGTCAAAATCCGGTTTGGAGAAACAGACTATTTCCGTGTTCAATTTCAACACGCTGGTGCCGGAACGACGCAAATCGGCAATCGGATAATACCGGTCGCGCCAAATTCGGGATGCGTTTCGTCGAGCGCAGTTATATTGTCCTTCGGTCCCGGCTTTCAACAGTTCGAGTGGCGAATCAATCGAGCGGCTCTCGCCAGAAAGCTGGCGGCCATTACGGGAACGCCACTCAATCGCGCGTTGGAATTTGAACCTGCGCTGGACTTGGGCCTGCCGCGGGCGCGCGCATTGCTCGGCGTTCTGCATGTCACCGTGCATAGCATTCCCGACTCACCCAGCGAGTCCAATCGCTTCTTGTTGATCGACCTCGAGCAAGCGCTCATGGTCTCGCTGCTCATCCACGCCAAGCACAATGGCGCTCACCTGCTGAAGTCGAAGGCGGGCGCTGCGGCGCCGTGGCATGTACGTAGGGTCGAGGAACATATCGATGCGAATCTCGACAGGCCTTTCGACATGAAAGAAGCGGTGTCGCTCACGAGATGCAGCGCCCGGACAATCTATCGCGCTTTCCGCCAATGTCGCGGCTATTCGCCGTTCTATTTTTCCAAGCAGAGACGCTTATCGAAAGCGCGGGAAGTGCTGCGCAATCCGCATTTCCGCTCGGTCACCGAGGTTGCGTACATGTGTGGTTTTACCGACTTGAGCCACTTTAGCCGGGATTTCTCGGCGGCTTTCGGAGAAAGGCCTTCGGCCGCGCGGAAATGGAAGGAGAGCACTCAAGACCCGCTGGATCCCCAAAAACACCATCAGTTTCGCCACTAACATTGTGCCTCGTCCCGGTGAGGCCGGTCAGCGACGCCGGCCTCACCACCTGCAAGTTACTGGTAGAAGTCGATGGAGTCCTCTTGGAGGTCCTCTTCCTGGTAGCGGAAGGGAACATACAGCCAGGGCCGTGTTGCCGAGACTCCCTCGGGGCGGTCACGGATCTCGTCGCCAGTAAACGGAATGAGTCGGCACTCAAGCAGTTGATCATTGAGGGCATCTCGGTAGGGTCTGCGTGCCATCGGCTTTCTCCTCGACGTTGGTTTAGCCTATTCGGTCGTAAGCCACAATAGGCGCGCCCGGTTACCGACCGGTTTCCCGGCCGCTGCCCAAAATTACGGATGTCACGGAGGCGGACGGCCAATCATTCGATGCGGCTGTCCGCGAAACGATCCCAGGTGATTTGTGCGATACGATCAATGACGCGCGAGGTCGTGGCGATAAGTCGCCCGATTGACCCGACGCGGCCGCCACCGGCGCGCTCGGACTCGTCCCGCCGAGTGCCAGGAAGAGTTGCACGGTATCGAGATAGCGCTGCACCACCGCCCGGACAAATCCGAGGCGAGCCTGCTGGTACGAGCGCTCAGCGTCCAAGACCAGTAAGACGCCCGCGTTGCCTTCCCTGTAGCTCGCTCGCGCCAGGTCGAGACTGCTTTGCGCGGCTTGCTGTGCCTGAGCCTGGGCATCGAGTTGCTCGGCGTCGTGATCCACGGCCTCGAGCAGGTCGGCCACTTGCGCAAACGCTTCGAGCACGGTCTGCTCATAGTCGGCGGCGCTCGCGCGCAAGGCATCGACCGCCGCGCGTTTCTCGGCCCGCAACGTGCCCCCGTCGAAAATCGGCGCGGTCAAACCCGAGATAATGCTCCAGGCATTACTCGCCCGGTCGAACAACTGGTCCGCTTTGAGTGATTGCTGTCCCACCGACGCGCTCAGCTGTATCTTCGGGTACAGGTTGGATTGCGCGACGCCCACAGCGCTGGTCGCCGCATGCAGTCGGGCTTCCGCGGCAAGGATATCGGGCCGGCGATGGGCAAGCTCTGAGGGCAAACTCACCGGCAAATCGAGCGGCAACGTGATTTGCGCTAAATCGACATCGGGCGGGAGTTCACTCGCCGGTACTCGGCCGAGCACCACCGACAGCGCGTGGTGCGCTTTCGCCAGGTCCTGGCGCAATGACGGCAGCAAGGTCATGTCGTTGGCAATCTGGCTCTGCGCGCTCACGATATCTTCGCGCGCCACCGAGCCGTTGTCGAATGCGGTCTGCACGAGCCGAAGGTTATCCCGGTCCTGCGCGAGGATGGTTTCCACGGTCGCAATTTGTGCGCGGGCGGATGCGATCGCCAGCGTTTGCATGACTGCCTGGCCGGTGACCGTCAGATACGCCGCATCGAGCTTGCGCCGCTCCACCTCCGCCAGCGCGTACTGCTGCTCCACGCCGCGCGCGACACCCCCGGTATAGTCCAGCGTATAGCTCACGGCGGGTCCGACGGCGAAGTACGTAAAGGGGGGTATTTTTCCAAATCCACCCAGGAACTCCTGCCCGTACTGCTGTCGACCGACACCGGCGGTCAGGTCCACCTGCGGGTACCGTGAGCCCGCCTGCGCCAACGCGAGTTCCTGGGCCTGTGCGAGCGTCGCCTTTGATGCCACCAGGCTCGGGTTGTGTTCCAGCGCCTGTTTGATCAGTTGATCGATGGCATCGGAACGGAACAGAGTCCACCAATTGCCCTCGATCTCTCGGCCGAGAGCGATGTGCTGTACCGTGTCGCTCGCGGAGGCCTCTTCGGCGCGCAGGGTGTCGGCCGTATATCGCGCCGCCGACGGAGCCGTAGGTCGCGCGAAATTGGGACCCACGGAGCAGCCGGCGAACCCTAGGACAGGCGCCAGCACGATCGCCCGCGCCATCGATACGCAAAGCTTATGGAGACAACGTAAATCCACGGCAATGACTTGCATCACCATCACTCGATGTGGACTGGCTCAGCACTGCCCCCGCCCTTGCGCAGCAGGAAGACCAGCGGGATCGCCGCCAGACTCAACACCATCATCAATTTGAAATCGTTGTTGTAGGCGATCATTGCCGCCTGATCCGTCACGGTCGCGTTCAATCCCGCCAAAGTGCGCAGGCTCGGCGGTCCGCCCGGCAGTTGCGCGCGCAGAACCGGACTGTAGCGGGTCACGTGCTCGCCGAGCGTCGCATGCATGATCTGCGTGTTGCGCGTCAACAGGACGTTCACCACCGAAATGCCGATGCTGCTGCCCAAGTTACGCGTGAGGCTGAAGATCGCCGTGCCTTCGTCGCGCAGCGCCGGCGTCAGCGTCGCAAAAGTGGCGGCCGCGAGCGGCACGTAGACGAATCCGGTGCCCAGTCCCTGCGAGAAACCGGACCACACGACTATGGCTGAGTCCATTTGCAGATCGAACCCGGTCATTTGCCACGAGGCAAAGGCGCTCAACGCAAAGCCGGTGCCGATGATCAAGCGGATGTCGACCTTGCCTATCATGCGTCCGACGACGAACATCGCCACCAGGGTACCGACCCCTCGCGGCGCCGTCACGAGACCCGTGGTCACGACGGGGTAATTGAGCAGATCCTGCAATAACGGGGGAAGTAGCGCCAGCGTCGCGTACAGGACGGCACCGACAACGAAAATGAACACATTGCCGGTGAGGAAGTTCCGGTCCTTGAAGAGCGCGGGACTCACGAAGCGCTGCTGGGTCGTCGTCAGCATGTGAATGACGAACAAATAGAATGCCACCGCCGCGACGGTGGCTTCGATCCAGATCTCGGTCGAGCTGAACCAGTCCTTCAATTGGCCGCGATCCAGCATGATCTGAAAGGCGGCTATGCCTAAACTCAACGCCGTAAAGCCGAAGAAATCGAAGCGCGACTTGCGAATCGCCGCCGCCTCCGGAAGAAAACTTAAGATGCCGAGGAATGCGAGGATCCCGAAGGGGACGTTGATATAGAACACCCAGCGCCAATTGTAGTTCTCGGTCAACCAGCCGCCGAGGGCGGGACCGATGATGGGACCCAAGGTCACGCCCATCACCCACACGGCCATCGCGCGCGCATGCCGCGCTGGCGGGTTGATGTCGAGCAGCACCGCCTGCGACAACGGGACCAACGCGGCTCCGCACAGTCCTTGCGCCAGCCGCGCCAAGACGATCTGCGGCAGGGATTGCGCGACGCCGCAGAGCATGGACGCCACGGTGAAGCCGGCGACCGAATACAGGAACACCCGTTTGCGGCCGATCTGGCCGGCAAGCCATCCGCCCAACGGCGTCATGATCGCCGCTGCCACGATGTACGAGGTCAGGACCCACGCCATCTGATCCTGGGTTGCGGAAACCGAGCCTTGAATGCGCGGTAGCGCGACGTTCGCGATGGTCGTGTCGAGCGACGACATGATCGATGCCAACATGACCGAGACCGTGATGAGTGCCCGGCGCGGTCCATCGATCTCGGCCGTCTGCGACTCAGCGCTGCTCAACGTGACACCCCCCCGGCGGAGGTAGGTCCGGCCGCAGCGGCAAACTTGCGGTCACGCGAATGCGTGTCGACAGTCACATTGGCACTCAATCCCGCCTGCAATAGAAATCCGGCATCGATTTGGGTCAGTTGAAGACGAACGGGCACCCGCTGGACGACCTTCACCCAATTGCCGGTCGCGTTCTCCGGCGGCAGCAGTGAAAACTGCGAGCCTGTGCTCGGGCTCACGCTCGTGACTTCCGCCGAGAATCTTCTGCCGGGGTAGCGATCGATCTCGATGGTCGCTGCCTGGCCTGGGCGCATGCGGGCGAGCTGAACCTCCTTGAAGTTTGCCTCGATCCAGACATCGCGAGTCGACACCAAGGCGAACACCGGTGTGGACGCCGCAATGGTGTCGCCGACTTGCAGCTGCTCCACTTTGGCCACAACGCCATCCGTCGGGGCGCTGATCAGGGTATAGGATAAGTTCAGCTGCGCACGATCAAGCGCGGCCTGCGCCTGCGCGACCAGAGGATGCCGTTCGGGTGCAATGTTGGGGTCACCTCCGAGGTTCGCGAGTGCCACGCCGATCTGCTGCTGAACGTTGGCGACCTGTTGGCGCGCCGCGTCGAGCGCGTGAGCCGCCTGATCGAACTGCGCCTGCGATGCAATGCCTGACGCGAGAAGCCGGGTCTGCCGATCGTATTGCTGCTGCGCGTAGCTCTGGGTATCCCGTGCGGCGCGCAGCTCGACCTGTCGCTGCCTATAGGTCGATTTGAGCGACTCGATCTGCAGCCGGGTGTCAGCCAAGTGCGCCGCGGCGTCGCTGACGGCGATGCGGAACGGCGCGTCATCCAATTTAAATAGCGTCGCGCCACGGTGCACGAGCTCATTGTCGCGCACTTCGATCTCGCTCACGCGCCCCGCCACGTTGGCGCTGATCGACACGGTGGCTGCCTGGGCGTACGCGTCGTCCGTGCTCTGATAGCGGCCGCCCTTGATATAAAAATAGGCGCCCCCGCCGATGACGGCGATGGCCGCGAGTGACATGAGTGGCCAGCGCAGCCGCTGCAGGCGCGTCTTGCGGACCGGCAGCGCCGCTGTCACGGTTGCGTTCTGATCGGATTCCCCGGAACCGTCTGCGCTCATGGCCGCAAGGTCGTCCGCTCATGCCGACTCCGCGCCGCGCCGGTGTTGGCGGGCCCGCTGTGGATTCCATCGTGATCCTCGTTCATGTAGACGCGTCCCGCTTCCTCTTCCGGTTCCTGAGGCACATCAAAGACACTTTCGGAAAATAATTCTTGCGCCGTAAACAAGAATCCAATGAGCAATAGAATTCCGACGCCCACCGCCGATGCACAAAACGCGAGCAGTTGCATCGCGAGAGACTAATACGGAGGCGTCTAGCTGGGTAGCACATGTCTTTCGATGGTATCCATCGTCGGTGCCGATATGTTCTCGAGAGACTCTCCACGTTTGACCGACGACTTGTGGCAACAGGTTCGCGCCGTCAACGACTGTGCGTCGCGTCTTCTTGTTTGAGGCGGTCAATGAGCCAACGCGCGGCCGGCCCCGGCGGGTTTTCCGATCGGTAGACGGCCGACATTCCTATGGCGTAGATGTCGAAGAGTGCGTCCCCCACCTTGATCTGCACGAGCTCGCCCCTTGACAGGTCCGCCTCGACGACATGCAGCGGCATGATGCCAAACCCGAACCCCGCGCGCAGGAACCCATGCTTGGCTTGGAGATTGCAAAGGCGCCACACCCTCGGGGACATCACGCCGGAACGGCCGGCCCGCTGGAGATCCACACTATCAGTGTGAACTAGCTGGATGTGTTCTGAGAGGACGGCGATTGGAATCGGGGCGCCGTAGGTTGCTAATGGGTGCTGCGGCGAAACGACCCAGACCATCCTGACCGTCAGCAGCGGTTCGCGGGTGAGCTGCGGCGGGGGCAGCGGCCAGACGGCCATGACGCCGACAGCGCAGTGCCCGTCGAGAACCGGGGCGGCCACGCCGCGCGACGTCTCTACGTGAAGGTTCAGCGGAGTTGAGGGAAATGTATCTTGGAAGCTGGTCACGGCAGCCATGAACCGCCGGCCCGGAAACATGAAGTCGACCGTCACGCTCAGTTCCGGTTCAAGTCCACCCGCCAAGGTCTTTGCCCGGACCTTGATGAGGTCTACGCCGCCGGCCACCGCGCGTGCATCGGCGAGAAGCGCACGACCCTGATCGGTCAGCACGGGACAGCGACCCCTGCGATCGAAGAGCTTCACACCGAGTTGCCCTTCCAGATTGCCAAGGGTCTGGCTAACCACAGACTGGGCGCGCTTTAGGCGACGGCCAGCCGCCGAGAAGCTGCCTTCGTCCGCGGCCGCGATGAACGTGCGCAACTGATCCAGTGAAACACCATCCAGCACTTATCTTCTCCGGTGATCGATGCTAGTGCCCGAGCGCGCGCCATGAAGAATTGAGTTGGTCAAGAGAATTACTCCAAGGTCACGACTCGTTCGATCGCGTAGGCTGAGGAAAGGCTGCTCCACCCACAAGACGCCACCCGCAGGGCACGCAAAGGTATCCATGGCGGCCGATCCCAGAAGGGGCGCGACGCCGCGCGCAACTCCTCCTGTGCGAGGGTCGACGAAATGTGGTTTTCAACACCGGGCGAGGATGAATGCTTCAAATGTCGCAAAATCTTGTGAGTCAACGCAGGCCAGTATCGGTAGAGCAGTGCGGCCAGGGCTCTCGCGTAAGCAACATAAATGCCCGAAGCAACGACCGCTCCCCGTCGCGCAAGGTCTCGGGCGACCCATTCCGCGGGTTTTTGCGCGGTTACTGCGACTGCGGTGGTAGGCCGCCCATCTGGCGTGCTCAACAGCAGATAATCCTCGTCGACGCTGGACTGCGCGCCGACCATCCCGAGGGTCACGATGCCGTCAGCGAGGAATGAGCGCTCCGAGAGTACTCTATGCAGCGCGACCGTCAGAGTCCACTCATCCGCCACGTAGCAGCGAGCGGGCAGTATCGTTATCAACGCAGATGGCGATCGCGAGGCTATCGAAAGCACAGCCGCGGCGGTTGTGAGCAACGACCATCCCGGGGACTCGCTCACAAAGTGGTGCTCTGCCCGCATGAACCAGGATGCGGGCTGCCAAAACGCTCGATGCACCTCGTCCGCCGTGACCATGACACGCGCCGCATCCGATATACGCCGTGCGCGGTGCAGTGCCTTCTGAAGCATTGTAGTGGGCTCCCCAAGGCCGCAAAACTGAACCGGCGCCCTCGGCGCGTTGATGTCTTCAGAGACCGCCCAATCCGGGCCGGCAGCGTCTGCCACCACAATGCACCAACGGGCGTGAGTCGCTGTACGGACACTGATCATAGGTAGCTGGCGGCCGCTGCAGGTTCCATGGGAAAAGGCTAGTCCCTGCGCTCTCTACTTGGTAGCCTATATCTCTCGATAGCGCGTATCGACGGAGCCGATATATGCTGGATGGCGTTTCACTGGATCAACTCCGCACCTTCATTGCTGCGGTGGACGAAGGCAGCTTCTCGGCGGCTGGCCGTCGCCTGAGGCGTGCGCAGTCCGTGGTGAGCCAGACCCTGGCCAATCTGGAAGGGCAACTCGGGGTGAAGCTGTTCGATCGCAGCACCCGCTTTCCGGTCCTGACCGATCAGGGTCGCGCACTGCTCGCCGATGCACGCGTGGTGGCGGGAAACGTAGACCTCTTCAAGGCTCGCGCAAAGAGTTTCGCCGGCGGGCTCGAACCGGAATTAAGTGTAGCCGTCGACATGATGTTTCCGCCCGCGCCGTTTACGGCCGCTGTGGCCGCCTTTCAACAGACATTTCCGTCGACCCTGTTGAATTTCGACGTCGAATCGAGCGCCGTGGTCGAGCCCGTGCTCGACGGGCGCTGTGGTGTCGGCGTAGTGGGGTCATGGGCGATCGCGCCGTCGCAGCTTACCTACGAGCGGCTCTTGACCGTCAGGATTCCCATAGTGGTCTCCTCGCAGCACCCGCTCGCAAAGCACCGAGGGCCGATTCCTGCAGCCATCTCCGCCAAACACGTTTTCCTCACGCACGTCGACCAGGCGGATGTCTCACAAGCTCAGAGATTCATCCCGAAGCCCGCGAGACTCTGGCGCCTCTCCCACCTCGAGACCAAGCTTGCGTTCCTACGCGCGGGGCTCGGGTATGCCGGTATGCCTCTGCATATGATCGAGGCAGACCTGGCAAGCGGTGCGCTCGTTCAGATCAGGCTCGAGGACTCGCCGGCGGAGGGCTACGTGATATCCATGTCGGCCATCTACCGGACCGACAGTCCGCCCGGCCCGGCCGGGCGATGGCTCATCGATTTCCTCAAACGGGAAGACGCAACGTGGTCAAAAGGGACGGCAGTTGCATTGCCACCTTCGAAAGCCAAACGTTACAATTCGTTGAGTCGGCGGTCGCTCGCGAAGGGAAAGAAGCGGGGTCACTGACAGTCATGCCTGCGCAGTCGAAGGAGGTTTTTCCCGCTCAGGCGAGGGTTGCAAATATTTGAGATCGCGCGTGCCGTCCTGATTGATCACCAGGTCGTTGCGATACAGATACGCGGTACAGTCCTCCTTCGATGCCGTGGCACCGCCGGCGCCCAGCGCAGTGCCTTGCAGAACCAGAATGTCCAGTTTGCCGTCGTTGTTGTAATCGAATACGGCGACGCCGGACCCGATGATCTCCGGATAGCAGAACTCCCCGTTCCTTCCATTGACATGCTTGAACCGGATCCCGCTCGACCCGGTCGCGTCGACAAAGAGCTCCCGCGCCGGCGCCGCCTTTGCACGTGGGGAAGCGAGTGTTGCCGGATCGTGGGCATGCGCAAGCGCGAAAGTCATGCTCAGTAACAGCATTGTGGCAGCGACCGCGTCAAATCCATTTCTCAGTGCCACAACCCGCGCGCGGGATACGCGTGCTTTCTGAGTCGCAACTTGCACTTGCAGCAATTCGAGCTTCAAAAACAAGAACTCCCGCAAGAACCTCCTCTCGCATAGCTCTCGAAATCCGGCTGCTGCCCTTGCTTACCACGTGTCAGCCAATCGATTTTGGCGCGCACATAGCTTTTCATCATTTCCAGCTCCGTCGCTTTCGCCTCTAGCCGGACAAGTTGCGCGCTCAAGACCTCGATGCCGCGTTCGCATGTGAGGTGGCCCTCGCGGCGCTCCTCGTTGAGAGTCGCGATTTCCTTGAGCGACATACCGAGAGATTGCGAGATCCGGATTATATCCACCGCTCGAACGTCCTTATCCGTGAAAACACTATAAGGATGGCGGCCGCCCTTGCCGTTCGTCCGGGGCCGTAGAAGGCCAAGACGCGAATAGAAGCGCACCGTATCACGGGTGAGTCCTGTTAAACGTGCAAAATCCGAGATCTGCATAGGCGCCCCTTGACTGTGGAGTGTGGTCCACAGTTACAACTATGCATCACAATTAAAAGGGAAGGCAATGGCGACTGCAACACGGAACGGCATGGAAAACGTCGGTCTCAAGAGAGGACAACATCGTGGAATACGCAACGCTCGGCAATACAGGTCTCCTGGTATCGAAACTCTGCTTCGGCACCATGACATTCGGGGACGGCAGAGGTCTCTTCAAGGCCATCAGCACGGTTGGCCAGGCCGAGGCCGATGAACTGGTCAAGATGGCTATTGCCGGCGGCATCAATTTCTTTGATACCGCGGACAATTACACAGAGGGTGAGAGCGAAAGGATTCTCGGTCAATCACTGAGAAACCTAAACATCGCGCGGCAAGATGTCGTGATCGCAACGAAGGTTTATAGCCGCGTCGGCCCGGGGCGGAATGACATCGGGGCCTCTCGCGGCCACATTATGGACGGTGTGGAGGCGAGTCTCCGCCGTTTGCAGACCGACCATATCGACCTGTACCAGATTCATGGCAACGATTCCGTGACCCCTGTCGAGGAGACGATTCGCGCTCTCGACATCCTGGTGCAGCAGGGAAAGGTCCGCTACATCGGCTGCTCCAACTGGCAGGCATGGAAGATCGCCAGAGCCCTCGGCATCTCCGAGTTCAGGAGCCTGGCCCGATTCGACACGCTTCAAGCCTATTACTCCATCGCCGGCCGCGATCTAGAACGGGAAATCGTTCCCTTGCTGGAAGCCGAAAAGGTCGGCCTGCTGGTGTGGAGTCCGCTTGCCGGCGGCCTGCTTTCCGGCAAGTTCAGCCGGACGAACCAGAAAGTGGCGGATTCGCGCCGCAGCGAATACGACTTTCCCATCGTGGACAAAGAGCGGACCTGGAATATCCTCGACGTGATGGCTCCGATCGCGAAAGCACACGAATGCAGTCCTGCACGTGTCTCGCTCGCATGGCTCTTGGCGAAGCCGGTGGTGACCGCGGTCATCATTGGCGCGAAACGACTCGACCAGCTTCAGGACAATCTCGCGGCGATCGAACTCACACTCACCCAAGACGAGCTTAGGCGGTTGGATGAGGTCAGCGCTCTTCCCCCTGAGTATCCAGGGTGGGTGCTGCCGTTCCAGGGAGCCGACCGCCTGGGGCCAGTTGATCGCTGGGAGCGCTTCCGCGAGGCGAGCAAAACGAATTGATCCCCGCAAATCTTGGTAGCGGCCACCCTATCTCCCATCAATTCCTCTGCGCGATGTTAGCGAAAGTGGAACCACCACCCGCCTCGACGAGTGCCCAATAGTCAGCGGAGCAGGAATACTGTCTCGAACGCGCGGATAATCGGACCGGGGTCGTCGTATCGATTCAGAGCCCGCAGAGAGCCGAGGTAATCCATGCCGCCAGACGACGTGTTTGCCGGTCAGCGGTTGGGTTTGAGCCGGTGGCCTCGGTCTTCAGTTCGTGCCTAGTGACTCGCCCGGTCAACGGCCCTTTCAAAAAGGCGAATGGCGCACCGGCCTAAACCGGCGCGCCATCCCTCTGCCCCGCGCGGTGCGCGCTACGAGAGCGGCGGCCAGGGCGATCCGCTCTCGAGACTGCGCAAGCAACTGGATCGCTTTGCCGGAATGTTCGCCAGTCCTGGATTTCAGACTGTGGCCACCAACTCAAGAATCAGAGTACGAAAGAATCGATGCACAACCCGCGGTGAGCAACAACAGGTAAGGAAAGGTAAAGATGGTCTTAAAACCTGGACGCGATCAGCGAGTCCATTCTACGCTCTAAGCTCTCCGATTCACTACACACTAAGGGAGACTATTATGGCGCTGTGGAATGAACCTTCTCGCAAAGAACCCGCATCCAAAGATTCGCCTGGGCTCACGGCCGCCGTGCTCAGCTTCATGGTGGTGCTCGCCACCGCCAGCACGGCCACCGCGCAAGCGGTCAGCGGAGCGGCCGACGGCGGCTCGACCGGCATCGTCGCCACCACCTTCGCGTCGGGCTTCACGATGACCACGGCCACCGGCATCACGGTCACCGTCAACGAGACCCCCTTCACCAAGACGGTCGACGCCGCCCCCGGGGAAGACGGCGACGGCGGCCGCGACGTGCGCAAGGGCACCAGCGTCCTGGTGGTCGGACTGGACCACAGCGGCGCCACCATCACCGCCGACTGGGTCGTCATCCAGCCCCACGGCGACGGCGGCGCCGCCGCCGCCAAGGCGCAGGGGGTGATCCCCTTCCAGTCCGGGGTGCCGTCGCCCGCGCAGTCGGTCGGTACCATCCCGGCCTCCTACACCGAAGGCGTGGGCACGCTCGTCAGCGGCACCCAGGCGTACGTCGCGGTCTGGGTCGCGCAGGCCTTGTTCCCCGGCGGCATCGTCGACCGCGTCGTCTCTTTGAGCGACGGCAGCTACGAGGTGCACAACATCAGCATCAACTGGCCCCACCACGTCTTCGTCAGCAAGGACTTCATATACCTCGGCGCCGAGTGACCCTCAGCTTGCCGGCGGCGACGCTGACTTATCGGGTAGGCGGCGGGCTCACGCCCGTCGTCCTCCATCGAACTATTTGGTCATCTCATTTATCACGAGAGAATTCCCGCGCGAAGATCGTCTTCATGATTTCCGCGTAGCTCATGTAGAGCGATCCGCCTTATCACGCTGTGTCGAACGCGCGATAGCCTCGCGGGCGAGGGGCGCAGGCCTGACTCAGTGACCCGGGGCAGGGACGCATCAAAGACCTCCCCGACATTCCGAACGTCGGACCGGTTCTGGCGTTGGCTTGGCTGTGTAGGGTCTGAAGGTTAAGGCGATCAAGAAGGCGCCAATACCTATGGCCCCCGCACCGACGTAGAGCCATCCGTAACTGGCGAACGTGTCGTAGATCAAACCTCCAGTCAGCGGACCAGTCGCCATGCCAAGACTGCCAGCCATTGCTGTTCCGCCGATGATCGTCCCCATCATCCGCAGAGGGAAATTTTCGCGCGCGAGTACTGCATAAAGAGGCATTACACCGGCGTATATAAAACCAAACAGGGCCGCCACGGCGTAAAACTCGCTTAAGTGACGCACGAAGAAATAGGCCAATGCGCCGAACGCCTGCAGCAGCAGGCCTGAGACCAGAACGCGTTTTGCTCCAAACCGGTCGCCGAGAAAGCCGAACGCGACACGACCACCCAGGCCTGCCAGCCCTTCCACGCTGTAGATCGAAACAGCAGCAACTAGCGGGATCCCGCAACTTATGGCGTAGCTCACCGTATGGAAAATTGGACCGGAATGCGTGGCACAACAAAAAAAATTCGTTAGCAGCAGCGTGATGAATTGCGGCGATCTAATTGCCTGCCCTATAGTGATTCCTGATTGCGGCTCTTCGTGTGAGGTAAGGACGACACTTTCGGACTTCAATGCGGGCGGGCGACGCACCAGCAACGCTACTGGGATCATAACGACTGCGGCGAGTGCGGCGAGAATTTGGAGGGACGTTCTCCAATCGTGGTTGGAAATGAGCCGCGCCGCCAATGGAGACATGGTCATTGGCGCCATTCCCATGCCGGCGGAAACGAGAGACACAGCTAGGCTGCGATGTGTGTCGAACCAGCCTGTCACGCAAGCCATCATGGGCGCAAAGATGGCCGCTGTCGCACCGCCGACCACCAAGCCGAAGATCAGCTGAAACTCAACAAGCGATGTCGCCCGGCTCGCCAGCGCCAGAGCGGCGGCCAAGACACTGGATCCTATCAGCACTATCAGGCGCGGACCGAAGCGGTCTGACAGGTTTCCCCAGATGATGCTACCCAATGCCATCGCGAGAAAACCGAAGGTCATGGCGCTGGATACGCCGGTGATGGACCATCCGGTATCCCGCGAGATGGGCCGAAGAAAAACGGGCAGCGAAAACATGGCGCCTATTGCGACGCAGCCCAAGAGGCCGCCGGCTGCAACGATCACCCAGCGATAATAAGATCTGCTCATTCTTGTGCTGCTCATCTTGTGCTGCCCATCTTTCCCATCGAACTGTTCCAGCTAATTGTAACGACGAGCGAGAACAGCAATATTCGACATCGACCGGTATATCTTGCCGACACGCAAATTGGATGGCGCGCGTTGCAGTTGATGGCCGCTGTGTTTCGGGGCGAGAGAGCACCGCCTAGCACTCGGCGAACAATGGCAGCGAGATCAGCGCCTCAGCCTCGCTGTTTAGGACACGGCGTAGCATTCACCTCAAGGAAAATATTCCCACAAGTCGTTGAAAGAACCCGACGCAGCGGTGGCAGTGGTGGCGCGGCTGCCGCCGAAGAGCCAGAAGTGGCCATTGCGATCGGTCCACCCAGCGCTGCCGGCTCGTGCCCTCATCACAGAATTTAACTTTAGTGTTCCGGTTCCGAAACGGAAGCAACCGTTCAGCGTTTCAAGGGACCATCAAGCAAAGCGGAGCTTCTCTGCGCTCGTTGTTTAAGCAAACTTTCCGCCGGAATTCCAACTTCGTATGCAACCCTTCGATCATCCGCAGAGTTAACGGGCGTGTGCGGCTGAGGACCTCATACACGCGGTTCTTGCGGCCGATCACTGGTTCGAGATCTTTGACCGTTAGACCCGATTGCTCCATCCGGAATTTGATAGCCTCCACGGCGTCCGGCAGATCCATCGGAAAGTGGGTGCGTTCGTAGGCCTCGATCAACGTGGTCAACACGTCCAATCGATCGCCCTCCGGCGTATTGGTCTTTGCGGTCATCAGGGACTCAATATCCTTGAGCGCCGCCCGATAGTTCGCCTTGGTTCTGATCGGCTTGATATTCATGACAACCTCTCAAATCGTTTGCGCATCAAGGCCGTCGTACTGCTTGTGTGTGCCGATAAACCGGATATACACGACCCTGTACGGGTAGTTGATTTTCGCCTAGGTCCCGGGTGACAGGCTATAGCCTTTAATCTTTTAGTTTATTGACAAGCTATAACTATTCATTTATGGTGTTATTGAATTGTCATAGCTACTCGGAAACGCCATGCTACGTTCCTTGCCCTTACAGCAGCTCGATAAGACGCTCAGCCCTTGGCGCTCTCTGCCACGCTCCCGGCCGAGCGGCGGCTGGCTTCGCGCGGTACGACAGGCATTGGGCATGACCACACGCCAGCTGGCCAAAGCCGTGGGGGTCACCCAAGCCGCGGTCATGGACGCCGAGCGGACCGAAGCCAAAGGCGATATCACCCTCACGACATTGCAACGATACGCCGCGGCGCTCGGTTGCGAATTGACCTATGCGCTGGTACCCAAACGTCCGCTTCAGGAAGTAGTGGAGGAGCGGGCTGAGCGAATCGCGCGCGACGAGGTCTCGCGCGTGAAACATTCCATGGCACTGGAAGACCAGTCAACGGGTCGGGAGCACTTGGACCGCGAGATTGCGGAGCTGCGAAGGAAGCTCATGGAAGGCAAACGCTCACGGCTGTGGCAATGAGATTTGAGTATGCGCCTGGGGCCACGCCCATTGACCTGGAAGAGGCCAAAGGGCTTATCCCCGCTCATCTCACATTGCAGCGTGAGCTCAACGAGTACGAGGAATCAAACATTCTCGAGGCGACCGCATGGTTGTTCGCGCGACGCCGCGGCGACCCACTGGATGAGCGCTTCATTCATGTCGTGCACGGCCGCATGTTCAATCAGACTTGGAAATGGGCGGGAAAGTCGCGCCGCACGGATAAGAATATAGGCGTGTCCTGGTTCGAAATTCCGGTGCGGCTACGCCAAATGCTCGGCGACGTTCGCGCTCAGATTGAGCATCAAGCCTACTCGCCTGTAGAGATTGCTGCCCGCTATCATCATCGCCTCGTCGCCATTCATGTGTTCCCGAACGGCAACGGTCGACACGCCCGCCTTATGGCGGATATGCTCCTCACTGAACTCGCAGGACAGCGGTTCGAATGGGGCCGCGGCTCGCTGGTAGCTGCAAACGAGCTGCGCGCGCGCTACATCGCTGCACTCCAGGCGGCAGATGCTGGCGACTGTCAGCCCCTTCTTGTATTTCTGGATAACGCGAGTTTGAGCGTCGATGGACTGGAATCTCGGAGGTCATATGCCGAAACGTGAGGCTCGGAACCCCGCCTCAGCGAAGGGCGACTGGTTCATAGATGACCGCTGCATCGGTTGCGCAGCATCAAGAGAGGTCGCGCCGGGGCTGATTGTGGAGCGCGGCGGCAAGTCAGTATTTGCGCGGCAGCCGGTAACAGAAGATGAAACGCGAGCGGCTTGGCGTGCGGTACTTCTCTGTCCAACGGCATCTGTTGGACAGGAAGGCCGGCGCGAGCAGCCGCCCGACTTGTTTCCTCAAGAGATTGAGCGGGGCATATACCGCTGCGGTTACAACGCGCGCTCCTCCTTCGGCGCCCACTCATATTTCATCCAGAGGAAAGAAGGAAACGTGCTCATCGATTCACCACGTTACGTCGCGAAACTGGTCGAGGCCTTCGAGCGTATGGGTGGTCTCACCGACGTTCTGCTTTCGCATCAAGACGACGTGGCTGATGCCGACAAGTATGCCGATAGGTTCAGCGCACGAGTCTGGATCCACGACGATGATCGCTCGGCTGCTACCTATGCGACGAATGTGCTGAAGGGGACGGAGATGACGGACATCGGAGGAAACTTGATCGCAATCCCGGTACCCGGGCACACGCGCGGCAGCGTGGTCTACTTGTGGCGTGACACTTATCTGTTTTCGGGTGACTCTCTTGCCTGGAGTCGCGAGACTCACGACCTGATCGCTTTCCGCGAGGCCTGCTGGTACTCATGGAGTGAGCTCAAGCGTTCACTTGGGCGGCTTGGAGAGTACCAATTCGAGTGGATCCTTCCCGGACATGGTCACAGTGTGCACCTGCCTGCGGCCGAGATGAGCGCGCGACTCCGGGCCCTGGTGGACAGGATGTAAACCGGCTTGCCTTAACCCGTGCTCGGTCGTAGACTCTTCATACACATACGATGTGTATAGGACCATTATGAAGCAAACGCGCAAACGCAGTGCTGAACGCACGAATATCGTTCTCGACTCAAAACTCGTCGACCGGGTCAAGCGACTTGCCAATGTCAAAACCACTCGTGACGCAGTCCATATCGCGCTCGAGCACTACGTGCGTAGTCGCGACTACTCGGGAGTTCTTGCACTGCGCGGCACGGGCGGCGTTTCAGAAGGCTACGATCCTAAGGCAGCAAGCCCGCCTCGGTGACGTGGCATGCTCGTCGACTCTTCGGTGTGGATCGCGTTCCTACGCGGTGACAGTCTGGCCGAAGTTACGCTGCTTACCGAAACCATGGAACAGGAAAAGCCGGTGTGGCTCGCACCTACGATCCTACAGGAGGTTCTCCAGGGCGCAGATAACTCTGACCGTTTCACTCGCTGGGATCGGGTACTCGGCGAGTTGCCAATGGTAATCGCGCCCGACGCTCGAGAAGCAGCGCGCAGCGCAGCGCATTTGTATGCGCGATGTCGATGGGCGGGCGTAACACCGCGATCTGCGAACTGCCTGATAGCGGCGCACGCCATTTTTGCGAGCATGCCCCTTTTGCATCGTGATCGAGATTTCAGTTTGATTGCCGGCGTCGAGCCGAAACTCATGCTCGTCGCCGTGTAAGCTCGAGAGCGTATTCAATGCGGCAGTTGGTGAGCCACTCAGGCGGCATTGACCAAAATCCTTCCCGGCAAGGAAGATCGTTTCGGCAAATGAACGCGGATTTCGATATCGCTGCCGAGGGCTGTTAGAAAAGTCATCAGCCGTTCCTTTCTCGCGCCGGAGAATATCTTCTACCTCGTACGCAATGTGGCCGTGTAGCGGATCCCGGTAGTAACTGGCAACCGTGGGTTTTCGCATCAGACTGAATTGGTCGTCGGCTAGCCGAGTGGTTTTGGGAGGCTCCAGACCGATTTGTGCGCTGCGCAAAACCCCTTTCGCTGATACCCAGTTCGATTATTGCGATCGTTATCCGCTATAGTCGGGCGAGGAACAAGCTTCGCCCGGCGGGGGCTGGCGTTATGGCGCTGAAAAGAGCGATCGATGGGCCTGAGGCGACGACCCAGGGTCGAGCACGCTCCTATGAACAGCCGTCGCAATATGACCTTCTCATACTGCGCGACGGCTCTGTTGAGCCTTCATACTCTTGTGCGGGAGGATTTCCATTCATGAAGACACTTTTTCTCCAAGCCCCTTCCTATAGCGGGTTCGACGGGGGTGCCGGCGCACGCTATCAAATGAAGCGCGAAGTGCGTTCCTTCTGGTATCCAACCTGGCTCGCACAGCCGGCGGCGCTCGTGGAAGACTCAAAACTGATCGATGCGCCACCACACCAATTGGACTTCGAAGACATCGTTCCGGAGTTGCGCAACCGTGATCTGGTCGTGATGCACACCTCAACGCCTTCATTCAAATCTGACGTCAAAGTCGCCGAGATGATTAAAGCGATCAAGCCAGACATCAAAATTGGCATGATTGGGGCCAAGGTCGCGGTTGAGCCTGAGAAGAGCCTCATCTCGGGACGGGCAGTCGATTTCGTTGCCCGAAACGAGTTCGACTTTACGATCAAAGAGGTTGCCGACGGCAAGCCCTGGAGCGACATCAAAGGACTGTCCTATCGGAATGAGCACGACGCCATCGTCCACAACGACGATCGCCACGTTCTCGACAATATGGACGCCCTTCCCTGGGTAACGCCGGTCTACAAGCGCGATCTCACGATCGAGAACTACTACGGCGGATATCTAAAGCACCCCTATATTTCGTTCTACACCGGTCGGGGATGCAAGTCGCGTTGCACGTTCTGTCTGTGGCCTCAGACTGTAGGCGGGCACAAATATCGCGTGCGCTCGGTCGAGGACGTCGTTGCGGAGATGCGCTGGGCCAGGGATGCGTTTCCACAGGTGAAAGAGTTCTTCTTTGATGACGACACCCTGACTGACAACCTTCCGCGCGTCGAGGCGTTGGCGAGAGAACTCGGCAAACTGGGCGTCACCTGGTCGTGTAATGCCAAGGCCAACGTTCCACGCAAGACTTTGCAGATAATGAAGGACGGCGGCCTGCGCCTGTTGCTGGTGGGCTATGAGTCCGGTAATCAGCAAATTTTATTCAATATAAAGAAGGGCATGCGGGTCGAGTTCGCGCGCCGCTTCACCAAGGATTGTCACGAGCTCGGCATCGTCATTCACGGCACGTTCATCCTGGGCCTGCCCGGCGAGACCAAGGAAACGATTCAGCAGACGCTGGACTTCGCCAAAGAGATCAATCCTCACACCATCCAGGTTTCGCTTGCGGCTCCCTATCCGGGAACATTCCTGTACCGGCAGGCGAAAGAGAACGGCTGGCTGCACAACGAGGAAGTCGACCTTCTGACTCAGGAAGGGACGCAGATTGCGCCCTTGAGCTATCCGCATCTCAACCACACCGAGATCTTTGACTCTGTCGAAGACTTCTACAGGAAGTTCTATTTCCGGCCGAGCAAGATCGCATCTATCGTGGCTGAGATGATCGCCAGCCCGGAGATGATGAAGCGCCGGCTGCGAGAAGGCGTTGAATTCTTTCGCTTCTTGCGTACGCGCCACAACTCAGCCTGATCGAGAGGGAGGGCGCTGACTTTGCCCCGACGGCTATGCTACCCCGGGGGCCGCCACTTTTTGTGAATCTGGCGGCCTTCCATCCATTGCCACGACAGTAGCGACACCACGCCCAACAATATCTCCCGCACCCGTTTGGCCATGGAGACGGCTAACGCCAGTTCCGCATCTATGCCGAACGTCCGGCCAAATACGACCAACGCGGCTTCCTGGACTCCCAGCCCTGCGGGTATGACGAAAGCGAGGTGGCGGACTGCCTGAGTCAGGCTCTCGACCACGATGGCCGCCCTCCAGTCGACCGGGTGGCGAAACAACCACAACACGAACCAGATCTCGAATGATCCTGACAGCAACCCACCAAACTGCAGGAAGCCGGTCACCAGCAGAGCCCGGTGGCGGCTCAGAGTTGCCCGAATCGCCCGATCGAGCGACGCCACACCTTCGGACAGCGAGTTCTCCCCAACCAGCCCGATCAGAAATCGAGATCCATATCGCAGCAGCCAGGCGGTTCCAAGAGGAACCGGCAGTGTCACAACCAGCGCAAGCAGCAAGCGGGAATGTTCGTGGAAGCTCTCCCCACCTTGGAACAGCAGCAATACTCCCATTACAAAGAAAAGATACATGGCGAAGAGTGTCAGCAGGATCTCAACAATAATAGATGCACCGACCTGCGCCGCCGGCAGACCACGCCAGCGCAACAGGCGGACCCCTATCACGCCACCGCCCACACTGGCAACGGGTAACAAACGATCAACCGCTTCGCGTACCGTCGCGACCCAAAACAGGTAACCCAGGCCCGCGCGGCTACCACCCTCGACACCGCGCAGGAGAATCCCCCAGCCGAGCGCATAAGGGAGAAAGTAGAAGACACGAAAGGGAAGTAGCCAAAGCAGCGGCCACCCTGCCAGGGTCAAGACATGGACCATGGCTGCCAGATCAACGCGGACAGCCAGCAGCACCAAGAGGGCAACACCCACGAGCGCGCCGACGTACAATGCAATTCTCAAAGCTGT
>JAXDQI010000120.1:0-9194 GCA_034667965.1 Gammaproteobacteria bacterium
GATAGGCGGTCGGACGCGTTTCGTTGATGTGCTGGCCGATAAAGTGTGATGGGCGCGAAGCTACCGCTGCTATTCTATTCTATGCAAACGCATCAATCTTTATAACTAATTGAATTTTGTTAAGTTATCTGTCTGGAATCACGAATTATCTATTCATTATCTATTCAAATAATATTCCGGGATCACCGATCCAGCGGACCTTGTAACGGCCCTTCTTGCGCACGGTTTTTGCGATCCGCGCGGAGCAGTACGCGCGTCAGAGAACGCTGAGGCAGTTTTGCGGACGAGAACCCTCGTTCCTTGATCGCAAGGCGCCGCGCTACCAGTTCGGGTTGGGCAACTCCGCGAAAACTTCCTGTAGGGCGTAGCCCCACCGCGTGCGGATCATTTTGAAGTATTCGTTCTCGTTGTCGATGCTGATGTGAGTCGCGAGCTTGATCTCGTCGCGCCGAATGATGGCAAGATCCAGCGGCGGACCCACCGAAAGATTGGAGCGGATGGTCGAATCCATGGAGACCAGGACGCACTTCGCGGCCTGGGCGAGGCTGCTGCTGCGGGAGATGACCCGGTCGATGATGGGCTTGCCGTACTTGGACTCGCCGATCTGAAAGTACGGCGTGTCGGTGGAGGACTCGATGAAGTTGCCGGCCGAGTAGATGTGGAACAGGCGCGGTTCCTCGCCGTAAATCTGACCGCCCAGAATGAAGGTCGCGTTGAAGTCGTGTCCCTGTTCCTTGAGCATCTCGGCATCGCGCGCATGGATCTCGCGCAGCGCATCGCCGATGACGCGGGCCGCGTTGAACATGTTCTTGGCGCGATAGAGGCGGGCGGGCTGATCGGAGTCCTCGGGAACTTCATGCAGCAGGTTGACCACGGCCTGGGTGATGGCGAGGTTCCCCGCCGACAGCAGCACCAACACCCGCTCCTGCGGCTGCTGGAAGGTTGCCATCTTGCGGAAGGTGTTGATCTGATCGACACCGGCATTGGTCCGCGAATCGGAGAGGAACACGAGGCCGGTATCGACCAACAGGCCAACGCAGTAGGTCATGGCCGTAAATTCTACATCACTGCTGCTGTTGTTGGGCCGACTCCGAAACCAGCACGTTGGCCTCCATTTTCTCGCCGCCGCCGCCCTGGCGAACCCCGCGGACGGGCGCCGCGTCCAGATAATCGCGTCCGACGGCCAGCCGGCAATAGGTGCGCACGGCGGGCCGCTTGTGGGTGACATCGATGCTCTGCCAGCCGATCTCCAATCCCAGCCAGATGTCCACCCAGGCGTGGCTGGCGGCTTCGCCGTTGTCGCCGATGTTGCCGGTGTAGAGATAGCCGCTCACGTAGCGAGCCGGCATGCCGACCGCCCGCGCGGAGGCGATGTACACGTGCGCGTGATCCTGGCAAACGCCTTCGCCGCTCTTGAACGCGACCGCGGCGCTGTCCTGGACGTCGCTGGTGCCGGACTTGTAGCGGACGGCATCGAACACCGCTTCGGCCAGCGCCTGGGCGCGATCCTTGGGATCCGTGGTTCCAGCCATGACCTGATGGGCGAAGGCCTTGAGTTCGTCATTGGGGGTGGTCAAGGCGGTGGGGGCCAGATATGCCAGGGGGGACAGGGGCCCGTCGTCCTGACGGCCCTCGGTATCCGCGGTTTCGACCACTCCGTGCACCACGATCTGAATCTCCCGATGCGGTTCTTCGATGGTGAGCAGGTGGGAAATGTTGCCGTAGGCGTCGATCTGTTCCAACCGGCGCCCGGGCGCGGCGATGCTCCACGTCAGGGCTCGCTGGCTCAAGTCGCGACGCGGGGTCAGATGCAGGCTTTGCACGCTGTACTTGACCGGCCGATCGTAGTGATAGCGTGTTTCATGTCGGATGTGCATCTGCATAAGGACTTACGCCTCTGCCGGTGGTACCAAGAAGTCTGATGCGATGCGATCGCCGAGATCGCGCAAGCTGGCCAGGAATTGCTCGAGAAACTCGGGGAGGCCATCGGTCAGGATGTCCTCCATCCGAGTGAAGTGCAGGGTGGCGTGCATTTCCCCGGCGCGCCGCTCCGTTTCGGCGGAATGCTCGTTACGCACCGACTTCAGGTTCGAATATACCTCTTTACAGCACCGCAGCAAGGAGCGCGGCATGTCGTCGCGCAGGATCAGGAGCTGCGCCACGCGCACCGGTGTGATGACGTCGCGGTAGATCCGCCGATACACCTCGAAGGCCGAGAGGGCGCGCAGCAGCACGCTCCACTCGAAGGGATCCGGAACGGAACCGGCGTCGGCGCCGGGCTTCAAGTCGGTCTGGTGGGCTGTGAGAATACGGGCCGTGCTGTCGGCGCGCTCGAGGAAGGTCCCGATGCGCGTAAAGTGGAAGGCCTCGTCCCGCAGCATGGTGCCGATGGTGACTCCGCGCGTCAGGTGCGAGCGTTCCTTGACCCATTCGACGAACTGGCCGATGTCGGCGTGCGGCGAGTTGCGCGAGACCAAGGTGCGCACTTCCAGCCAGGTGGAGTTCAGCGTTTCCCACAATTCCGAGGTCAGCGAGCCGCGCACCGCGCGGGCGTTCTCGCGCGCCGCCCGCAGGCAGCTGAAGATGCTGCCGGAGTACTCGCGGTCGAGGCTCACGAACTCGAACACGGCGCGCGGCTCGATGCGGTCGTGCCGTTCGCGGTACGCTTCCTCCATGTGCAGCGCGGTCATGGTCGCGCTGAGGGATTGCGCGAGGGTTTCGCCGGAGTGGGGCAGCAGCGACATGCGGTAGTGCGCGTCGACCAGGCGTGCCAGGCTTTCCGCGCGTTCGATGTAGCGCGACATCCAGTACAGGTGGTCGGCGGTGCGGCTCAGCATTAAGCTTCCAGCACCCAGGTGTCCTTGGTGCCGCCGCCCTGCGAGGAATTGACCACCAAGGAGCCTTCGCGCAGCGCGACCCGCGTGAGCCCGCCCGGAACGATGGTCACGTCGCGGCCGGACAGGACGAAGGGGCGAAGATCGATGTGCCGCGGCGCGAGGCCAAGCCCCGCAAATGTGGGACAGGTCGACAGTGCCAGCGTGGGCTGCGCGATATACCGATCCGGGGTGGCGATGATCTGCCGACGGAAAGCTTCGATCTCGGCCGAAGTTGCGGCGGGACCGATGAGCATGCCGTAGCCGCCGGCGCCATGCACCTCCTTGACCACCAGCTCGGGCAGATGCGCGAGCACGTAATCCAGATCCTCCTTCTTGCGCAGCATCCAGGTGTGTACGTTGCCGATGATGGGCGACTGGCCGAGATAAAAGCGGATCATCTCCGGAACGTAGGGATAAATGGATTTATCGTCGGCCACGCCGGTGCCGATGGCGTTGGCGATGGTGATGCGGCCGGCGCGGTATGCGGTCAACAGTCCCGGCACGCCCAGCATGGAGTCCGGCCGGAACACCAGAGGATCGAGGAAATCGTCGTCGATGCGGCGGTAGATGACGTCGACGCGCTGCGGCCCCTGCGTGGTGCGCATGAACACCGCTTCGTCGCGCACGAACAGATCCTGCCCCTCGACCAGTTCGATGCCCATCTGTTGCGCGAGAAAGGCATGTTCGAAGTAGGCGCTGTTGTGCGCGCCGGCGGTCATCAACACCACGGTGGGATCGGCCACGCCGGTGGGGGCGACGCTGCGCAAGTTGTCGAGCAAGACGTCGGGATAATGATCGACCGGTGCGACGCGGTGCGCGGAGAACAGCTCGGGAAACAGGCGCATCATCATCTTGCGATTCTCGAGCATGTACGAGACGCCCGAGGGCACCCGGAGGTTGTCCTCGAGCACGCGGAATTCCCCGGCATCGTCGCGCACGATGTCGATGCCGGCGATGTGGGCGTAGATGCCGCCGGGGACGTCGACGCCTTGCATCTCCGGGCGGTATTGCGAGTTGCACAGCACCTGCTCCGGGGGGATGACGCCCGCCTTCAGAATCTGCTGGTCGTGGTAAATATCGTGAATGAAGGCATTCAGGGCTCGAACGCGCTGCTTGAGGCCGCCTTCGAGCCGGATCCATTCTTCCAAGGGTAGAACGCGAGGCACGATGTCGAAGGGGATGAGGCGTTCGGCGCCTTCTTCCTGGCCGTAGACGGCGAAGGTGATGCCGACGCGGTGAAACAGGGCATCGGCCTCGGCGCGCTTCTGGCTCAAGCGTTCGGCGGGCTGATCTCGGAGCCAATGGTCGTAGTTCAGGTAGTGCGGCCGTGTAGCGCCTTCACCCAGATACATTTCGCTGTACGGTTTATTGCCCAAAAGATCCCCTTGTACAGGTACCCAGCGAATTCCATGCCAGGCGGGTGGTTTCGGAATCAATCATGAACTTACCATTAGTGCGCTGCAAAGATGCACCAAGTCGAGGCGTGATCCGCTGCGGAATGCGGCGTCAATCCCCCAAATGACGCTTGAGCGTTGCCGCGGTCTCGACCAGCGGATTCCCTGCGAACCGTTCACCGAAATCGCTCAACAGGATCCGCGCGACTCCCGCAGCACCGCCGCCGCGCGCAGCCAGCTGCGCAATGTGCAGCGTAGCCCCAGCCGATTTGGGACGAAAGGCCGGGTCCACTCGCAGGCGTTCGCGGACCGCGTCGAGGGCTTCGCCGTCGCGCTTCGCTGCCAGGAGCCTATCAACAAACTCCTGAGTGAGGCGATCGGCGTAGCGGGGATCGGGCCACGCAACCACGCAATCCCGGACCCAGCGGTAGTCCTCGACTGCGTGACCGCGTGATTCCAGCCAGGATTGCAGCAGGGCCCAGGCATTGGTATGAGCGCCCACCCGGACCTGGCCGTAGGCCTCTGTCACGAGATTCTCGCTCTGCTTGAGATCAGCCTGGCGTTCCTTCTCGGCGGTGCGCTCCGGCGAGTGCCAGGTTTCGAGGCCGAGTTCGTGCCGCCGTTCGTACAGGGCGCCGCCCAAGGATGAGAATATGGAGAGGACCGCGAACATGCCGAAGGCGATTTCCACCGGCATCCAGAGGCCAAGTTTGGCCGAGAGTCCCAAGGCCAAAATGACGCCGGCGATGATGCCGAGCACCGCCGCGTACATGACCCCCAGCCCGGCAACCATGGATCCCAGGGCCACGGGGTAGACGGCTTTGAGGATGTTGCCCTCCAACCCAAGGATGGCCACCGAGGCAGGGAAGAAGAAGAGGGCGACGACGCCCAAGACCGTCCCGACCACGGGCGAGATCGTCACCGCCGCCATTTTCACGAGGGCGGCAACGGCCGCCAGAATGATGATCTGGGCGATGGGGCGCTGCTCACTGATGGGGTTCATCATGGTGATGTCGAGCGCCGGCGGCTCGTCGATGCCGCGAACCACATGGTCGAACAATACGTACGCATATTTAAAGAGCCACGACAGCAGCAGCAAGGCCAGGGGGATGCCGGCGAGCCCGGCTTTGGCCGCGAGGGTCAGAAGGACGGCGAAGACGACCACCACACCGGCTGCCCCGCCGCGGGCGGGCCGGAGCATGTGGTGGAGCAGGCTAGTGGGCAACGAGGCTCAATGCCTTCGACGGCATGTGGTTCAAGGGGCTGGGCTTGAACCCGCGGACATAGGGCTTGACCAGCGCCTTCGAGACGAAAAAGTACAGCGGGACGATGGGGTAGTCGTCGAGCATCACGCGCTCCGCGTTCTCGAGCAGGTGCCGGCGCTCTCCCAGGTCGCCGGTGGCGGCGGCTTGATCGACCAGGGTGTCGAACGCGGGGTTCTCGAACCCTGAGTCATTGTTGGGGGAGTGGGCTCGAAAGGTGTCGAGGAAGTTGCTGGCATCGTTGAAATCCGCGTTCCAGCCGAGGCGCGCCACATCCCAGCGCGACTTGTCATGCCGCGACTGCAGAAAAACCTTGTACTCCTCATCGCCGAGTTCGGTGTCCACCCCCAAGGTTTCCTTCCACATCGCGGCGGTGAGGATCGCCGTGCGCCGGATGACGGGATTGGAGTTGAACAGCAGGCGCAGGTGTAGCGGCGACTTGGGGGTGAAGCCGGCCTGGGCATACAGCCGCCTGGCTTCCGCGATACGGTCAGCGTCGCTCGAGGCGGTCCACTGCCACGATTGCGGTTCGTAATTCCAGGTCCCGGGAGCGACGAAGCCGTAAGCGCCGACCTGGCCGAATCCCAGCGTCTCGACGAGTTGCCGCCGATCGACCGCCATGGCGAGCGCCTTGCGTAGAGGGAGGCTCGATCCCAAGTCCTTGTTCGAAAAGTTGAGCCCGTAGTAGGCGGTCGCCAGAAACGGTGCGATGACCAACTCGCTCGAGTGCTCGGCGCGCAGCGCGGGCAGCATATTGGCCGGCACCGAGTCGGTGAGGTCGATCTGGCCCGCGCGATAGCGGGCGTATTGAGAGCCGTCATCCGAGGTGATCTGGTATTCGACGGCGGGAATGTGGACGTTGGCCTTATCCCAATAGGCCGGATTCAAGGTCAGTTCCAGCGACGTTCCCGGCTGCCACTTGGCAAGAACATACGGGCCGTTCGAGACCCATTCGGCCACGGAGTGGGTTCGCGCGGCGGCATCGGAAAAGACCGGAAACGCCGCCGAGTGGGCGAGGATTTGGGGCAGGTAGGCCGCCGGCTGGCTCAAATTAACGATCAACACGTCGTCGCTCGGGGCCGTAACCCCCAGGGTCTCCGGCGCCGCCTGGCCCGCAATGATGGCGCCCGCGCCCGAAATCAGCCGCAACTCATCGGCCACGGGGGATCCTTGTTTGGGATCGAGCACCCGGCGCCAGGCCACAACGAAGTCCTGGGCGCGGACGGGTTTGCCGTTCGACCAATGCGCGTCGGGGCGGAGGTGGAAGGTGTACTGGGTGCCCGCCGGGTCGACCGTCCAGGAAGAGGCGACCCCCGGGATGGCGGCCCCTGTCGGAGATTCGGCAGTCAGCCCCTCGTACAAGTCCTGCAGCACCTGAATAGAGAATGTGTCGGCGGCCGCCGCCGGGTCTAGAGAGGAGAGGTCGCCGCTGAGACCGCGTCTTAAGAGAACGGAATTCTCTGCATTGTCCTCATGAGCCGCATGGTGTCCACAACCGACCAATAGGGTGAGGACCGTTAGACCCACAGACAAAAAACATGCTTGCGTCTGCCCCATGTGTCGCCCGATTACTGGGGCCGCCGCTGCCGGAGCCCCGTTGGAGAAGGTACCTACGAATAGTGTGTCGGATTTTCGCCATCATTGGGGTTCCCCCCTAAGGGAACGCCGCCCCTATCAGCCTTTTGCGAAAATATCTATCAGAGAATGTCACTATATTTATTAAAACTGTGGATTGGGGCAACATTTTGTCGGTATTATGTCGGCAGTGCCGCAATCTGTTAAGAGCAACTTACTTGCCGCGTTTCGACATCTCCTAAAACCGCTAGTCCGCCTAGCGATCAAGAACGGGGTCTCGGTTCGCGAGTTTAGTCAGGCGATCAAAGGCACGTATGTGGATGTTGCGAAAAAGCAGATAGCGGCTGCCGGCGATAAAGGGACCAGGGAGGCAATTGCAGTGATGTTAAATGTTGATGTAAATGACATCGCCGACATTTTAGCCGCGCCCGCATCCGCCAATTTTCAATACGAGGATGATCAAAGCAGCCCCGTGTCTCGTGTTCTAGCGGGATGGTTTACGGATTCTCGTTCCAGCGGCCCGTACGGAGTGCTCGTTGATTTGCCATTCGAAGCTAGCGGCGAGTCCGCTCGCGGGAGCCCGGTTACCTTCTCTGAGTTGGCTCTGAAGTATTGCCCGGGTACTCCGGCAAAGGAGTTGCTCGACGAGTCCATTAGAACGGGATGCGTAGTCAGTGTAGGCAGCGGCTTCTTTCGAGCAATTAAGCGCTCATATGTTCCAGATCCATTGAGCGCCGTAAGCATTAGTCACTTCGCCCATGTTGTGCACAACATCTGCGAGAGCTTTGAAATAAATCTTCGAGCAGAGTCTGGCGGCGGTAAAGGACTCTTCGAAAGAACGATTATTTCCGATACCCGGCTAACTCGGGACGACCTCCAAGCGTTTGACAAGTATGTGCGGAACCGCGGACAGCTGTTTGCGGATGATATTGATAACTGGCTTTCCTCAAGAGCCCCGCCTGGACCAAACGATGTAGATCCGGTTAATACTGGAATCGGGCTGTATCACTTTGTGATCAATGACGAAGACGATCGAGAGTTTGCTCAAATACCAACGATTGAAGGGATGAAGAAAGATGCGCATTAATATTGATGATGTTGTTCATCGGGTACTAGTGCGCGCACTGGCAATAGGGTTGGTTGCTAATTGTGGATTAGCCTACCCATTGAACTCGAATGCTGCGGTACAGGCGACAAGTATTCAATTGCTGGTCAATAATCACGTTGTATTGCAAGGACCGGTCGACGGCGTCGATGCTGCGCAGTCGAAAATTCGCGTGCTCGGACAATGGGTGGTTGTTCCTTGCTCGCAGAGCAGTATTCCTGTGGGTGAATTGGTCACAATCAAAGGCGTTGTCGTCGCAAACGGTGCCTATAACGTTTCTAGCGTGACGCCAATGATTTCTGGCTCGTATGTTCCGGGCGCGACGAAGCTATTTTTGCAGGGCGTCGTAACCTCAGTTAATTCTGCAACTGGCAACCTCCGAATTGGCGAATATCCTGTTAACTACACTGGTGCACTCCACGCGATATCGGCCGACAAATTGGCTGTGGGAGACCTCGTCTCTTTTACGGGCTTGGCGTTTAGCGGCGTTCCGGGTCTGTATGCCGACAATGGAGAAGCTCTGTCCAAGCCGAGCAGCCAGATCGGTGCGAATAAGCAGCTTTGTGCCAACAGCCAGATCGGTGCCAATAGCCAGATAGGTGCCAACAGTCAGATAGGTGCCAACAGCCAGATTGGCGCGAATAAGCAGATTGGTGGGACCAGCCAAATTGGTGCCAACAGCCAGATCGGGGCGAATAGCCAGATCGGCGCCAACAGTCAGATAGGTGCTAACAGTCAGATTGGCGCCAATAGTCAGATCGGCGCGAATAAGCAGATCGGTGCCACCAGCCAAATTGGTGCGAACAGTCAGATCGGAGCGAATAGCCAAATTGGTGCCAACAGTCAGATTGGGGCGAATAGCCAGATCGGCGCCAACAGTCAGATCGGCGCGAATAAGCAGATCGGGGCCACCAGCCAAATTGGTGCCAACAGTCAGATTGGGGCGAATAGCCAGATCGGTGCCAATAGTCAGATCGGTGCG
>JAXDQI010000121.1:0-3153 GCA_034667965.1 Gammaproteobacteria bacterium
CAGTCTGCTCCGGCGCCATGTAGGCGAGAGTGCCGGCGATTGTCTCGGGAGGCTCGGGGGCCTGACGCTCGCGCAGGAGGCGCGAGGCGATGCCAAACCCCGTGAACTTCACCGCTCCAGTCGCGCCATTCACTAGGATATTGACCGGCTTGATGTCCTTGTGCACCAGGCCCCGCTGGTGGAGCTTGCCCAGAGCCACGGCAATGCCGATGGCCAGGCGCAAGAAGCGCTCCACCTCCATGGGTGCGCCGAGCAGTCGGTCGAGCGGCGCGCCGCCGGGATCCTCGAGCACCAGCATGGACCGACCACTTTCACAGACGAGCTCCATCGGTCTCGCTGCCCACGCAGGGTCCAGTTCGTCCCTCAATTCGTATTCGTGAGCAAGTCGATCCAGGACAGCAGGTGCGGGATGCTCGGAAGCGGGGAGCACGGCCAGCACGCGTGTCGTGTTGTCGCCATGGCTATTTCCTTGGCTATTTATTCTGCAGAAGACGCGCTCACCGTCCTCCCAGAGAACCTGGAAGCCGCTATTCCCGTCGGAGGAAAATCGAGAAGACGAGTTCAACGAGGTAACTCCACTGAGCCGCCGTGTCGTTGTGATGCGTTCGACCTGTGCCAGGTCGATCTGCGCCTCGCGCCAGGCTTCGGAGGGCGTGCGTTCGAATAGTGCGACATCAAAGTCTTTTTCAATATCGTCTGGCGCGGCGCCCAGCTGCCGAATGTAGATCATAGTGCGCTCCCTTGCATCTTCGGAGCCGAGCAAAAGACCGCGCGAAGGCCTGTCCGGTGGGTCAAACATCCGCCGAATGATCAATCCTCGCTTGGAGGGGTTTGATCCGGCCCGGAGGCCTTTGCTTTTTTCATGTGGAATTTTGGCCTGTTTCGCCGCTCAGGGACGGGTCCGGCTCAATTGTCCAATCGGGCTACTTCGGTATCGGCAATTTGCGCGCGCTTTGCTAAATAGGCGGAAACAGCTCCGTCAATTGCGTATGGAGTATCATGATACCGCTTCGACAACGCCTTTTTTGGCGTCCGCGGTGCCTCGAGGAGCCGCGGCGCCGCTCGCTGCGACAGCGCGTTTCGCCACGGCCGGAAACTGGACGGCACGCCGTCGCCAGGAGCGCGTCCATAGTAAACCAGGTGTGGTGATGGGACTCCCGGAGCGGTCTGCGAGTTCGCTCGACACTATCGCGGGGCACATCGAACACGTTTATTCGGTTGCCGAGGGGGCGACGCCTCCGCTGGGGATACAAGCGGTATCAAGCTCCTGGCAAAGATCCGCAAGAAAACACGGCCTCGATCCACTCGACAGCACGGCCCCACGCATCCTCACGTCTGCCGAGTTGAAATATTTTCGCGAACCGCTGGATAAGCTCATCTGCAGCGCCCAAGAGGAGCTGGATGAATTATACGAGGTGGTTCGTGAGGCGGGCTATGCCGTCTTGCTCTGTGATAGTTCGGGCATCGCAGTCGCGCATCGTGGTGAAGCTGCACTGGCAAGCCAGTTCCAATATTGGGGAGCCTGGCTCGGCGGGGTGTGGTCCGAGGACATCGAGGGCACAAACGGCATCGGCACCTGCATCGCCGAAGAGCGGCCAGTCACCGTTCACAGAAGCCAGCATTTTAGGTCCAGACACACCAACTTGAGCTGCTCCGGCGCGCCGGTGTTCGGGGTCGATGGACGACTGATAGCAGTCTTGGACGTCTCTGCCATCGATCCTGGACTCTCCGAACGAGCGCACGCGCTGACCGGCGTGCTCACACGACGATCGGCGCGCGCGATCGAAGAACGATTTTTCCGTGAGCAGTTCCGTCGAGAGTGGATCGTCGCGGTGGCGCCGCCGGAAGGAGGCGCTTCGGCCATGCTGCTGGCGGTTGCCGGAAACCAACGCATCGTCGGCGCAAACCGGGTCGCGCGCACGTCCCTCATGCTCGATGATCGCGGGCTCCAGGCGGGCACCAGCCTGTGGTCGATTTTCGAACGAGACATCGACCTGTTCCGGCGCAAGGACCGCAGCGATATCTCCGCGCGACTGCTGATCGCCGGCAGCAACGACAGCCGGCCCGCGCTTGTGACTCCACCTGAACCTATCAGTGCCTCGAACAATCCAACGGAGTGCAACCTGCACACGCGCCCGCGCTCGATCGATGTTTCGAGGCTGCCGCCGGCACCGCAAGCACTGGGCGGATTGTCGCCCGGCGCGATGCGTCGGGTGCGGGAATACGTGGAAGTGCATTTGGGCGAAAGTATCGATCTGTCGATGCTGGCTGGAGTCGCCGGACTATCGGTGCATCATTTTGCGCGACAATTTAAGCAATCCGCCGGGGTAACGCCGCACGTCTACCTCACGCAAAGGCGGGTCGAACGTGCCCAGGAGATGTTGGTTCAAACGGATACCTCGCTAGCGGAAATTGCGTTCGCCGTGGGCTTTTTCGACCAAGGTCATCTGGCGCGTCATTTCCGCCATATGTTTGGTACAACTCCTCGGGAGTTTCGGTGGTCGCAACGCTAGACGGGTTTTGGATTTACACAGCTTACACCAGCTCCTTCCAATACTCGCTCACATCATATCTCCGCACCTCCTCGACACAGGTCGTCTCGAGTCCCTGCCGCGGAATTAGCCGGTCATGGAAGTGCGGAATGTCTTCGCGTTGATAGAGAATGCCGCAGGCGATGCGATCCTGAACCTGCGACGCGAGCGCCTTCGCCTGCTGCAGATTGCTTGGGTCGTGACCATCGGCATTTGCATCGAAATACCTGTCCAACAGAACTTCGTGCGTCGCGAAGTGATTGTAGGTCGGACACGCCTGCAGCATGTCGACAAAGGCAAAGCCGCGGTGCTGGATGGCAGCTTTGAGAATGCGGGTCATCAGTTTGATGTCACCGCTAAAGCCACGGGCAACGAAGGTGGGGTTGAGCGAGAAGATCAGGTCCATGCTCGCCAACGTATGCTCGGGGATCCCGTTGGGGCTTGTGTTCATTGGCTGGCCCTGTGGCGTGAGCGAACTCGCCTGCCCCGTGGTTAGCCCGTAGTTTGCATTGTTGTGCAGGATGAACGTGATGGGATAATTGCTCCTCACGCCATGGACCAAATGCCCGATACCCTCCGAGAAAGTCGCGCCATCCCCGCCGAAGGCGATCACCGGAACCTT
>JAXDQI010000122.1:0-6779 GCA_034667965.1 Gammaproteobacteria bacterium
CCGGGAGGCCGGGAACCTGTTCGCGCAGCCGGTGTTCTGCCTCATGAAAGCCTCGTTGCGCGACAGCTTGAACGCCTTCGTACGCAGCGGCGAACGCAAGACGGGCTTGTGGGGGCGCGCCCACCGCAGCGCTCAAGTGGTCTTCGACGACGACGCCGACTTCTTCAATGTCAACACACTGATTGAACTCGAACAGATTCAAAATCGATCTCGCTGAAATAGTCTCCGGATCTCCCGCCGACTCCTAAACGTCCGCCGTCGGCTTCGGCGCCAAGATCTGCCCACCGCCGTAACTTGCCTGCACCGGCGTCGTGCCGCCGAGGGTCACGCGCACCGCGCAATACTTGAATTCGGGAATCTTGCCGAACGGGTCCAGCGCCGAGTTGGTGAGCTTATTGATTGCCGCCTCGTAAAAGCAAAATGCGACAAACACCGCTCCGCGAGGCGAGCTTTCGTCCGCGCGCGCATAGAGGCTCACCTTGCCGCGACGCGAAGCGATGGTGATAAGATCGCCCGGCTTCGCGCCTAGTGCGGCCAGATCGAGCGGATGCAGCGAGGCTACCGGATCCGGTTCGATGGCATCGAGCACGCCTGAACGGCGGGTCATGCTGCCGGTATGCCAGTGCTCGAGTTGGCGGCCCGTGATGAGCACCAGAGGATAATCGGTGTCCGGCCTTTCGTCGGCCGGGATGATGTCGGCCGGCACAAACCGCGCCTTGCCGGTGGGTGTGGGAAAGGACTCGATGAATACGACGGAGTCCCCTGGATCCCCCTCCTTGACACAGGGGTACGTCACACTATCCTCCGCTTGGAGCCGCTCCCAGGTAATCCCGGCGATGCTCGGCATCGTACGGCGCATTTCGTCGAACACCGCCGCCACCGCCGGCTCACCCGTCCCGTAATTCCACGCAAGACCCAGCTCGCGTGCGATGTCGATGATGATCTCCAGGTCTTGACGCGCTTTGCCGGGCGGGTTCAGCGCCTTGCGGCCCAACTGCACGAATCGATCGGTGTTCGTGAAACTCCCCGTCTTCTCGGCGAATGACGACGCGGGCAGAATCACGTCGGCGAGATAGGCGGTTTCGGTCAGGAAAATGTCCTGCACCACGAGCACGTCCAGCTTTGCCAGCGCTTCGCGCGCGTGGTCGGCATCCGGGTCGCTCATCGCGGGATTCTCGCCCATGATGTACATGCCCTTGACGTTGCCCGCCAAGATGCCCTTGATGACCTCCACCACGGTCAGACCCGGCTTGTCATCGAGCTGCGCCGCGGGCACTGCCCATGCTTTTGCGAAGCGCGCGCGCGCCTCGGGGTTGTCCACGCGCTGATAATCGGGATACATCATCGGGATCAAGCCGGCGTCGGACGCCCCTTGCACGTTGTTCTGACCCCGCAGCGGATGCAACCCCGAACCTGGCTTGCCGATCTGGCCCGTCATCAGGGCGAGCGCGATCAAGCAGCGCGCGTTGTCGGTGCCATGGATATGCTGGCTGATTCCCATGCCCCAGAGGATCATCGATCCCGAGCTCGTCGCGTACAGCCGCGCCACCTCGCGAATCGTCTCCGCCGGGATGCCGCAGATCGGCGCCATCAGGTCCGGGCTGTAGCCCGCGACGTTTTTCACGAGCTCGGCGTATCCGAGCGTGCGGTCGGCGATGAACTTCGCATCGACGAGATTTTCCTCGATGATGACGTGCATCATCGCATTGAGGAGCGCAACGTCGGTATCCGGCTTGAACTGCAAGTAGCGATACGCGGTGCGCGCCAGTTCGCTGCGGCGTGGATCCATGACGATCAGCTTGGTGCCGCTGCGCATGGCATTCTTGAGAAAGCTCGCCGCCACCGGGTGATTCACAGTTGGGTTGGCGCCGATCAGGATCACGACCGAGGCTTGCGTCACATCCATGACCGGATTACTGACCGCTCCCGAACCGATGCCCTCGAGGAGCGCCGCGACGCTCGACGCATGGCACAGGCGGGTGCAATGATCGACATTATTGCTGCCGAAGCCAAGGCGCACCAGCTTTTGAAACAGATAAGCTTCCTCGTTGCTGCCTTTGGCCGAACCGAATCCCGCGAGCGATTTGGGACCGTGCGCGTCGCGCAGCCTGCGCAAGCCGCCTCCCGCCGCGAAAAGCGCTTCCTCCCAGGTTGCCTCGCGGAATATCTGCATGACATGGTCCGGGTCCATCACGAAGTGGCCGCTCTTGGGCGCGTCCGAGCGACGGATCAGCGGTACGGTGAGGCGCTGCGGATGCCGGGAGTAATCGAAGCCGTAGCGCCCTTTGACGCACAGGCGCGCGTGATTGGCGGGGCCGTCGCGCCCTTCGACATAGAGGATTTCATCGTTCTTGACGTGGTAGGTCAGCTGACATCCCACCCCGCAGTACGGACAGAGCGAATGAACGGACTTATCGGGCACCGTGAGCGCCACCTCACGGGCCGGCATGAGCGCCCCCGTGGGACATGCCTGCACACACTCGCCGCAACCGACACAGGTGGAAGCACCCATCGGATCGTCCATGTCGAAGACGATTTTGGCGTGCTGGCCGCGGAATGCGAGTCCGATGACGTCGTTGACCTGCTCGTCGCGGCAGGCCCGCACGCAGCGGGTGCATTGGATGCACGCGTCGAGGTTGACGGCAATCCCCGCATGCGAAAGGTCCGGCGCCACCGCGGGGCGCGGCGCAAAGCGCGGCTTGCCCACCTTGAGCTTGACCGCCCATTCATCCACTTCGTTGTGGCGCGTGTATTCCTTCTCCGGCATGTCGGACTGCAGAAGCTCGATCACCAGCTGCTGCGATTTACGCACCCGTTCGCTGTTGGTCGTCACCTCCATGCCTTTGACCGGCACACGGCAGCAGGATGCAGCCAGGACGCGTTCGCCCTTGATCTCGACCATGCAAGACCGGCAGTTTCCCACGGCATCCATGCCGGGCGCATAGCATAGGCGAGGTATCTCGACGCCCTCGCGATCCGCGATTTCGATGAGGGTATCGGTACTCGGGGCCGTGACCTCCCGGCCGTCGAGCAAAAACGTGACGGTCGGTGCGTCGAATTGCGCGCGCTCTGTGCGGGTAATGGCGTTCATCGTCGTCCTCTAGATCAACTCGTTCGGAAAGTATTTGATGACGCAGTCCACCGGGTTCGGCGCCGCTTGGCCGAGGCCGCAGATCGAGGCATCGCGCATCACCTGAGATAGCTCGGCGAGCAACGGCTTGTCCCACGCGTCTTTCGCAATCAGCGTGTTCGTCTTGGCGGTACCGACCCGGCAGGGGGTGCACTGACCGCACGATTCATGCTCGAAAAAACGCATCATGTTGCGCGCCGCGGCCTTGGCGGTGTCGTGGTCGGACAGCACGATCACCGCGGCAGAACCGATGAAACAGCCGTATGGCTGCAGGGTATCGAAGTCCAACGGGATGTCGCCCATCGATGCCGGGAGAATCCCACCCGATGCGCCCCCCGGTAGATAGCCATAAAACGCGTGACCGTCCTGCATGCCGCCGCAAAACTCGTCGATGAGCTCGCGGATGGTAATGCCGGCAGGCGCGAGCTTTACGCCGGGACTCTTTACGCGTCCCGACACCGAAAAGCTTCGCAAGCCCTTGCGGCCATTGCGGCCCTGGGATGCAAATGACTCGGCGCCCTTTTCCAGCAGCTCGCGCACCCAATACAGGGTCTCGAAGTTGTGCTCCAGCGTCGGGCGCCCGAACAGTCCGACCTGCGCCACATACGGCGGACGCAGCCGCGGCATGCCGCGCTTGCCTTCAATCGATTCGATCATCGCCGACTCTTCGCCGCAGATGTAGGCGCCGGCGCCGCGCCGCAGTTCGATCTTAGGCAAGGGCGCCGGCGGCTTCGCCTTGAGTTTCGCAATTTCGGCTTCGAGCAGCGCGCGGCAACCGTGGTATTCGTCGCGGAGGTAGATGTATATGGCTGAGATGCCGACGGCCCACGACGCAATCAGCATGCCTTCGAGGAAGCGGTGTGGGTCGCGTTCCAGATAGACGCGATCCTTGAAGGTTCCCGGCTCGCCCTCGTCGATGTTGACGGCCATCAGCCGGGGTGCAGCCTCGCCGCGCACGATGCGCCACTTGCGCCCGGTCGGAAATCCGGCACCGCCCAAGCCGCGCAGGCCGGAGTCTTCCATCGTTTTGAGAACGCTTTCGAGATCCCGCCGATGCTCGACGCAGTCGCGCAGTGCCGCATAGCCGCCTTCGGCGAGATACGCGTCGAAGTCGATGTATTTCGCCGGTTTGTCGAGCCGGTGTCCGGCGTCAACCTCCGCCTTCACCGCCTGCAGCGTGGCTCCCGGTACAGGATTTTGATGAACCACCGCGACCGGCGCTTGCTCGCAACGCCCTACGCAGGGAGCTGGGATCACGCGCACCTCGCGACCGAGAAGGTCGGGCAGCCGCTCGAGCAACTGCTTGGCGCCGGCCATTTCGCAGCTCAAACCGTCGCAGACGCGAACCGTCAACGCCGGCGGCGCCGACAGGCCGCCGTCGCGTGATTCCTTCACCACATCGAAATGATGGTAGAACGTGGCCACTTCGTAGACTTCGGTCTGCGCAAGGTCCAACAGCCTCGCCAGGGCGGCCAGGTGAGGCGCGCCGAGTTGCTTGTACCGGTCGTTGATGAGATGCAGGTATTCGATCAGCAGATCATGTCTGTACGGTGGTGCTCCGATCAGGCCTTGCACCTCCGCTATGGCCTGCGGATCCACAGTTCGGCCTTTCGGGGCCTCACGCTTCCGCTGTTTGGTTGCGCCTTCTCGGATGAGGGGAATAACCGCTTTGCTCACTCATGGACTCCAGTAGATAGTTGGCAGGTAAGGCTCTGGCCGTGGGGGACACGATGTCCAGTAAAAACATCGGGTTGCAATAATCTCGCCAGCGCACCTCAGGGCGGACTTCAACGCCCCACCCACGGAGACGTCGCACTGCATATGATATATCTGTTACGGGTTGGTTTTGTAGGCGAGTATTGACGACACAGCGGCCCATGGCCACGTTAGCCAACTAACGTATCACAATCAATCGGTTAGTGGTTCGAGCGATCATGAACGGCATAAATCTTTTATCACCCCGGCAGGCCGAAGACGCGATCGGCTCGCGGCTGACCTGCTCGCCGATTGAATCCTTGCCACTCATGCAATGCGTCGGGGCGACCCTGCGGGAGGATATCGTCGCGGAGAGGGACCTTCCGCCCTTCGATCGTGTGTGTATGGATGGAATCGCGGTCGATAGCGAGGCGCTGGGCCGTGGTGTGCGTCGATTCACGGTTCAGGCAACCCAGGCAGCCGGGTCGCCCGCCCTTGAACTGGGGCGCGCCGACAATGCGATCGAGGTGATGACGGGCGCCATATTGCCGCGTGCCACTGATTGCATCGTTCCGCTCGAACAGTACAGCATCGCGGATGGCATCGTTTGCCTGACCTCCGCCGCGGTGTCGACACCGTACCGCAACGTCCAACGGCGCGGAGCCGACGGGGCGGCAGGCATGGTAATGCTCAAAGCCGGTTGTATGCTCGGTCCGCCTGAAATCGCCGTGGCTGCGTCGGCGGGCATGGCGCGCGTGCGCGTGAGCACCCAGCCGGCATTCATGATTGTTTCCACGGGGAATGAGCTGGTCGAGCCGGGCGAGCCGATTGCCGCGCAACAAGTGCGGCGCTCCAACGCCTATGCGGTCGCGGCAACCCTTCGGGCACGCGGCTTCGGACGGGTGGGCGACGACCACGTTCCTGACGACGAAGAGATGCTGCGTGAGCGGTTGAAGCTGCACCTCACCACCCATGACGTCGTAATTTTGAGCGGCGGTGTTTCCATGGGGAAATTCGACTTCGTACCCAGAGTATTGATCGAACTCGGCGTGCAGGAAGTATTCCACAAAGTCGCGCAGCGGCCCGGGAAGCCCATGTGGTTCGGAATCGGTCCGGATGGCCAAGCAATCTTTGGCCTGCCCGGAAATCCCGTGTCCACGTTGGTCTGCTTGATACGCTACGTGATCCCCGCCATCGCCAATGCGATGGGTACCCGACCCGTGCTGCACGAGCGGTTGGCGTTGGCCTCGCCGGTGGCATTTGATCTGCCGCTTTCCCATTTCGTGCCGGTTTCCATCGAACACGACGCTTGGGGCCGCCCCTGGGCTACTCCACGATCGACCAATGGGTCGGGAGACTTCTTGAGCCTGGCTGGGACGGATGGCTTCATTGAGCTTCCGCCGGGGCCCAACACCTATCCCAAAGGCTTCGTCGCAAGCCTGTATCGCTGGTAACGAATCTAGCAGGAGACCTACGCGAGTGAAACAATTAATCCGGCGTACGTTACGCAGGTTTGGCGTGGATATCGTGCGGATCCGCGCCCGACCGGATCTCATAGGCTTTATCAAGGACCGCGGCATTGATGTAGTCATTGACGTCGGTGCCAACGTCGGCCAGTTTGGCGAGCGATTGCGTGCCGAAGGGTATCGCAACAAAATTATTTCATTTGAACCCCTGAGCTCCGAATTTCGAACTTTGGCGCAGAAGGCGCAAGCGGACGGCAATTGGGAAGTCAACAATTGCGGGCTTGGCTCCGAACCGGCGACCGCTACGATCAATGTGTCCGACTCGTCCACGTACAGCTCGATATTGGCGATGAAAGACGTCGCAACCAGACATGATGCGGCGGCAGCGTCCAAGCGTCAGGAAACCATCCAGATTCGAACGCTCGACGAATTCTTCGGTACGATTTCCGGCAACGTCCTGCTCAAGATCGACACGCAAGGCTATGAGA
>JAXDQI010000123.1:0-13643 GCA_034667965.1 Gammaproteobacteria bacterium
TTTCGGGTCCTGGCTCGTCTCGCTGCCAGTCGGGGAGACACGGAGTTCGCCTTCCTCATCCTGAAGGAGGCGGAGGCCCTGGCGGCGGCGCGCGACTGGATGGGGATGATGGCGGAGAGCTTGATGCTGCGTACTCAGCTTCTTCTCAATGAGGGTCGCGCGCGCGACGCGGTGACCTGCATTGAGCGCATCGAGACACTCGCGCGAGATCATCGGTTCTCCTCGGACGACACGTTGCATGCCGGCCATGCCGTGGCACGTGCCCAAGTACTGGTCGCCACCGGGGACGCGTGCCGAGCAGCGGCGATTCTCCGGCAGCTTCAAGCGGCGAGCTGCGACAAGCGAAACAACTGCCGGGCACTGCGATTGTCGGTTCAGCTGGCCGACGCTCTGCTCGGGTGCGGAGACCAAGCCGAAGGCCGTGCGATGCTGGTCCAAGCGCTTCAGGTTGGCGCGCGCGCCGGGGTGTATCAGACATTCGTCGATGCCGGAGCGCACGTGGCGGAGCTCCTGTTGTCCCTTCACCACGCCTCCCCGCAGGACAGCCGCCTGCCCCCGGAGCTCAGACCCTACATCGGGAGCATTCTCGCGGACCGTGCTCAGCAGCGTACACCCACGTTGCCCACTCGTGCCTCGCGAGCCACGGAGTCGCTGAGTCCTCGCGAACACAGCATCCTGCGCTCGATGAGCTATGGCCTTTCCAACAAACGCATCGCTCGAGAGCTGCAAATAGCGCCCGAGACCGTGAAGTCCCACGTCAAAGGCATCTTCATCAAGCTCGCCGTGCAGACACGCGCTCACGCCGTATCGACCGGCAACGCTCTGGGCCTGCTCTGACCCATGGTGCCGCGGGCTCATGGTAAAATAGCCTCGTGACGGTCGAAAACGGGGAGGGTGGACGCGGAGTACCAGCCTTCGCGGAAAACTCCGGTTTCGTCAGCACGGCAAGACAGGACCGGGCGACATCCCTGAGTGGATTGTAAAATAGCCGCGGCGGGCGTCTAACCGTGCGGCTTGCCGAAGCACTTGGCTTGCCGTTCGCCCGCCGAAGGCGCACCCTTGGGGACAGCAACAGGCAGCACATGAGTACGACAGCGCGCGACGTCGATTCTCGTGAACGCGCTCCACCGCCGGAGGAGGGCGTGCTCGATTTAGCGCACTACACACTGGAGCAAGTGCGCAGGAATGCCGAGTTGGTGCTGTTTCGCGGCTTGCGCAAGGTTCGCGAGGAAGGGAGCCGACCCTCCATTCTGGTGCGGGTGCCGGTCGCGGACCCTCCCGCGCCCGCAATCGTGCGCAGCATGCAAATGGAATACACCCTGCGATCCGAGCTGGATCCGGCCTATGTGGTCCGTTCCCTCTCGATAGTGCAGGACCATGGCGCCCCGATGTTGATTCTCGAGGATCCGCTCGGAACCCCGCTCGATCTACTCCTCAATGGCGCGATGGACATCGCGCCGTTTCTGCGCCTAGCCGTTCGACTCGCCGCCGCTCTTGGCCACGTACACAGCCGTGGTCTCGTGCACAAGGACATCAAGCCGGCCAACATCCTGGTGAATGCTGCCCTTACCCAAGCGTGGCTGATGGGCCTAGGGGTTGCATCACGCCTGCCGCGCGAGCGCCAGTCGGGCCAGCCCCCGGAGTTCCTGGTCGGGACGCTGGCCTACATGGCCCCCGAACAGGCTGGGCGCATGAACCGCTCGATCGATTCGCGCAGCGATCTGTACGGTTTGGGCGTCACGTTCTACGAAATGCTCACCGGGACTCTGCCATTTACCGCGTCAGATCCGATGGAGTTGGTGCACTGTCATATGGCGAGACAGCCGACACCACCATGCGAGAACGTGAGCCGTGTTCCACGCGCGGTTTCGGCAATCATCATGAAGTTGCTCGCCAAGACCGCTGAGGACCGTTATCAGACCGCAGCCGGCCTCGAGAACGACCTTCGGAGATGTCTAACCGAATGGGAGGCGCAGCGGCGGATTGATGACTTCCCGCTCGGCGAACACGACACGCCCGACTGGCTCCTGATTCCCGAGAAACTCTACGGGCGGCAACGCGAGGTCGAGACCTTGCTCGCCTCTTTCAATCGAATCGTCACCGGCGGCGCCCCGGAACTCGTCTTGGTCTCCGGCTATTCCGGCATCGGCAAATCCTCGGCCGTCAACGAGCTGTACAAAGCGCTCGTCCCGCGGCGCGGTCTTTTCGCCTCTGGCAAGTTCGACCAATACAAGCGCGACATCCCGTATTCGACTCTGGCGCAAGCCTTTCAGAGCCTAATCCGAGACCTTCTCGCGAAGAGCGAAGCCGATCTGGCGGCGTGGCGCGAAGCCCTCCACGAGGCGCTGGGTGCGAACGGACGGCTCATGAGCGACCTTGTGCCCGAGCTGAAGATGATCATCGGCGAGCAGCCGCCAGTGGCGGAGCTTCCGCCACAGCAGGCGCAAGGTCGGTTTCAGCTCGTGTTTCGGCGTTTCATTGCTGTTTTTGCGCGACCGGAACATCCACTGGCGCTGTTCCTCGACGATTTGCAATGGCTGGATGTAGCGACACTCGATTTGCTGGAGAATCTGCTTTCGCAGCCGGGTAGGGAACGCCTGCTGGTCATCGGCGCTTATCGGGACAATGAGGTCGATCCCACGCATCCGCTGGCGCGCAAGCTGGATGCGATCCGGAAAGCCGGAGCGCTCGTGCAGGATGTCCGCCTGACGCCCCTCGTTCCAGAAGTCGTGGAACAGCTCATTGCCGATACGCTTCACTGCGAACCTGCGCACTCCGCTCCGCTCTCGCAGCTGGTGCACGAGAAGACCGCCGGCAATCCGTTCTTTATAATCCAGTTTCTTCGCGCGGTCGCGGAAGAAGGATTGCTGACGTTTGAGCATGACCGGGCGCGTTGGTCCTGGGACCTCGATCGAATCCGCGCCAAGGGATACACGGGCAACGTCGCTGACCTTTTGGTCGGCAAGTTGAGCCAACTGCCGGTCGAAGTGCAGAACGCTTTACGGCAGCTCGCCTGCCTGGGCGCCAGCGCCGACGTAACGATGCTCTCGCTCGTGCTGGAGACATCGGAGGAACAGGTACACGCAGATCTGTGGGACGCGGTCCGCCAGGAGTTCGTCGAGCGCTGCGCTGGCGCCTACAGGTTCATCCACGACCGGGTGCAGGAAGCTGCCTACTCACTCATTCCGGAGGATCGGCGCACCGAAGCGCACCTGCGGATAGGCCGCCTGCTCATGGCGCACACTCCTCCCGAGAAGCGGGAGGAGGCGATCTTCGAGATCGTCAATCACCTCAACCGCGGCTCGGGTTTGATCAGCGAGCCAAGGGAGCGCGAGCAGCTGGCTGACCTCATGTTAATCGCGGGGAAACGGGCAAAGGCGTCGACGGCGTACGCCTCGGCGCTGGCATATTTCACCGCCGGGGCTGCTTTCCTGCCGGAAGACTCCTGGGAGCGCCGCCACGATCTCGCCTTCGCGCTGGAGCTCGGTTGGGCGGAATGCGAGTTCCTTACCGGAGCACTACCGGAAGCGGAGCAGCGCCTTGCCAACCTGGCCCGCCGTGCACTCAGAATACCCGATCTGGCCGCCGTCACCGGGCTGCTGGAGGATCTCTTCATGACCCTCGGTCGAAGCGACCGCGCCGTCGACGTATGTCTTGACTATCTCCGTCACGTCGACATCGCGTGGTCCGCGCATCCGACGAAGGAGGAGGTCCGGCAGGAATACGAGCGGATCTGGCGGCAGATCGGGAGTCGCTCGATTGAGGAACTCCGCGATTTGCCCCCGATGACCGATCCCGATTGGCGCGCGACCATGGACGTCCTCACCAAAGCCCAGACGCCGGCAAGGTTCATCGATCAGAACCTGCAGTATGTCGTCATTGGCCGCATGGTGAACCTCAGCTTGGAGCACGGCAATAGCGACTCGTCGTGCTATGCCTATGCCTTGGTTGGCGCTGTCCTGGGATCGGAATTCGGCGACTACAGGGCGAGTTCTCGCTTCGGTAAGCTCGGCCTCGACCTGGTGGAGCAGCGCGGGCTCGATCGTTTTGAGGCCGGCGTCTACATGGTCCTTGTGATTGACATCATTCCTTGGACGCAGCCCATTCGCAGCGGCCGCAGCCTGACCCAGCGCGCTTTCGACGCGGCCGAAAGACTAGGCGACCGCACGTTTGCCGAGTACAGCTGCATCATCAGGGTCTTTGACCTCATCGCCGCCGGCGACCCACTCGGCGATGTGCAGCGCGAGGCCGAGACAGGGCTGGACTTCTTGCACAAGCGAAGGTCAGCACAAGTCGATCTTATCGCTCCACTGCTTCAGTTCATCCGCATGATGCGGGGCCTGACCCCGATCTTCGGCTCTTTCAATGACGCCGAGTTCGACGAGGGTCGTTTCGAGCGGAATCTGGAGGCGGAGCCACGCCTGACGGTTGTCCCCTGCCTTTACTGGGTCCGAAAGCTGCAGGCGCTTGTCTTTGCCAACGACTATGCGACCGCGCTTGCCGCGGCGGAAAAGGCGGAAAACCTCATTTGGACCTCAAAGATGTTTTTCCAGTTCGCGGAGTACCATCTTTACGCCGCGCTGGCCCGGGCCGCGCTCTGCGATAGGGCGTGCGGCGGAGAGCGGGTCCACTATCTAGAGGCCTTGGCTGCCCACCACCGCCAGTTCCAGAAGTGGGCCGCGAACTGCCCGGAGAATTTCGAGAACCGAGCGGCGCTGGTAGCCGCCGAGATTGCGCGCCTCGAGGGCCGCGAGATCGACGCCGAGCGTCTGTACGAACAAGCCATCCGCTCGGCGAGCGCCAACGGCTTCGTCCACAATGAGGCTATCGCCTACGAATTGGCCGCGCGCTTCTACGAGACGCGCGGTTTCGAGGAAATTGCGCGTTTATACATGCGGCGCGCACGCGAGGGTTATCTCCGCTGGGGAGCTACTGGAAAAGTGCGGCAACTCGAGGCGTTGCATCCGCACCTCGGTGAGCCAGAGCGAGCACCCGCGCCGACCAGCACGATCGGGGCGCCTGTTGAGCATCTCGACCTCGCGACCGTGATCAAGGTCTCGGAGGCCCTCTCGGGCGAGATGATTCTGGAAAAACTGATCTTTAAACTCATGCGGACCGCCATCAAGCAGGCAGGGGCCGCCCGAGGTCTCTTGATTGTTCCGCAAGGCGGTGAGCTGCAGGTGGAGGCTGAAGCGACCGCAGGAGATGAAGTAACGGTGCGTCTGCGCGACGACGCCGAAACCGAAGCCGCGCTGCCGGAGTCGGTTGTTCGCAGCGTCGTGCGCACCAAGGAGAGCGTGATTCTCGATGACGCCTCGACGCAGAATTCTTTTTCCTCCGATCCATATATCGTTCGGCACCGGGCTCGTTCGGTTCTCTGTCTGCCACTCATGAGCCGCAGCAAGCTCATCGGGGTGCTCTATCTCGAGAACAACCTCGCCCCTCGCGTTTTCGGGCCGACGCGTATGACGGTACTAAAGCTGCTCGCGTCGCAGGCTGCAATGTCGCTCGAGAATGCTCGCCTGTACCGCGACCTTGCCAAGCGAGAGGCGAAGATCCGGCGACTGGTAGACGCCAATATCGTCGGGATCTACATATGGGACCTCAATGGCGCCATTCTCGAGGCCAATGACGCGCTTCTGCGTATGGTGGGATACGAGCGTGAGGATGTCGTCTCGGGCCGCCTGCGCTGGACCGATTTGACACCTGCGCAATGGCTCACCCGCGATCGTCAGGAAATTGTCGCAGAGATCCAGCGCACCGGAAGCTTGCAACCGTTTGAATGGGAGTACATCCGCAAGGACGGTAGCCGCGTGCCCGTACTGGCTGGTGCTGCGAGCTTCGAAGGTGAGAACCAAGGTGTCGCCTTCGTGCTCGACCTGACGGTGCACAAGCGAGTAGAAGAAGCTTTGAGGCAAAGTGAAGCGTATCTCGCCGAAGCGCAGCGGCTGGCGCACACGGGGAGTTGGGCCTACGATCACGTCCTCGGGAAGGTGAAGCACTACTCGGATGAGGCGTTCCGTCTTTTTGGACTGGATCCCCGCCGCCCCAGCGGTCCGCCCCAGCTCGAAGAGACCCGCCAACTGATTCACCCAGAGGACCGCGAGCGCGTGTTTGAACAGCTCGCGCAGATATTCCGCGACAAAGCCGAATACGACCGGCAGTACAGGATCGTGCTGCCCGATGGAACTGTCCGGCACCTGCAGTCGATTGGGCATCCGGTTCTCAACCAGGCGGGAGAGCTGGTCGAATACTTGGGAACCGTACTGGATGTGACCGAGCGCAGGCACGCCGAGCACCGCCTGCTCGTGCAACACCGCGTCACGCGCATCTTGGCGGAGGCAGCCACCGTCGAGGAAGCCATACGAAAAATCCTCGAGATGATAGGCGAGTGGCCGGGATGGGATCTCGGTGTTCTGTGGCAAAACGATCGGCATGCAGGCGTGCTCCGCTGCGCCGAGCTGTGGCGGACACCTTCCCTCGAGGCCGCGCAGTTCGAGGCCGTCATTCGGACGAGCACCTTCTCGCGAGGCAGCGGGCTCCCGGGCCGAGTCTGGGCGAGCGGTGCGCCGGCGTACATTTCGGATGTTATCCGAGACCCGGAGTTTGACCGCGCGGACATCGCCGCACGCGAAGGCTTGCACGGGGCCTGTGCCTTTCCGATCTTGCTGGGCGGCGAGGTCCTCGGCGTCATGGGTTTCTTCAGCCGTGACGTCTGGCAAGCAGACCAGAACCTGCTCGACATGATGGCAACGATCGGCAGCCAGATCGGGGAGTTTACGAAGCGCGCCGCAGCGGTCGATGAACTGCACCTCCGGGTGAACATGTTGCAGCAAATTCCCGTCGCTGCCTGGTCGGTGATGCCGGACGGGACTCCCGACATCGTGAATCAGCTTTGGCACGAATACACCGGCCAGACAACCGAATACGTTAATTCACACCCCGAAGCGTGGATGGCTACTCTTCACCCTGAGGATCGAGAGAGAGCATCCCGGAGCTACTGGGACGGCATACGCTCCGGGCGGGGCTTTACGATGGAAGCACGGTTTCTTCGCGCCCGCGACGGGACATACCGCTGGCATCTGAATCGTGCGGTGCCGGTACGGGACGCAGAGGGGAACATACTTAGATTCGTTGGCACCGCAACCGACGTGCACGATTGGCGGCAAGCTCAGGAGGCCCTTCGCAACTCGCAGACCGAGTTTGCGCACGTGACGCGTGTAATGACGATGGGGGAGCTCACCGCGTCGATCGCGCATGAGGTGAATCAGCCGCTCGGTGCCATTGTCACGAGTGCAGCCGCCGGCGCACGCTGGCTGGCGACCAAGCCTCCCCAAATGGACAAGGCCCGGCGGGCGCTGGAACGCATCGCTAACGATGGTAAGAGGGCGGCCGAAGTTATCCAGCGCATTCGGGCACTCATGAAGCGCCAGGCGCCGCGCAAGGAATGGCTGGACATCAATGAAACGATTCTCGAAGTGATAGCGCTTGCGCAATACCAGCTGCGCCGAAGCGGAATCCTGGTCGAAACACGGCTCGGCCACGATCTGCCGCTCGTACGCTGCGACCGGGTGCAACTGCAGCAGGTGCTGCTCAATCTGATCATCAATGCGATCGAGGCGATGAGCGGGATCAAAGAGCGGCCCCGCGAGTTGACGATAGTGTCAGCTTCGGATGGGCCGGATACCGTATCCGTTGAAGTGCGCGACTCCGGGACGGGGCTGAACCCGGAGCATGCGCCTCATCTATTTGAGCCATTTTATACGACCAAGGCAGAGGGGCTTGGCATCGGCTTGTCGTTCAGTCGCTCGATCGTCGAAGCACATGGCGGTCGCCTTTGGGCGGCCGCGAACGCGCCATATGGCACGGTGTTCCTTTTTTCGTTGCCGGTCAACGAACTCGCTCCATAGATACGCGCGGTAGCTTGGTATAGTGACGGATTGGCTGGGCGTGCGCGGACCCGGATCGGTCCTAAGGGGAGTCTCATCATGGTTGAGGAGCGAGCCGTCGTCTTCGTCATCGACGATGATCCATCGATGCGCTTGGCGCTCGAGGATCTCGTGAGCACTGTGGGCCTCGAGGTGCGCGCTTTCGCCGCGCCGCTGGAGTTTCTTCAGAGCAAGCCGCCGGACGCGCCGGGCTGTCTCGTGCTCGACGTACGATTGCCAGGGATGAGCGGATTGACGTTTCACAAGGAGCTCGCGAAAGAGGGCCTGGCGCTGCCCGTGATTTTCATCACCGGCCACGGGGACATCCCGATGAGCGTGCGGGCGATGAAGGCGGGCGCCGTCGAGTTCCTCACCAAGCCGTTTCACGATCAGGATCTGCTCGATGCAATTCACGCGGCAATCGAGCGTGATCGGAAAAGACGCCGCGAGGCGGTGCGCCTTGCCGATCTGCGCGAGCGCTTCGCTACGCTTACCGAGCGCGAACGTCAGATCATGACGCTCGTCGTCATCGGGCGGGCCAACAAACAGATCGCGGCGGAACTCACCTTAAGCGAGATGACGGTGAAGGTTCACCGTGGGCAAGTCATGCGGAAGATGCACGCACGATCGCTGCCAGAGCTCGTGCGAATGGCGGACCGGCTGGGCGAGCCTACCGCAACGTCGTAGGCGATACATACCAAAGTCGTAGCGTCTGTATACCTTCCTCGCTTGAATTATCCGCTGGTGCGGCCGGGCCACCCGCTCGTGCAATTGTCTTGTATGGGCCACGCGCACTAGTGTCGCTCTTGAACTGCACATCGGGAGATCGGGGTGCCAAAGGGGCCGCTGGTTGCAATCGTTGACGATGATGAGTCGATCCGGGACACAACCAAGGATCTGCTCGAGTCTGCCGGCTTTTCGGCGGCTGTGTTTGCGCGCCCCGCAAGCCTGCTGAAGTCCAGGCGACTGAGCCAGATCTCCTGCCTGATCGCGGACATGCGCATGCCGAAGATGAGCGGACTCGAGCTGCATCAGCATCTGGTCGCCTCGAATCATCCGATTCCCACGATTCTCATGACCGCCTATCCGGACGTGCGGGCACAGGCGCAAGCAATCAAAGCCAACGCGGTTTGCTATCTCATAAAACCGTTCGCTGCGGACGACTTGCTCGCTTGCGTGCGCTGCGCCCTTCTGAGGCACGGCGTCATGGGCGAGTAGCGGCAAGGCTTAATCCTTCGTGACGGAGATCGATCGTGTCGCGCCTGCACATACTCGCACGTACCGCAACATTGTCAGTGCTGTTGGCGTCCCTCGCGCTGACCGGATGCCACTCATCATCAAAAAGTTCTGCTCCGACACTTGCTTTCAGCAAGGTCCCCGCCGCATATCAGGACAGTCCCCACAAGACAGACATATTCGAACGTGACTACAAGATGGACGTAATCGATGGTCGTGTCACAGGGGCTCGACCCGGGCAGCGAATCGTGTTGTACGCAAAGACAGATGGACGATGGGGCGTGTGCCGGCAATCAGGTCAGCCGTTTACGAATATCGAAACTGACGGCCGATGGAAAGCTTCAGTCCACCTGGGATTACGATATGCCGCTCTGTTAGCTGATCCAACCTACAATCCGCCTGAACAAACTGAATCGTTGCCGATCGTAGGTAACGGTGTGGTGGCGCTGGCAGTCGTTAACGGGGAGGGCGCAGCGCCGGTACTCCCGTCGCCCAAGATACTGAACTTCAGCGGCTACGAGTGGACAACGAGCACCGGGCCAATGTTTCACGCTGGGTCAAGAAACTTTTTCGATCCCGCGAACGTTTGGACGGACGAAAAAGGTGCATTGCATCTTCGCATTTCGGGAAGTCCGGGACAGTGGACCGCGGCGGAGCTGAAGCTCTCGCGCAGCCTGGGATACGGAACATACAGATTCCAGGTGCGCGATGTCTCTCATCTCGAACCTTCCGCTCTTCTAACGCTAATCACCTGGGACGGCGTTGGTACAGAGAGCAACCGGCACGAGTTGGACGTTGAGCTTGGTCGTTGGGGATACCTTGATAATGCCAACGTTCATTATGTCGTTCAGCCTTACTACGTTCCAGCCAACTTTGTTGCCTTTGGGGCGCCGCCTGGTCTCTACACACATTCGTTTCGGTGGGAACCGGGGAAAGTAACGTTTTCAACGACAGCAGGATCGGGCAATACCACCGGCGGTCGGGACATTAACCAGCACGTGTTCACCTCCGGTGTGCCTTACCCGGGGGGCGAATCGGTACGCATCGCTTTGTATGTATTTTATCTCGGCAAGATACCTCTGAAAAACGAAAATGAGGTCATAATCGACAAATTCGAGTACCTCCCGTGATTTGCTGGTTGAAGCCGACTCGATGGATGTTAATTGGAATCGTGCTAGTGGGCGTTGTCACCGATGCACGTGCACTCGATCCCAACCGTCTGCCTTCGCAGTACGTCCGGGAGCAATGGACCACCGAAACCAGATTTTCCGGCGGCGCGGTCAACGGCATCGCGCAAACCACTGAGGGATACCTCTGGCTTGCAACCGACAGAGGTCTGATACGTTTCGACGGCTTTAATTTCAGGCCTGTCTCGTTTGCTTCCATCGCCAGCGCGTCTAACGTTTCGATATTGCAATTGCTTACTGATGCTGGCGGAAAACTGTGGGTCCGACCACAGGGCGCCGATCTCGTACGCCAGAAAGATGGCAAGTTTGAGAGCGTCAGATACGGTCCAGACGCAATCACCGCCCTGTCGAAAGATAACCACGACGGAGTACTGGTTTCGGACGTGGCGCAGGGCACATTGCGTTTCACGGAAGACCACGTTTGGAAATTGGGACCCCCTTCACCCCCGGTAATCTCCATGGCCGAAACAGCCGATGGCAAGGTTTGGCTGGGGACACTCGGCGATGGCCTCTTTTCTCTTACGGGCGGGCGAGCTACCAACGTCAACGCAGGATTGCCCGACCGAAAGATCAATTCTTTGCTGCCGATCGGTGACGAGTTGTGGGTCGGCACTGAGACCGGCCTGTATCGCGGGAGCGGCAACGGCTTTCGTCGGCTCGAATTGCCGTGGTTCCTCGGTAATGTCGAGGTTTTGAGCATCCTGCGCGATCATGACTCGAACATGTGGCTGGGTACGACGCGCGGGCTACTGCGCATCAACGGGAAAGGTATTTCGTTCTCCGAAGAAAATGAGCTTCGCGGAGACGGTGGGATTAACGTTCTGTTCGAGGACCGCGAAGGGAATCTCTGGATCGGAGGTGCGCGAGGGCTAGGGCGCATTCGGGACAGTGCGTTCATAACTTATTCATCCGTTGGCGAATATCGTTTCGAACACAATGGCCCGGTATATGTCGACCGGGAGGGCCGCACCTGGTTCGCTCCCGCTCAAGGTGGGCTGTATGTTCTCCAGAATGACCGCGTTCAATCCGTGGCATCGATACCCCCAAATGAGGTCGTTTATTCCATTAGCGGAGGAGCAGATGATGTGTGGGCCGGACGTCAACGCGGGGGACTCACCCGTCTACAATTTCGCAACGGTTCGATAGCGAGCCAGAACTATACAAAGGCAAACGGACTGACCCAAAACAGTGCCTATGCTGTCTATGAGAGCCGCGATGGCTCTGTGTGGGCCGGCACGCTGAACGGCGGCGTCAGCAAATTCAAAGATGGGCACTTCACCACCTATACGACGGCCAACGGCCTCGCTTCGAATACCGTATCTTCCATCTTTGAAACGCACGATGGTGCAATGTGGTTTGCCACACCTAGCGGGCTGAGTTCTTTTTCAAACGGCCAATGGAGAACCTATACAACGGGAGAGGGTTTGCCTTCGGCCGAGGTGAACTGCCTTTTCGAGGATTCATTTGGAATTCTCTGGAGCGGAACGTCTGCTGGTCTTGCCTTTTTTGCCTCTAACCGTTTTCAAATTCTTCATAGTTCGCCCGACGCTTTGCGCGAACAAGTAGTGGGAATGGCGGAGGACACGAGCGGAAGGTTTTGGATCGCAACCTCAGACCATGTTTTGCGCGTTCCGCGCGACAAACTGCTAAGCCGTGTCGTGAAAGCAATCGATGTTCGCGAGTATGGCCAGGCCGATGGTCTCAGGAGCACTGAAGGAGTGAAGCGAAGCCGATCAGTGGTCTCGGATTCGGCGGGCAGGATCTGGTTTTCACTCACCAGCGGCTTGTCGGTGGTTAATCCATCGCAGATCACTGACAACTCAGTTCCCGCGCTGCCTCACATCGAGGCGATCACCGCCGATAATAACACCGCAAACCTTGCCGCCTCCGTTCGAATTCCCCCATCTCCCCGGCGAATCACGTTTGAGTACACGGGGCTGAGCCTCGCGATGCCCGCCCGGGTTCGCTTTCGATATTTTCTCGAAGGTTTCGACAGTAGCTGGAGCCAGCCGGTTGCAGCGCGAGAAGCCGTTTACACGAACCTTGGGGCCGGCTCCTATCGATTCCGGCTAGTAGCCAGCAACAGCGAGGGGCTATGGAACGGGCCAGAAGCTGCGATCGGATTTGAAGTTGAGCCGACGCTCTCCGAAGCCTGGTGGTTTCGATCGGCAATGGTGTTGTGCATTGGGCTTGTTGCTCTAGCGGCATATCTCATACGAATGCGCCAATTGACGCGGTTGCTGAATGCCCGCTTTGAGGAACGGCTTGCCGAGCGCGTGCGGGTGGCCCGGGAGTTGCATGACACATTGCTGCAAAGCTTTCAAGGTCTACTGCTGCGCTTCCATACGGCTTACGCGCTATTCGATACGAGCCCCGCAGACGCCAAGGAGGTCCTTGGAAGCTCGATTGATCAGACGGCGCAGGCCGTCACCGAGGGACGGGAGGCGGTGCAGGGGTTGCGGGCCTCGACGATCGAGAGCAATGACCTGGCCCAGGCCATCACGACTCTGGGAGGACAGCTCGCGGGGGAAGCAAGGAGTGCCACTTCGGTCGAATTGCATGTGGAGGTGGAAGGCACGCCGCGGAACCTGCACCCCATTGTGCGGGACGAGATCTACCGGGTCGCGAGCGAGGCCTTGCGCAATGCATTCCGACATGCCGAGGCGCAACAGATCGAAGTGGAATTCCGTTATGATGAGCGACAGCTTCGATTGCGGGTCCGAGACGATGGCATGGGCATCGACGCCACGTTCCTGAGGGCAGAGGGGCGTACGGGGCACTTCGGCCTGCATGGCATGCGCGAGCGCGCCAAGCTGATGGGCGGCAAGCTGACCGTCTGGACTGCGACGGGATCCGGTACGGAGGTTGAGCTCATCCTTCCGGCAGCCCGCGCTTACGCCACATCTCCACGCCGTTCGTGGTTTGCTGAGAAGTTTTCCTGGAAAAGTGTTCGGAGCAAGTCGTGAGCAGCGATCCTGGCCCGATTCGGATTCTATCGGTCGATGATCATCCCCTCATCCGCCAAGGCGTCGCGGGCCTCGTCGCAACTCAAGCGGATATGAATCTGATCGGGGAAGCCGCGAATGGGCGTGAAGCCATCCAGCAATTTCACCGGCATCGGCCGGATATTACGCTGATGGATTTACAGATGCCGGAGATGAACGGATTCGAAGCGATGATCGCGATTCGCGGCGAATTTCCCGAGGCTCGCATCATCGTTTTGACCACCTATGCAGGGGACGTGCAAGCGCTGCGGGCACTGAAAGCCGGTGCGCGGGCGTATCTACTCAAG
>JAXDQI010000124.1:0-7737 GCA_034667965.1 Gammaproteobacteria bacterium
GGATAGCTGCGGCGGTCTCGTAGTCGACCGAATCGGGTAAACGGATTAGGTTGACGGCTGGAACGCGCACTCGTTCCGCCAACCCCCCTTGAATCTCCTCGCCTATCAGCCCGTCAGCCGTCTTTGGATTGACAACAACACGGTCGCCAGCCTTCCAGCCTGTGACCCGATCCCCCAGGCTCTCAACCTCACCCGCGATGTCGCCGCCGGATATAAACGGCAGAGGGACAGTCACGTTCGGCATCCCACGTCGGGCGAAAATATCAAGGTAGTTCAAGCCAGCCGCGCGAACCCGGACAATGACATCGGTAGCCCTTGCGACCGGATCAGGACACTCTCGGTAGACGAGCTTATCCACGCCACCGTGCTCATCGAACAACACTGCCTTCATCACCGGTCTCCACCCGTCGCCCGAAAACCAAGCAAATCCTGCCGACGGCGCGGGCATTCTGCCCCCGCATCGACCTTCGCGCCTGTCCATTTTCGTCACATCGTCCATTTTAATAAAAAAATGTTGCAAATGTCCACTTTTATGCACTAGCTGCAGGCGAGCGCTTGATTGGCCTCAAAGAGGAGCTGAGCGGGCATGCAATCAGATCAGTGGGCCCGTGATGGAGAACGTTAGTTTTGAGGAGTGTCATCGCGGCAGCTTCGTCAAACTCGAAGATGCCACTATCGCGTATGGCGGGACGGGCAGCGCGCTCGCATTGTCCGAGACCAGCATGTCGATCCGGAAAGGCGAATTCGTCGCCATCGTCGGGCCCTCGGGCTGCGGCAAGTCCTCGCTCCTGAAGTTGGTTTCAGGCCTGCACCCGGCGCAAAAGGGCAGCGTAACGGTAGCGGGCCGGAAGGTCGGTGGACCCCTTAATATTTGCGGGATGGCGTTTCAGAATTCGACGCTGCTGCCGTGGCGCACCACTCTCGAAAATGTCCTCCTTCCACTGGAGATCGTCGAGCCGCATGCTGCACGTTTCCGGCAACAACGAACGCTGTATGAGGATTTGGCGCGAGCGCTGATCGCGACTGTCGGCTTATCCGGTTTTGAAGATGCCTATCCATGGCAGCTTTCAGGCGGAATGCAGCAGCGCACCTCGCTCTGCCGTTCGCTGATTCACTCTCCAGAAATGCTTTTGCTCGACGAGCCGTTTGGCGCGCTGGATCCGTTTACCCGCGAGGAGCTGTGGGACGTCTTGCAGGATCTATGGCTCAAGAAACGTCCGACCGTCATCCTGGTGACGCACGACTTGCGCGAAGCGATCTATTTGGCGGACACGGTCTATATATTCAGCCCGCGACCCGGGCGCATTCTGTCGCGCACCGAAATCGATCTTCCCCGGCCCCGACAGCTCCAGCATACGTACGCGCCACATTTCATGGAAATGACGCATGCTCTTCGCGAGCAGATCGTTTCGGGGTCACGCAAATGACCAAGGTTTGGATAAAACGGAGCCTGCCTTGGCTCGTCGTCATTGGTTCGCTCGGGCTGTGGCAGTTGACCTGCACGGTTCTCCAAATTCAGTCCTTCATTCTGCCGGACCCGATTGACGTGACCGCGGCTTTGATGAAGTTCCCCAAGGCGATCTTCATCAACGCGATGTATACCCTGTTCTCGACGCTGACTGGCTTCGCCCTTGCAGTCGCATTCGGTCTCGCGCTCGGTCTTGTCGTCGGAGCTTCCCGCACTGTTTATGATGGCCTCTACCCCATTATGATCGCGTTCAACTCGGTGCCGAAAGTTGCGATCGTGCCTGTGCTGGTGATTTGGTTCGGCATCGGTGTCGTGCCGGCAATCATTACGGCCTTTGCGATCTCGTTCTTTCCCATCGTTGTCAATGTCGCCACCGGGCTTGCGACGATTGAGCCGGAAATGCTGGACGTGATGCGCGTCTTGGGAGCCAGCAAGTGGAAAATCCTGGTGAAAATAGGGATCCCTCGCGCGATGCCATTCTTCTTCGCCTCGCTGAAGGTTGCGATCACATTGGCATTCGTAGGGTCGGTCGTGGCCGAGACGGTCGCTTCCAACGCCGGCATCGGCAATCTCATGATTGCCGCAAGCGCGCGCTTTGACGTGCCGCTGATCTTCGCGGGCCTGGTCGTCATCGCCGCAATGGGCGTGATCCTCTACGAGTTCTTTGCATATCTTGAGCGGCGAGTGACGTTCTGGGCGGTGCGGGAAAATGGGATGGTGTCATGAATCACGCTCAAGCCCTGCGAAATGCACTCGAACCTTATTTGTCACGGGAAAGTTGCGAGGCGGAGTTCATCAGACTCGTCCGCGTGCCGAGCCCGCAAACGAGGTTGCTGGAGAGAGAGCCGGCCCTGCGGCGCTTCATCGAGGCTGCCGTCGAACCTCGGCTTCGGGCCATGGGAGTCGACAATATACGCTACGACGCCATGGGGAATCTCATTGCCCAGATAGGTCCAGACAGTGGCGGTCCGTCGCTCATGCTGATTAGCCACGCGATGAATCAGCCACCAAACAGCATGCCCAACCCATATGCCGGCGAAATCCTTGATGGCGCGCCCTTTGGATTACCAGGCAAGGTGGTGCGGGGGCGTGGGGCCAGCGAACAGAAGGGCACGATGGCAGCCATGCTCCACGCCATCGAGGCGTTCATGGGCGCCGGGCTTCCGTTGCAGGGGCGATTGTCGTTCATATGCTGCGTATCGGGCGAAACTGGTTCCATCGATGCAATCCAGAATGTCGTCGAAGTAGAGGGCGTACGTGCTGACATCGCCGTTGTTTACGGCAACAGTCTAAAGCTACAGCTCGGTAACCGTGGCCGCATCGATATGTGCATCTCGGTGCATGGTGAGACGTCTCACAGCAGCCGCCCAAAAGAGGGCTGCAATGCAGTCACCGGCGCTGTTGAAGTCATCCGGCGGCTGCTGGCCGACATCACCCTTGATCGCGTTCATCCTCAGCTTGGACCAGCGGCGCTTACAATAAACAGCTTGCGCAGCTATCCGGACTCGACACATACAGTGCAGGACCGTTGCGAAATCTCGGTAGATCGTCGCTTGCTGCCCGGGGAAGACCCCGACGCTGCCGCGGCGGAAATCGAACGCGTCGCCATGCTGGTCGATGGAATGCCAGACCCGGTAAGTGGGAAGCCTTGGCGAGTCCTCGTCACGCGGGGTGCTTTCATGCACCCAAGTCTAGTCACGTCTGAATCTCCCGCGGTTCGACACTTGCTGAGTGCATGTCGCGCGATGCTTGGGTACGAACCCGAAGCGATGTACGCGCAGTCTGCCTTCGACCAAGGTTACCTCAACTACGCTGGTATCTCGACAGTAAACTTCGGGCCTGGTGAGCAATCATTTGCTCACACCGATAACGATGTCGCGTCGGTCGAGCGAACTTTCGACACTGCCCGCGTGCTGGCTTTTCTGATAGCGGAAAAATTATCCGGAAGAACAGCGTGAGGTCGGCAAGTGAATCGATCAGTTCTCGCGCGTACTGAAGACACATCGGCCGGTCGCTACAGCCCGATCTGCATCGTCGCGCACGTCGACGTCAACCAGCCCGAAGCTGCGACCTGCGCGCAAAATGCGGGCATTGGCGGTGAGATCGGTATCGACGGCTCCCCTAAGATAGTCAACGCGCATGTCTATGGTTGGCACACGCCGACCGAGCTTCGCTGCCAGACAGGCATGCCCCGTAAGATCGATCAACGTGGCGATGATGCCTCCGTGATAGTCGTTTTGGTCGGGCGAGCGCGCGAACTCGGCACGATAAGGCAAGTTGATCGTGATCGTCCCCTGACCAATATTCAACGCAGTTATTTTCGGCAACAGCCAATGATGAAACGGCGGTCGCGCCAGCAGCGCCGTGACGAAGGCTTCCGTGTCGACGTGGTCAGTCGCTGTCACCCAATGAACTCCAAAGCCCTATGTGTGTATCAAAGAGGATAGCATGGCTAACACCGACAAAGTAAACACCAATCGCCGGCGAAATCTCGGCTATTTTTTTGACGACGCCGTCGCGAAATTTCCTGACAAGATTGCAATCATCGACCTGTTTGGGGGCCAGGAGCGTCAGGTGACGTATCGAGAACTTGACCAACGAATGGACCGAGTGGCGGCGATGCTGTCGGAACTTGGCGTGGTGCCCGGGGAACGGGTGGCGATGCTGGTCGGCAATCGTCTCGAATTCGTCGAGTTCTTTTTTGGGGCGATGCGGATGGGCTCAATTCCCGTTCCCCTAAATACCCGGCTCGCGGCCGATACATTGACTTACATCTTTGAGGATGCCGGTTGCTCTGTTGCGCTGATCGATCCGAGTTGCAACCGTGATGCCGTTGCGATCTCCGCACGGATACCGCTGCGGCATCGTCTGCTCATCGATCAAAACCACGAAGGGTTCGTTTCGTATGAAGCCTCGTTGGCAAACGTCGACGCCCCGCCCCAACCGCCGCCGATTGCGGATAATGCTCAAGCCTTTCAGCCATATACGTCGGGGTCCACCGGGCGACCCAAGGGGGCGATCATGACGCATCACGGCATGATCTGGTACGTCGAGAATAATCAGCGCTACTGGCCTGCCTCAAGTGAAGATCGGGGGCTCATTGCCTTGCCGCTCTTTCACAAAAACGCCCTGCGTGGAACGGTGAAGCCGATGCTTTTCGCGGGAGGCTCTTTCGTGCTCATGCCCAGCTATGAGCCTCGATCCTATCTTGAAGCCTTGGCAAAATATCGATGTACCTACTCGCGCGGTGTTGCCGCTGTCTTCACGATGTTCCTGCAGCACCGCGAGGAAATTGCGAAGCTGGATTTGAGCGCTCTTCGCAGCATGTCGATTGGCTCTGCTGTCGTAACCGCTGAGTTGCTCGATTCAGTAGAACGCGCGCTGCCTGGCGTAAAAACGTCCGAGAGTTATGGTTTAACCGAAGGCGGTAGTCCTTTCCGCGCGCCGATCGACGGGCGTCCGGTGCCTCGCGGAAGTGTTGGCGTCCATGCGCCGGAGATTGAGCTGAAACTTATCGACGCCGATGGCCGAGAACACGCGTCTTTCGGCGAACTGCTTATTCGAAGCCCTTACGTCTGTCTCGGCTACCACAATCAGCCGGAAGTCACCAAAGCGAAGCTGGTTGATGGATGGCTTCGAACCGGCGACGTCTTTGAGAAGAATGACGACGGGTTCTACTTTTTCCGAAGCCGCATCGACGACATGTTCAGTTGCGGTGGCGAGAACGTTTATCCCAAGGAAGTCGAGAACCTGCTTTTCACTCACCCCGATGTCGCCGATGCCGTGGTGGCTCCAGTTCCACACCCGGTGAAGGGCTTCGTGCCTGCCGCATTGGTAATTTCTCGTAAAGGCTCCGTTGTCACGGCTGGCGACCTCAAATCGTACTGCCTTGCACGCGGACCTGCGTACGCGCATCCGCGCTACGTCGAAATCGTCGAAGCGCTGCCCCTCAATGGGGCCGGCAAGATCGATCGGGGCGTTGTGACATCGCTGCTCAAGTCTTCTTATGGAAAGTTGAGTGCCGATCAAACCAATTCATGACCGACCAGCTTCGCGAGAATCCATGCCGGCAACCACATCATTGAACCAGGGGACATAGATGCGTGAACTTCGGGCAACACCAACTCATCGAAGAATTCCAAGCTTGGTCTTGTCAGCGGCAACGTTGATCGCAGCGACGCTGCTGTGTGTGGCCTTCGCAGCCGCGCAAGAATTGGTCAATGTCCGAATTTCGGTCGACTATCGCCTGTATGGTTCCAATGCGCCGCTTTGGTACGCGCAAGATAGCGGATTGTTTCGCGCGGCGGGCATCAACGCGATTGTCGATGCATCATCCGGTTCCGGTGAGGCGATCAATCGCGTTGCCAGTGGCGCGTATGACGCGGCCTATGCCGACGTCGGTACCCTCGCCGAATTCTGGTCGCGCAATCCAAAAGTTGCGCCGAAACTGGTGATGGTCATTCACGATCGATCAGCGCAATCCATCGTCAGTCTGAAGAAAGCCAATATCACCAAGATAGGGGATTTGGTCGGCCATAAAGTGGGTACCGGGCAGGCAGACGCGACGTCACGGCTGTTTCCTGCCATTCTCAAGGTCAACGATATTGCAACGGACAAGATCAACCTCATGCCGGTGGAGCAGCGAATACGGGACGCGTTGCTGCTTCGCGGCGATGTCGATGCCGTTATCGGATTTGATTCGACGATCTTGTTCAACCTGATGACGCAGAAAGTTCGCCCTGAAGATACAAACGTTATCTATTTCGCGGATACCGGCTTCAATTTTTACGGCAACGGACTCGTGGTCTCACGTGCATTCATCGAGAGCAATCCGGAGGCCGTCAAGCGACTGACGAGTGCCGTCGCGAAAGCCTGGGTAGCCAGTATCAGGAATCCGCAGGCGACCATCGATGCCCTGGCAAAACGCGATTCATTGACTGACGTTGCTCTTGAAGTACAGCGCCTGCAGTGGATCCTGGACAAGAATGTCATGACGGATGCAACGCGCGCCGGTGGCATCGGGGTTATGGACCCTCAGAAGATGCAAGCCGGCCTCAAGACTTTGGCAGAAGGTTTCAACTTGCCGACCGTTCCCACAATTGAGGATCTGTATGACGGCCGCTTTCTGCCGCCAGCGGCAGACCGCGCCATCCCGACGAAGTGAGGTCGGGCAATGCCGCGTGGCATATCTTCTACAGCGACAACAGCACGCACGGGCTCGGAACGGTGGAGCGCAAGCGCGCACAAAAGGATCGCAGTCATCGGCACCGGGGGGTCTATTGCGACGCTCGGCCGTTCTTCCTTGGACCTGGTAGACTACGGCGAGTTCGGCCATGTCATTTCCATTGCGAGCCTTTTTGATCGTTTTCCCGAACTTAATGGACTCGCAACCTTCAAGATGACAGACTTTCGGGCCGTTCATAGCGAAGCTATCGGGCCAATCGAATGGAGGGATCTTGCCGAGGCTACGGAACGGCTGATCTCCACAGACAACCCTGATGGAATCGTTATTGTGCATGGGACCTCGACGTTGGAGGAAACCGCATGGTTTCTCGATCGAACGATAGGCGGTAAGGCGCCCATCGTCGTGGTCGGTTCGCTTCGACCGGCGAATGCAATATCGACTGACGCGGGCTTTAATCTTGCTTGCGCCATTCGGGTGGCGTCGCAACCCGGTACGGCGGATCTCGGCGTAATCGCCGTGCTCAACGGCGAAATTTACGCGGCTCGCGACGTAACGAAAACGGGAACATTCGGTCTGAATGCGTTCAGCGGTGGCGAACTCGGACCGCTTGGATACGTCGATCCCAACGGCGATGTCGTGCTGTACCGGCATAGCTCTCGAGTTGGGGCTCGGTTTAATCTTTCAGCGCTTTTATCTCTTCCTCGCGTCGATGTTGTGTTCGCTTATGCGGGGGCTGATGGTGTTTGCGTGGATGCGCTTATGGATGCGGGCGCGTGCGGCATCGTCGTCGCTGGTATGTCGCCCGGAACTTGCGGGCCTTTGCAGCTCGCGGCGCTCGAAAGAGCCGCGCAAAACGGCATCGTGGCTTTCAGCTCGCGCGCTGGGAACGCTCGGGTAATCGGTAGTGAGATGCTTCGGTCGCGACGCTTTATTGCCGCGGACAATCTCACCCCGCAAAAGGCCCGCATCCTGTTGATGCTTTCACTCGGCGCGGCTGATGACTTCCTGCAAACGCAGGCGCGTTTTGACAATAGTTGATGTCGCGAAGGACGATCAATGAAATGAAGAATTTCTCGCACGTTCC
>JAXDQI010000125.1:0-6210 GCA_034667965.1 Gammaproteobacteria bacterium
CGCAAATCCGCCGCATCCCCGAGCAGTACCTGTGGATGCACCGCCGCTTCAAGGGCCTGAGCGCCGATTACCCCGATTACTACGGCCGCGATTCGCGTTCGCGCGGCCAGGCTCCCGTGCCCGCGCCTGCGCCCGCGGCGAAATGCGACGCATGACGCCAAGCAGCGGCGGACCCTTCTGTGCCTTTTGGTTGCCGCTGAGTTAACCTACGCGCGAATCAGAAGGCATTCACCTCGATCGACTTACCTTTTCAACGCCCACACGAGCCGGCAATGACGATTTTGTTGGTCGAGGATGACATCGAACTGGCGCACGCGTTGATCGAGCGTTTTCGCGAAAACGGCTACTCCGTCTTCCACATGAGCGATGGCGAAACGGGCTTGCAGGAAGCTCGCCGCAAGGAATACGGAGTCATTGTTTTGGATCGGATGCTTCCCGGTATGTCCGGTTTGGATTTGGTGAAGGCGCTGCGCCGCGAAGCGCGAATGACCCCGGTGATTTACCTGACCACGATGGGCGGCATCGATGACCGAGTGCAGGGATTGGAGGCGGGCGGAGACGATTATCTGGTCAAGCCCTTCGCCTTCGAGGAACTCCTGGCGCGCGTCAGGGTGGCTACGAGGCGGACCGCGAACGCTGCCCCGCGCCTGGTTGCCGGTTCCATAGAAATGGATCTCGTGCAGCGGAGCGTCGCCCGGGCAGGACGCCCGATCGACTTGCTGCCGCAGGAGTTTCGTTTGCTCGAATACTTGATGCGGCACGCGAATAGGGCGGTGACCCGGAAGATGTTGCTGGAGAATGTCTGGGACATCCATTTCGATCCGCGCACGAGCGTGGTCGAAAGTCACGTCAGCCGCTTACGGGCGCGGCTGAATCATGGCTTTGAAACCGATGCCATTCAAACGGTACGCGGGATCGGGTATAAGCTGCTTGCACCGAATTAGCGTCCTATGGGTCCTTGCGGATGTGGCGCTGTGTGGCTCAGCCCTTGCGCTCGGCACGCCGGTTGGTTCCGCCCACGTTGCGGTTTTCATCGCCATAGCCGCCATCAGCAGCGGGCTGCGCCTCTGGCGGGAACCTGCCGCGCCGGGATCCTCCGCCCGCCGGACATTGCTCCTGCTGCTGCTGGTGGCTGGCCTCTTGGCTCTGGTCGTTCGCAGCGGCGTGATCGAATTGCTTACAACGCACTGGGCATGGTCGGCGTATGCGGCCGTGGTGCCCGCGGCCATCGTCACCGGGGTCGTCCTGCACCGGGTACGCAATAGCGGCGCCGACCTGCACTGGCGCGCGCTGCTGGTTGCGCTCGTCGGCTACGCGTTTTTCCTGCGTGTTCTTTATAGCGCGCAGGTCGAACTCATACCGGAGGAGACTTATTATTGGAATTATTGCCGCCACCTCGACATCGGCTATCTCGATCATCCGCCCATGGTGGCTTGGCTGATCAGGGTCGGGACGCTCCTGTTCGGCGACACCGAATTCGGCGTGCGCTTCGGCGCCTTGTGCTGCGGGACCGTGTCCTCCTTTTTCATTTATCGGCTGACGCGCAATGTGTTCGGCGAATCCAGCGCTCTGCTCGCGCTGGCCATGGCTCAAATTCTGCCGTTCTTCTTTCTGGCTGGGATGATCATGACGCCGGACGCGCCGCTGACCGCCGCGTGGGCGGCATCGATGTACTTCCTGGAGCGTGCGTTGATCGCCGGACGAGGGCGGGCATGGATCTGGGCCGGATTATCCCTGGGTCTCGGCCTTCTCTCGAAATACACGATTGCCATGCTGGGTGCGGGTACCGTCCTCTTCATGGCATTGGATCCAACGTCGCGCCGCTGGTTTCGGCGCTGGGAGCCCTACGCGGCGGTCTGCATCGCGGCCGCGGCATTCGCCCCGGTGCTGGTTTGGAACGCCCAGCACGAGTGGGCGTCCTTTGCCTTCCAGACGTCGCGCCGCTTGGCCGAGGCACCGCGCTTTTCACTGCATAGACTGGTGGCGGCGGCCCTGGTGCTGCTCACTCCGACCGGGCTGCTCGCGGTTGGCGTCGCCCTCGTCGGCGCTCCACCCGTTCAGGGTACGACGTCCCTGGAAGCATCTCCGCTGCGCCCCTGGCAATTCATGCGGATCGCGGTGTTGGTGCCGTTGTCCGTGTTCGCCGTTTTCAGCCTGCGGCATGATGTGAAGCTCGACTGGACGGGCGCACCCTGGGTGGCCGCGCTGCCGCTGCTGGCGTTCGGTGCCGAGCCGCACGGTACCGGCCCATTGAGACGCTGGTTGCGCTCGGCGTGGCCGGTCACCTTGATCGGCATGCTGCTATTCTATGGTGCCGGCTTTTACCACCTCGTCCTGGGCATCCCGGGACTGGGGCTTACCAGTCACACGGAACTGGCGCCCGTCGAATGGCGCGACTTCGGCAGGCAGATCGACGGCATCGCCGACGCCGCGCGCGCCCGGTATGGCGACGACTTGCTGGTCGTCGGCATGGACCGGTATGCGATTGCCAGCGAGCGGGCGTTTTACTCGCGAGACCGGTCCAAATCGGTTGCCGAAACCTCGAGTTGGCATCTATTCGGCAACATGGGCCTCATGTACGAAAGGTGGTTTCCGGTGGAGCGCCAGACGGGGCGCACATTGCTGCTGCTCGGCTGGGACGCCGGCGATCTTGCGGCGGCACATCTCCAAGGTCATGTGAGCGGCTTGGAGCCGGTGCAGGAGGGCACTCTGGTCCGGGACGGGCGAGTGGTGCGCCGTTATTACTACCGGATCGCTCACGGGTATCGGTAGCGCCGGAGGGATTCCGCGCACTAAATGCCCCGCGAGCGCTGTGCCGCGAGCGTAAGCTTAGGGGTTCCGAAAGGGTGGTCGGCCGGCGATTGTCCGGTATACTTTGTCTCACAAAGCGTTGGAGGCTTCGCATGACGGATCTGACCCAGGCCTTGGCCGAGATCAGCGAAATTCGCGCTCAAGTGGCGCGCGGCACTCAATTCCGCGGTTATGGCCCGGCATCCATTGCGGTGAGCGGTACATTGGCGTTGATCGTCGCCGCGGCCCAGGCGCTCTGGATGAAAGACGCGGCACACGAGGTCGTGCCGTTTCTCGCCGTCTGGGTGGCGACGGCCGCCGTGTCGGTCGCGCTGACCACCTTCGAAACCATCGTTCGTTCGCGGCGCGTTCACTCTGGGTTCGCTTCCGAGATGATCCAGTCCGCCGTCGAGCAATTCCTGCCCGCCACGATCGTCGGTCTGCTGTTGACGGGTGTGATGCTGCTCGCCGCTCCGAAGGATTTGTGGATGCTGCCGGGACTATGGGAGTTGATCTTCAGCCTCGGAGTGTTTGCGTCGTGCCGCTTTCTCCCGCGGCAGATGTTTGCGGTGGGCGTGTGGTATCTCATTTGCGGCCTCACCTGCTTGATGATTGCGAGCGGCCCGCGCATCCTGTCGCCCTGGGAGATGGGAATTCCATTCGGCGTGGGTCAGCTGCTCGTTGCGGCGGTGCTGCAGTATTGTTTCGAGGAAATCGCTTGAAAAACGCTAACAGCAGGCCGAAGTTGGGTTCCCGCTTCGCCTACGACGGGCTCGATCGGGTCATCCATGAAAGGGCGCGGTTGAGCCTGCTTACATCGCTCATCACGCATTCGAAGGGGCTGCCGTTCGGCGAACTGAAACAGCTTTGCGGCCTGACGGACGGTAATTTGAACCGGCACCTGACCGTGCTGGAGGAAGCGAAGCTGGTGGCCACCTCAAAGAGCATCGAGCACGGCCGGCCTCAGACCGTGTGTCGCGTCACCGCTCTGGGACGTAAGCGATACGTCGAGTACCTCGCGGTATTGGAGCAGGTCGTCCTCGACGCCTCCTCGGCGATCAAGACGGACGTTCCCGCGCGAGGCGGCCAAAACGCGGCCAGCGCGTGAATTAAGCGCAATGCTCACCGGCCAGACGATCCAGAACCTCCATGCTGACGTGTTCACCTTTCTGCGGGGAAATTTGCAGACGCGGGCGAGCCACTGCAAAATTCCGGAAGACGCGCTGAGCGGAAGTTTGGTCTATGCCAGCACCATGGAGCAGGCGACCGAGGCGCTCCTGCACGAGCCGGCGATTCTGATCATCCCTTCCCACATGAGGGAAACGTTCGAACCGGCCGAGAACATAGACACATGCTGTTTTTCGGTTGCGAGCATCCCGATGGGGATGGCGCAGTTGCTGAAATACTTCGATCAAAAGTGCTCCCGCTTCAAGCAATGGGGGGAGCGGCACCCGACGGCCGTGGTGCATGCGGAAGCGACGATCGGCGAAGGCGCCTTTCTGGGGCCCTATTGCGTCATCGGAGCCGGCGCGGTCATCGGCGACGGTTGCCTGATCGGGGCGCACGCCGTCATCGAAAGCCGTGCACGTATCGGTGCGCGTTCGGTCATACACCCTCAGGTGTTTGTGGGATTCGACTGTGAGATCGGCGAGGACTGCGAGATTCACCCACACTCCACCATCGGCAGCGACGGCTTCGGCTATTCCGTGGGATCGGACGGACGGCCGCGAAAAATCAGCCATCTCGGCAACGTCAAGATTCACGATAATGTCGAAATCGGAAGCAACTGCGCGGTCGACCGCGCCACGCTGACCTCCACGCACATTCGTTCGGGTACCAAACTCGACAATATTTGCCACGTCGCGCACAACTGCGACCTGGGCGAGAACGGCTTCTACACGGCCGGATTCATGATGGGGGGCTCCACCAAGATTGGCCGGCACTTCGTCACCGGCGGCGGAACCGTCGTCACCGCGCATGTGACCCTGGCCGACAACGTGATCCTCGCGGGGCGATCGACGGTGACGAACGACATCCCCGAGGCGGGAAGTTACGGCGGATACCCCTTGCAACCCCTGAAGCAAGCCATGAAGACGGTGGTCAGCATCGGTCAGCTGAACGAACTTCGCCGAAATCTCAACCGGGTGATGAAGCATCTGGGGCTCGGCCGGGATCCGATAGGATAGAATGTCCGGCATGAATCAATACAAGCTCTACGGACGACAGGGCTCGGGTTCGCTCGCCGTGCAGGTGGCGCTCGAGGAAATCGGGGTTCCCTTCGAACGCATCTGGATCGCGAACGAGCCGGCGGCGGTTGCGAGATTTCGCGAGATCAATCCGACCGGCAAGGTTCCCGCCTTGGCATTGCCCGACGGCACATTGATGTTCGAGTCGGCGGCGATACTGATTCATCTGTCGCTCGCTCATCCAAGTGCAGATCTGGCGCCCCCGCCGGGCACGGGAGAACACGCGCTGTTCTTGCAATGGATGACTTTCCTGTCGGCCAACGCGTATGAGGCGGCGCTGCGAATGTATTATTCGGAACGCATTTCAACGCGCGGAGCACTGGATGCGGAGCCGATTCGCGAGCAGGGCACGCGCGATTTTCTGGCGCATGTGGAACTGCTCAGCCGTTCGCTCAAGCCCTATGTTCTGGGCGCCCGCTATTCGATCGCCGACGTTTACCTCTACATGCTGGCGTCGTGGTATCCGGCGGGCAGCGAGGAGCTGTATGCGCGCCTGCCGCCGCTCGGAATTCACGCGCGGACGTTGTCGCTTCGCCCTGCGGTGTCAGCGGTGCAAGCCGACCACGCCGCTTAGCGGCACACGTGAAACTGAGGACAGTCACGGCGAGCCGGTATGTGACGTCTCTGCGCGAGGGCGGCTCGCTGCCGGCCATCGTCGAAGCGGATGACGATGGTCTCTACGTTCTGAAGTTCAAGGGCGCAGGGCAGGGACCGAAGGCATTGATCGCCGAGCTCGTGGCCGGCGAAATAGGGCGTCTTGCCGGATTGCCGGTACCGGAGATCGTGTTCATCGAACTTCCCGTCGATCTCGCGCGGACCGAGCCCGATGCGGAGATTCAAGCTCTCATTCGCAACAGCGGCGGATTGAATCTTGCTCTGGATTATCTGCCGGGGTCGATCACGTTCGACCCTCTCATCTATGCCCCGGACGAGGATCTTGCATCCGCCATCGTGTGGTTCGACGCCTTCGTGTGCAATGTCGATCGCACGGTGCGCAATGCGAACATGCTGATGTGGCATCGCCGCCTCTGGCTCATCGATCATGGCGCGGCCTTGTACTTTCACCATGCATGGACCCAGCATGACGAGCACGCGACCAGCCCGTTCAAACTGATCAAGGACCACGTGTTGTTACGGCTCGCGGCCGTGTTGCCCGAGGTCGACGCTCGGATGC
>JAXDQI010000126.1:0-9344 GCA_034667965.1 Gammaproteobacteria bacterium
ACATTCCAGATCGGGGAGGGCGTGTTCGTAGGAGAGCAGGTGATCATTCAGGGCCGATATGACGGCCGGTGCGTCATCGGTAAAGGGGTCTGGATCGGTCCGCAGAGTTATTTCGACGCACGTGATCTTGTGATCGAGGACTACGTGGGATGGGGCCCCGGTGCGAAAGTGCTAGGTTCCGAGCACACAGGCATTCCTGTCGACATTCCGTTCATTCAGACCGATCTGGAAGTCGCGCCCGTGCGCATCCAAGCATGGGCCGAAATTGGCATGAACGCGGTGATCCTCCCTGGCGTCACAGTCGGTCGAGGCGCACTCGTCGGCGCCGGAGCCGTTGTCACCAAAGATGTTCCCGACTTTACAACGGTAGCTGGCGTACCTGCGCGCGTCATTGGCCGGAGGAATGGAAGACAGGGCGGAACGGCGTAGCCTGGCGCGCCTGGCAGAGTGATCATCGCGATGATTTTGAAACGATCGAGCCCGGTACGCTGTTGGCAGGGGATGTCATGAGTCGCGTTCATCATGCGATTTTTTTCTCGGCCGTCGAGCGCTATGGAAGCATGTTCCTCTTCATAATTACCGCCGCCGTGCTGTCGCGCCTGCTGACACCGGAGGAGTTCGGAATCTTTGCCGTTGTCAATGCGTTCATGGCGGTCACGTCCGCTGCGTTTCAGGAGATCGGCGGCGCCAATTATCTGATCCAGAAGCGGGTCCTTTCTAGGCAAATTATCGAGACGGCCTTTACGGTCACATTCTGCTTGTCAATTCTTGTCGGCGCTGCGCTTTTTTCCCTGCGAGACTTGCTTGCATCGGTGTTCTCCCAGCCAGGGATGAAAATCGGTATCGCCGTCGCGGCGCTGAACTTTGCGCTGACACCGTTCTCGATGACGCTCTCGGCTCTGTTCCGCCGCGATATGGACTTTAGTACGCTCGCAATCTGCGGGCTCGGCGGAAGCGTCGTCGGCGCGGCGGTTGCGATTTCGCTCGCCGCGCTAAACTTCAGCTATATGGCGCCCATCTGGGGAACCATTGCGGGAAACGCCGTCACGGCAATGCTGTTAATTGTGGCGTGGAAGGATATCCGTATCTTTCGCCTGTCGCTGACGGGCTATCGGGATGTCCTCGGATTCGGCCTGTATTCTAGCGGCGTCAGCGTCATTAACGTGTTCTACAACATGGCGCCACAGCTCTTTCTGGCGCGCATTCTGGATTTTACGGCCGTCGGTCTTTACAGCCGCGCAATTAATGCGACGCAGCTGTTCGACAAATTGGTCATGCAGGTGTTGGGTCCCGTCATTTTGCCGGCGATCTGCGCGCACGCTAAGAGCAGGGTCGACCTGAAGCGCATTTACCTCGACGCCATTGGGCATATCACCGCTGTCCAGTGGCCGTTTCTGGTTTTTATCGCGATCATGGCGCACTCGATCGTCTGGATATGGCTAGGACAGACGTGGATGGATGTCGTCCCGCTGGTCCGCCTGCTTTGCATCGCATCTCTGGCACTGTTCGCGGCTGGCCTGACATATCCGATGCTGGTTGCGGTAGGCAGCGTACGGGATGCCCTGGTGTCGTCCCTGATCGCGCTGCCGCCATCGCTGGCGTTGATTTTTGTCGCGGGGTATTTCGGGGTGCAAGCGGTCGCCGCGTCCGCGCTGTTAACTTTGCCATTTCAGGCGGCTGTTGCGATCTATTTCGTCGGCCGACATATCGCAATGACGCCTTCCGATCTCTTCAACGCAATCGCGAAGAGTGGTGTCATCACGCTCAGCAGTTCTGCCGGAGTTCTGGCCAGCGCGGTGCTGGTCGAATTTCAATTTGTCGGAGCGGTTGGAGGGTTGTTCCTTGCGGGCATGGCTGCCGCGGCCGGGTGGTGGTTTGGACTGGTGATGACCGGGCATCCGCTGCTGGCCCGACTGGAGATAGCGGCGAGTAGTCTTCCTTTCGCGCCTCCGAAAATCCTCTTTTTCAACGCGAGACACACGGTCCTGCCGGACTAGAAACGAAGACCTAAATGCCTATTGGAAGCGAAGTCCGTCTCGGCCGCGCGGTGCAGATTTTCCACCGCGATCTCGTTAATCTTTACGGCTGCGCGGTGGGCGACGAAACGCGGATCGGGGCGTTCGTCGAGATTCAGGTGGGAGCCACTGTTGGATCACGCTGCAAGATATCGTCACACACCTTTATTTGCGAAGGCGTCACGATCGACGATGAGGTGTTTATCGGGCATGGCGTGATGTTCACCAATGACAAGTTCCCGAGGGCGACGATCAACGGAAAGCTGCAAGGCGCCGCCGATTGGAAGGTGGAAAAGACTTATGTGTGCCGCGGAGCCTCCATCGGATCGAATGCCACGATCTTGTCCGGCACGACGATAGGCGAAGGCGCGGTGATTGGGGCTGGCTCGGTCGTGACGCGTGACATCCCGGCATGGGCGATCGCCGCTGGTGTACCGGCCCGTATTATCGGCGATGCTCGTCGGCAGGCCGTCTGCGCGACCGTTTGAGGTACCAGGGTGGCCCCGGCGATCGATTAAATAATATGATAAGACCATGATTATAAATAAATTTAACTATATCATTTAAATCGTTGCCTTTTGTCATTTAATATGGATATTATTTTTTTGTCCTGAGAGGGGCGGTTTCGGCGGAAAATATGGTTCCATTATTGCCCGAAGGGCCGGGGGGGATACCTTGATACCTTTTTCGGATTTAAAAGCGCAGGGCCGACAGATTAAATCGGAAATCGACACCGCGGTCGCTCGCGTGATCGATAGTGCGAATTTCGTTTTGGGCCCGGAAGTCGCAGCTTTTGAAGATAGTTTCGCCACCTATTGCCAAGCCGGACATTGCTTGGCGGTCAACAGCGGAACGTCGGCGCTCCACCTGGCGCTTCTTGCGGCGGGAGTCGGTCCGGGCGACGAGGTGATCACGGTCTCGCTGACATTTGTCGCGACGACGGCAGCCATTCTTTACACGGGGGCGAAGCCGGTCTTTGTGGATGTCGACCCCGCGACGTGGACGATGAATCCCAGGCTGATCGAGGCGGCCATTACACCGCGGACAAAGGTGATCATGCCGGTCCATCTGCATGGGCTGATGGCCGATATGGATGCAATCATGGATATCGCCCGCCGCCATGGGCTTCTTGTGATCGAGGACGCCGCGCAGGCGCATGGCGCCGAATACAAAGGCCGCCGGGCCGGCTCGATCGGAGACCTCGGCTGCTTCAGTTTCTATCCCGGCAAGAATCTGGGCGCATACGGCGAGGGCGGAGCGGTCGTCACCAACAATCCCGAGTTCGCCCGGCGCGTCGCTTTGCTGCGCAACTGGGGCGAGGAGACTAAGTATAGACATGCGCTGGTCGGTTACAATTATCGTATGGATGCGATCCAGGGCGCGGTCCTGAACGTCAAGATGAATTACATCGAGGCGTGGACTGAGGCGCGTAGGGCCGTGGCCGCTCAATACGATCGCCTGCTGACGAAATTTCCGTGCGGGCGGCCGGCGCGGCTGCATAGCTGCCACGTCTACCATGTGTACGCCATCGAACTCGCGCAGCGTGACGAAGTGCAACGGGCGCTCGGCGCTGCAGGTGTCAGTACCGGAATCCATTACCCTGTGCCGGTTCATCTCCAGAAGGCCTATGCGGATCTTTGTCGCGGGTCTGGCAATCTCCGGGTCACCGAGGCGCTCGCTCGCCGGTTTCTCTCGCTCCCGATCTATCCCGAACTTAAGCCGGAGCAGATTTCACACGTCGTGATGGAACTTGAGAAAGCATTGCTTATCGAGGCCGTGTAGCGCGCGTGCTTCGGATCGAAACCGCCGTAACCGTGTTGCCGATCGAACAGGCAGACAGGAGAGCGTAATGGCCGAGTTAAAAGGGAAGCGCGTTCTGGTAACCGGAGGAGCAGGATTCATCGGCTCCCATATCGTCGATCTGCTTTGTGACGAGCAGTGTCGTGAGATCGTCGCCATCGACAACATGGTCCGTGGAAGGCCGGAGAACCTCGAATGCGCGTTGAGCCGCGGGCCGGTTCGTGTGGTCCGCGGTGATATTCGCGACCTGGGCTTGATGGCGGCTCTGGTAAAAGGCGCCGACATCGTCTTTCACCAGGCCGCGTTACGCATCACGCATTGCGCCGCCGAGCCTCGGCGCGCGATGGAGGTGATGGTGCAGTCGACTTTCGATCTGCTCGAACTATGCGTTCAGCATAAGATCGAGAAGGTCATTGCGGCGTCGTCAGCATCGGTCTACGGCACTGCCGACGAACTGCCGACGACAGAACGGCAAAATCCTTACGACAATCGAACACTTTACGGAGCCGCGAAGGCCTTTAATGAAGGGCTGCTGCGCTCGTTCAACGATATGTATGGATTGCCCTATGTCGCCCTGAGGTACTTCAATGTCTATGGCGAGCGCATGGATGTTTATGGGAAGTACACGGAAGTTCTTATCCGTTGGATGGAGCGTCTGGAATCGGACAGGCGGCCGATCATCTTCGGGGATGGGCGGCAGACCATGGACTTTGTGCACGTCCGGGATGTGGCACGCGCTAACATTATGGCCGCAAAGTCGAACGTCAGCGACGAAGTCTTCAATGTCGCCAGCGAGACGGAAACAAGCCTGGCACATCTCGCGATTGCTGTCGCCTCGGCAATGGATAAAGAAAAACTAAGCCCTGAATTCGCGCCAGAACGGGCAGTAAATTCGGTGCGCCGCCGGCTGGCCTCGACCAACAAAGCAAAGCGGCTTCTCGGATTCCACGCCAGCATCCCATTGGACAAAGGTCTGCGCGATCTCATCGACTGGTGGCGAGCCGAACGTGATCTGTTCGCTGCGCCGGCTGAACCTAGGATGGTGTCTTTGTGATACCAATCGCAATACCGGTTCTCGAGGAGGAAGAGGCGGATGCGGCCCGCCAAGTAGTGTTGTCCGGCTGGGTCTCTCAGGGGCCGCAGGTCGCGGCGTTTGAGAAAGAGTTCGCGGCGTTGGTTGGTGCGCCCTTTGCATGCGCGGTTTCCAGTTGCACGGCGGCCCTCCATCTTGCACTGCTCGCCTTAGATGTAGGCCCGGACGACGAAGTCATCACGCCAAGTCACTCGTTCATCGCGACGGCTAACTGCATCCGCTATTGCGGTGCGACTCCGGTTTTTGTCGATGTCGATCCAACGACCTATAATCTCGATCCCGACCGTGTCGCAGAAGCGATCACGCCGCGCACGCGCGCCATTCTTGCTGTCCATCAGATGGGCATGCCTTGCGATCTGAAAGCGCTGATCGACTTGGCGGACAAACATGGCATCTCGCTGATCGAAGACGCCGCCTGCGCCGCTGGCAGTCAAATTAACATCAATGGCCGGTGGGATCTGATCGGTAGGCCGCACGGACAGATCGCATGCTTTTCCTTCCATCCCCGCAAGGTCATCACAACGGGGGAGGGGGGCATGCTGACGACGTCCGATCCCGAGATCGACAGCAAGGTCAGGCTCTGGCGCCAGCACAGCATGAGCGTGACGGATACGGTGCGGCACGGATCGCAGCAGGTGATTTTCGAGAATTATCTCGATGTCGGATTCAACTACCGGATGACGGACATTCAGGCTGCTATCGGGCGAAAACAGCTTGTGCGGCTGGCTGATCTGGTCGCTCGCCGCCGCGCGCTGGTGGCGCGATACAACGATTTGTTGCGGGATATCGAGGGATTGCGTCTGCCGCTCGAGATGAGTTGGGCGCGTTCCAACTGGCAGAGTTACTGCGTGCAATTGCCGGATCGCTTTGATCAGATGACGGTGATGCAAAATCTTCTCGATCAAGGGATTGCGACACGGCGCGGCATCATGTGCGCACATAGGGAAGCGCCTTATCAGAATGAAGAGCAGCGCCATGATCTGCGGCAGTCCGAGTTCGCGCAGGACCGTTCAATTCTGCTGCCGATCTACGCGCAAATGACCGAGGACGACTTGGAACTGGTGGCACGGAGTGTGAGGAAGGAACTCACGAGCTGAGCGCCGCGAGGGCGGACGCCGAGAACGGGTGTGGTTGCTATGGCCAGAATTGACGTTGTCATCCCTTGCTACAATTACGGCCGTTATCTTGCCGTCTGCGTGCAAAGCGTGCTTGAGCAATCTGCCGGCGATCTGCGGGTGTTGATTATCGATGACGCATCGTCCGACAACTCGGTGGCAGTCGCCAGAATGCTGGCCAAAGCCGACGGTCGCATCAGCGTCATCGCGCACGGGAAAAATCAAGGCAACATCAAAACATATAACGAGGGAATCGAATGGGCGGAAGGCGATTATTTCCTGCTGTTGTCTGCTGACGATCTCCTCGTGCCTGGTGCCTTCGACCGCGCCATCCGCGTCATGGACGCAAATCCCGATATCGTCATGACGTACGGAGACTGCGTCGCATGGTACGATCATCTTCCCCTCCCACCGATTGATACTGCGAGCCCCTTTACATGGTCGCGCACGAATCTCGTTCGCGAGATGTGCACGATTGTTTCGAACTTCGTGCCGACCCCGACTGCGATCACGCGTACATCAAGCCAAAAGGCCATCGGAGGATATGATTCGACGCTACCGCACGCCGGCGATCTGGAAATGTGGTTGCGTTTCGCTGCGCACGGCGGTGTTGCCCATATCCATTCGGTACAGGCGATCTATCGAAAACATGCGTCGGCCATGTCGAACCCTTACTTTGGCAACATCCTGTCGGACTACCGGCAGCGAAAATCGGCATTCGACGCATTCTTTGACAAATGTGGCGACCGCATCGCAGGCCTGACGAGCTTGCGGCGGACGACGCATCGTGCGCTGGCCGACGAGGCGTTCAAGAGCGGCGTGGGTTACATGCGACACGGCAGGATCGGCGATAGTTTGCAACTGCTGCGCTGGGCCATGAAACAGGATCGCCGGCTCCGTTACTTCCCTCCGTTATGGCAGCTCGTGAAACCGCCCGGGCCGGAAGGCCGCCGCTGGGCCGCTGATGGCCTCAAGGCGGCAACGCGCAAACTGGTTGAGTGAAGCCACTAGGATCGATCGCCGCGGAGACGAAGAAGCGATCTGCCGGACGTGAATGAGCCGGAGTGTTTGAACCATAGGGTTCGGTGATGTTGAAGCCGACAGTGACTGTGCTGATCCCATGCTACAACTACGCGCATTACCTGCGGCAATGCGTGCGTAGCGTGCTCGATCAGGCCGATGTCGAGGTCGACGTGCTCGTCATCGATGACGCGTCGACCGACAGTAGCGCGGACGTTGCGTCGGCAATGGCCAGACAGGACTCTCGTGTCCGCCTTGTCTCACTCCCGACGAACATCGGGATGGTGCCTGCGGTGAATTGCGGGCTCGATCAGGTGATCGGTGATTACTTCGTCAAGCTCGATGCGGACGACATGCTCACTCCCGGTTCGCTGCAGCGGTCCTTATTGCTGTTCGAACGTCATCCGAATCTCGGTTTTGTCTACGGAAGGCCGCGGCACTTCACCGGCGATGTGCCCCCCATCGCGCGCGTGGGCAAGCCTCGCTGGACGGTCTGGTCGGGTGCGCGCTGGCTTGAGCTTCGCTACCGCCGGGCGGTCAATTGCATTAGTCAGCCCGAGGCTGTCATCCGGACTTCGGCTCTGCGGCAGGTCGGGCCATATAACAAGAGCTTGCCCCATACGTCCGACCTGGAGATGTGGCTGCGGCTGGCGGCGATCGCGCCTGTCGGGCGCATCAATCGGGTCGACCAGGGCTATTACCGTGTTCATTTTGGCAGCATGCAACGGACGGTGAATGCTGGTTTGCTGAAGGACTTCGTCGGACGCCGGGATGCTTTCCTCAGTGCGTTATCTGCTGTCGGCGACCCGACGCATTTCGCGCCCGTTCTCGAAAAGACGGTTCGGAAAGAGCTGGCCCGGCAGGCGCTGGATTGCTGCTGTCGAGCCTTCGACCGCGAGCGGGTCGATACTGTGCCGGTCCTTGAACTGGCGGAGTTCGCATTTGCGACGTTCCCTGCCTCCGCAACGCTGCCGGAATGGAAGGGTCTTGAGCGCCGCCGACGGCAGGGGACGCGCAGCAGGTGGTCCCCCGGCTCACTGATTTTCTCTGTGATGAGGCGCACCCGCGAGGAAATAGCTCATTTTCGATGGGTCAGAACGGGCGTGTGACATCGGCGTACCTGGAGGTTGTCGTGACAACTCAGCGGAGCTTGCAAGTGCCGGAAGGGATAATCCAAGGGGTGAGACCGTTGACGTTGCATGGCGGTCGTGTGCGCCCAGTTCTTATGCCACAGCTCTGGGCGGCCGGACGCAAAAATTCCATCGCGATCTGGCTCAGTTTGATTGGACTCATCATTCCTGCCGCCGACGCACTGCTCTATATCGGCGGTGCGAAATTTACGGCTGGTAAGTTCTGCATCGCTCTGCTGGTCTTACCCGCCTGTGTGGCGTTTTGCGGACGGAGCGGGAAGCTTGTGCTGTCCGATGCGTTAGCCTCTGCAACCGCGGTCTGGATCGTCGTGGCGGCTAGTCAAGCCGACGGGTCCAAAACCATGTCGTCGGCAGTCAGTGAGTGCCTGGAGTTCTTCGGTAGTTATGTGATCGCGCGCGCATTCATCTTCGGTCCGGCCGCTTTGCATGAATTCGTCAGGGTTTTAAAGATTCTCGCGTTCGTCGCGCTCCTGTTTGCGATCGTCGAAAACATATCGGGGCGCCTGATCGTCCATGAGATCGTGGCCTCTATATTCGGTACGATACCGCCGGATGCACAGTATCGGAACGGTATGGTCCGGGCGACGGCGACGTTCGATCATGCGATATTGTACGGCGCGTTCTGCTGTTTCACCGGGACAATTCTGCTGTATGCCGAATCCGATGCATTGAAGCGGACGGTTTTTGTCGGGCTCTGTTTCATCGGCTGCATTCTGTCCTGGTCTTCGTCCGCCCTGCTGTCGCTGACCATCGTCATGGCTGTCTACTGCTACGATCGGGTGATGCAGCAATACCCATGGCGGTGGTCTTTGTTCTGGGCGGCTGCATTACTGCCAATCCTGTCTATGTCTGCAGCGTCCGAAAATCCGATCGGCTGGTTCCTCTCGCATCTGACCCTGGAACCCGAGTCAGGATACTTCCGATTGATGATCTGGCATGCGGCCTACGAGCGGCTCTCGGAGTCGCCGTGGATCGGATATGGCTTCAATCTCCTCAATAGCGACATCCTGGACGCCACAGTCGATTCGGTCTGGCTTGTCATGGCATTGCGCTTCGGCCTCCCGATGGTCGCATTGCTCTTGCTGTCGATTCTCGCGACGTGCTTGCCGGTTGGCGGTAAGGTTCGCGGCGTTGACGCGACCATGGAGAG
>JAXDQI010000127.1:0-36507 GCA_034667965.1 Gammaproteobacteria bacterium
GAGCCTGGGAGCTGGACATCAAGACCGGGCGGGTGATATGGACCTTGGGGCTGCGTCGGATCATGGAACTTCCCGACACGAACGAAGAGATGACGATCGAGCGGTCATTCAATTTCTATGCCGCGGCCAGCGAGGCCATCGTCAGGGAGGCGTTCACCGCCACGGTGACACGTGGGACACCTTATGACCTCGAGCTGGAGGTTATCACCGCGCGCGGCAACCGCATTTGGGTTCGAGAGGTCTGCCGCGCCACGATTCACCGGGGCCGGTTGATTTCGTTGATCGGTGTGTTGCAGGATATCACCGAGCGGCGGCGCCTCGCCGATTTCCTTGCGCACACGGCGGATCAGGAGCGCGGGCGCGTCGGTGCGGATCTGCATGACGGACTGGGCCAGGAACTCACAGGCTTCGCACTCATGCTGCATGCTCTCGCAGCGCGCTCGAGACGCGAAGCTCCCGCCCTGTCCGGAGACCTCGTTCATCTTTCACGGCTGGCGAGCTCATCGATCGCCGCCGTCCGCGACATGGCGCACGGAATGCTGCCGATGGCGCTCCGTCACGGCGACTTCAAGCTGGTGCTGCAAGAGCTGGCTGGAGCGACGCGCCGCTCATCCGGCGCGCGCGTGGCATTGCGCTTCGGCGGCGACAGGGCTTATTTCCCGGTGGGTCGGGTAGCGGAGCACCTGTATCGAATTGCGCAAGAGGCCATCACCAATGCCATCAAGCACGGCCGCGCGAAGCGTCTGTTGATCTCAGTGCATGGAAGTGCCTCGAAGATCCGGTTCTCGGTATCCGATGACGGCGCTGGTTTCGACTTCAGCCGCGAAAGTGTCGGTATGGGCTTGGAGATCATGCGTCATCGAGTGCGTATGCTGGGCGGCTTGGTGGACATACGCCGGGCGCGAACCGGCGGCACCCGTGTTCTCTGCGTCGTGCCACCCGCCGGCGTCTCTTCAGCGACGACCACCCGCCAACCGGGCCGGCGTGGCAGGCAAAAGAAAATGCGACGGTCGGAGTTCAACGAAGTCTGGGCGCGTCCCGATGCGGATTGAGATTCTGCGCCGGCGCCCGCCGGATTGAAGCCTTCAACGCAGTTGGCTATCCTTGCTTCCGCGACGGTTATATCCGCTGAACCGCTCCTCTTCCCGATCGTGCGCATCCTGACACGGCAGGCAGAGGCGAACGCCGGGTATCGCCGCCCGCCGCGCCGCCGGAATCTCGTTTTCGCACTCCTCGCAATGCGTCAAGCCGGGTCCGTTCGGTAATCGACTTTTTGCACGGTTGACTCCATCCTTTACCGTTGCGTCGATCTGATCCTGAACCGCGCCCTCAGCCGCCCAACCCGTAGCCATTCCCGTCTCCTATGAAAGTCGTCAGCCGCAAGCGGCAGCAGCCAGAATGATTCTCCCCACTCGATACGTCAAGTCGTGGAAAATGGCGATCTCAAAGGCCGCCGCGCGGCGGTCATTCGGTACGCTCGCACATGACAGATCAAGCTCTCCCCTGGGTAGTCCTCAGGTCTTCGGACCTCACCGCCGAGATCGACCCACATGGTGCGCAGTTGTCCACCCTCAGAGACCGCGCCGCGCGCGATCTCTTGTGGGACGGCAATCCAGCGGTATGGACCGGGCGGGCGCCGCTGCTATTTCCGATCGTCGGAGTGCTGGTCGATGGCAGTTACCGCTGCGGCGCCCAGATCTATCGGCTTCCAAGACACGGATTCGCGCGCGGCAAGACATTTTCGATTGAAGATGCCACGTCGTCCACCGCGGTATTCAAGCTGAACGCCGACGAAGCCAGTTTCCAGGTCTATCCGTTTCGCTTTGAATTGGCCATCCGCTTCGAGTTGCTGGGTCCGACGCTGTCGTTGACCACGTCGATCCGCAACAACGGCGATTCAGACATGCCCGCCAGCTTCGGCTATCACCCTGGATTTCGTTGGCCGCTTCCGTTCGGGCAGGCACGGTCATCGCATTTCATCGAATTCGAGAGCGAGGAGACTGCTCCCGTCAGGCGCATCGACTCCGCAGGGTTGCTGACCCTTACGCGCCATCCGACTCCGGTCTCGCACCGGCGCCTGAGGCTTGACGATGCGCTGTTCGAAGACGATGTCCTCATATTCGATCAAGTCAAAAGCCGCTCCGTCATTTATGGGACCGACCACGGACCGTGCCTGCGGGTGAGCTTTCCCGATGCCCCGTATCTTGGCATTTGGACAAAACCGGGGGCGCACTTCATTTGCATCGAACCCTGGCATGGGATTACGGACTGCCAGGGGTTTTCGGGTGATTTCAAGGAGAAAACGGGCGTGTTCCTGGTGCCGGCGGGTGGCGCCCTCGCGACGACGATGGCGATCACCTTGATGGCGTGAAGCGCGTGCGCAACCGCTCGATGCGAGCAGCCCGAAATTGATCCGGCTCGCCCCCCGGCCCAATTCGCCGGGGATTATGCCCGAAATAGCAAACCGGCCCGGGAAATGGGGGTTTGTCTGACATACATGCGGAATTCGAACCCCCATAGTGTCGCCGAGCGATCGGAAGTCCGTGTCGTTTGTGGCGTGGGGCCAACACCCGGCCCGCATTCGAGGTAACAGTTTTACATAACGGATCGTGCGCGGCCGGAATACCGGGCTTGGACACAGTCGCCTATGAACGAAACACCCGCCCCTAGAGATAAACCCGCTGCCGACGGCAGCATCATCACCACCGACTTTCAAGCGAATTCGGCGGCATTCGCGCCACGTTCCAACGATGAGCGCCGTGTCGGGTCACCCGTACGAGTAGGCTCCGTTTTACGAAATCGATATGTGATCGAAGAGCGCCTTGGCAGCGGCGGCAAGGGCACGGTGTTCAAAGCGCTGGACCGCTACCGAGGCGATCTCGCCGAGGACGACCGATACGTCGCGATAAAGATACTGCATCCGAACGCAGACGAGCGCGGGGATTTACTCGCGGAGTTCAGACGCGAATTCTACTGCGCACAGATTCTCTCGCATGAAAGCATCGTCAACGTCTTCGAGATCGATCGTGACGGAGACCTCGATTTTTTCACGATGGAGCTTTTGGAAGGCGAGCTGTTGAGCAGCGTGATGGCGCGGCTGCGCCCCTTGCCGATGGCGCGGCCGCAAGCATGGGCGATCATCCGAGAAGTCGGTTCCGCGCTCGCGCACGCACACGCCCGCAACGTGGTTCACGCGGATTTGAAGCCCAACAATATAATGATCACCCACTCCGGCGATGTCCGGATCCTCGATTTTGGCGCGTCCAGTAATTCCGTCGGACGTTACGCCAACGATATTCTGCACCGCAGAAATGCGTTTTCCTCTGGGCCGCCCTCCTATGCTTGCTGCGAAATCCTGGCGGGGAGAGCTCCGGATCCGCGCGACGACGTTTATGCCCTCGCGTGCCTCTCTTACGAATTGCTCGCCGGAACACATCCCTTTCAACGCCGGCCGGCGACGGAAGCGCGTGATCTCGGAATAGTGCCCAATCGGCCGCAGGGCCTGACCCGGCAGCAATGGCAAACGCTCGCGATGGGTTTGTCGTGGCATCGGGCGGGTCGGTCGATTTCGGTACCCGCCTGGCTGAACAAGATGAATGCCGAGCGCGCCGCGACGCGACGCGTGCCGGGCGTTCGCGATCTGCGACCCACACCCGTCAATCACAGCCCGGCGGCGTCCTTGAGAGCCACCACGCTATTTGCCGCGCTTTTGATTACGGTCAGCGTCTGGGTCTCATTCGTCCGCTTGGCGTCGGGCAGCAGGGCGACCGGCACCGAAGCCGTTCCGGAGGCGGTAGTCGGCCGGCAGCCTGCCGAAGTCACCGATGCGACGATTACCGATGCGATGATCAAGGACCCGGCAACGGCGGGATCCGGTGCAGCGAATGCGGCGCCCTATGCCACCCCGCCGCAGGCTCCGGAGAGCCAGCAGAGGCTTCTGAACAACCGCGGGCATGACGCGAACCGGCCGAAACAGCCGACTGCGTCGGCCGCCCGCCCCGTTCTGGTTTCCGCCAGCAACTATACTGTCCGCTCGGGCGAACATTTTGCCGAAATTCGTGTGCATCGCTCGTCCGTCGTGCAGAGGGACACCAAATTCGTGTGGTGGACCGAGGCTGCATCGGCGAAGCCCGGCATCGACTACGTGCACCAAGGAAAGGTGATTCAGTCCTTTCCGAAGGGAAGAAACTCGACGAGCTTCTTCGTGAAGCTCGTACCCAAAGCGTCGCGGGCGCGCCGCGAAGTATTCTACGTGGCTATTGCCGAAGCCGGTCACGACGCGTCGGCGGACCCGGTGGCGCGGGCCATGGTTTGGCTGCCGATGAACCAGGACCAGTCGCAGACTGCGGCCGACCATGACCTGCGCGCAGATCCGCGTTTCAGCACTGCCGCGTTGGGCTCGCCGCTTGCTAAGTAGTGATCGGGCGTCGGTCGATGACGCGCCGCGCCTTGCCGGTCGATCGCTCCAAGGCGCCCGGCGCATGCAACTCGACGCGCACGCTGACGCCCACGTGCGCCTTCACGAGCTGCGCCAATTCCCGGATGGCGGCGTCCCGCCGCGGCTCCGCGGCGTCCGGTGCGTGCTCGACGTGAACCGCCAACGCGTCCAGGTGTCCTTCGCGGGTGAGTTCCAGGTGATAGTGCGCTGACAATCCGGGACACCGAAAGATCAATTCCTCGATCTGCGTCGGAAACACGTTCACGCCGCGCACGATCAACATGTCATCGCTGCGGCCGGAAATTCTTCCCATCCGCCGCATGCTGCGGGCCGTAGGCGGCAGCAGCCGTGTGAGGTCGCGCGTTCGGTAGCGAATCACGGGGAGCGCCTGTTTGGTGAGCGAGGTGAATACCAGTTCACCCTCGGCTCCCTCCGGCAATACCGCGCCGGTCGCGGGATCGATGATTTCCGGATACAAGTGATCTTCCCAGATGCAGGGCCCGTCCTTCGACTCGGCACATTCCTGGGCCACGCCGGGGCCCATCACCTCCGATAGACCGTAGATGTCGAGGGCAGTGAGCTCGAGGCGCCGCTCCACCTCGGCGCGCATCGAATCAGTCCAGGGCTCGGCGCCGAAGATGCCGATTTCAAGGGAACAGGCGCGCGCGTCCATCCCCTGACGGTCCATTTCCTCGGCAATGGTGAGCATGTACGAAGGTGTGACCATGATGATGCGGGGCCGAAAATCGGCAATCAGCTGAACCTGCTTTTCGGTTTGTCCGCCCGACATCGGGATCACCGTGCATCCGAGGCGTTCCGCGCCGTAGTGCGCACCAAGGCCTCCGGTGAACAGTCCGTAACCGTAAGCCACGTGCACCATGTCGCCCGGCCTGCCGCCCGCCGCACGAATGCTGCGTGCGACCAAATCTGCCCAAGTGTCGATATCCTCCCGCGTATAGCCCGTCACCGTGGGTTTACCGGTGGTGCCGGACGAGGCATGGATTCGGGCGATCCGCGCCCGAGGTACCGCAAAAAGTCCAAACGGGTACTGCGCTCGAAAATCCTGTTTGGTCAAGAAGGGGAATCGCGCCAGGTCCTCGAACCTCTTCAAATCAGTGGGATGCACTCCGGCCGCATGGAAGGATTGCCGATAGTGTTCGACGTTATCGTAGGCATGCCGCAACGACCATCGCAGACGTTCGAGCTGCAGGGCCCGAAGCTCATCGATGGATGCGCGCTCTATCGGCTCGAGGGCCATCAGAAATCGGGCCTTCTCTTCGACTTCACGGCATCAATCCCTTCGCGGGCGTCGCTCAAGCGAAAGCCCAGCATCTCCAAGGCGAGAGAGGCATCGAAACTCGGTCCGGCAAGGCGCAACCAATTATTGAGGGCGTGCTTGGTGAAGCGGATCGCGGTACGGCTGCCTGCATTCAAGCTCCGCGCGACGTCGTATGCGGTTTCCAGGACGAGCGCATCGGGAACGCACAATCCCACGAGCCCCATGCGTTCGGCATCGACTCCCGACATGGGCTTGTTGGTCAGCAGGTAATATCGGGCTTTGGCGAGACCGCATAGAAGCGGCCAAATGATGACGGCGTGATCCCCCGCCGCGACACCAAGCCGCGTGTGACCGTCGAGGATGCGCGCCGTATCGGCGGCAATCGACACATCCGCCAGCAAGGCGACGGCAAGGCCGGCGCCGACGGCGTTTCCGCGAATCGCCGATACCACAGGTTTTGAGCAGTTGATCAGATTGTAGACAAGATCGCTCGCTTCCTTCCAGACACGGATCAACGTTGCTTGATCCGCTATCATGCGGTCGATCATGCCGAAATCGCCGCCCGACGAAAAATGTTCGCCGTCGCCGCGCACGATGACCACCCTCACCTCGTCGTCCGTGTCGATGGCGCGCCAAATCAGCGCGAGGTCCGAGTGCATGGCCTCGGTTGCCGCGTTCATTCGGCCCGGATTGGAGATGACGATCTCGAGTATCCCGGCCTCCGGCGCGTGGAATTGCAAACTCGGAAATTCGCGCACATAGCGGGCAGCGTCCAGGGACATTTACACTCCTTTCAGATCCGGCACGGCGTGAATGCTCACCATCGTCAAGACGGTATACGCGGCAACCGTCTCCTCGTGCTGATTGGTGATTTCGGTGTCCCAGGCCACCTCCCCCCAGCCCTTCTCCGCCCGCAGGCTCTTTTCGGCGCAAGTCAGCCGCACCTTGATGCGATCTTGCGGTTTGACCGGTTTGACGAATCTCAAGTGATCCAGGCCATAGTTGCCGAGAACGGGCCCATAGGCAGGATCGACGAACAGCCCGGCCGCCGCCGAGATCAGGAAATACCCATGCGCAACGCGTCCCCCGAACAGGGGATTGCGCGCAGCCTCCTGTTCGTCCATGTGGGCGTAGAAATTATCCCCCGACAGAGCGGCAAAGCGCTCGATGTCGTCCACGGTAACCTCGCGCTCCACGGACTGCAGGGTATCTCCCACCTGAAGTTCATTGAATGGAATGCGGAACGGATGCATTCCCGGATCGCGAAGCCGGCTGCCGCGCACCCAGCGGCCGCCCGTGACGGTGATGCTCTGCGGTGATCCTTGTACCGCGGTGCGCTGCATGTAGTGCAATACGCCGCGAATTCCACCCATCTCCTCGCCACCACCGGCGCGCCCGGGACCGCCGTGGACCAACGGCGCAAGCGGCGACCCATGCCCGGTCGACTCCTTCGCGCAAACACCATTCACGACCAGTATTCGTCCATGGTAGGGAGCCAGCCCCAGCACGAGACGGGCCGCGAGCGCATCGTCCGCGCAGAACACCGATGCGGCAAGACTTCCCGCACTGCGGCGCGCGAGCGCGATGGCATCTTCCGTATCCTGGTACGGCAACACGGTCGCGACCGGGCCGAAGGCCTCGACTTCATGAACGATGCGCGCCGCATGCGGATCGCGGCAGAAGAGCAGCAGCGGCGGCATGAAGGCTCCGCGCTCGCGGTCGGCATCCAGCAATTCGAACCGGTCGAGGCTGCCCGCGACGAGTTCGGCGTCATTGCGCAGTTCGGCGACGCGATTCGACACATCCCTGCGCTGATCCAGGCTGACGAGCGGTCCCATGCGAACGCCTTCAGTCCGCGGATTGCCCACGGTGACCTTTCCCAAGGCCGTGCGCAGGGCGTCGACGACGTCGACGACGATCGGAGCAGGCACCAATGCCTTGCGGATAGCCGTGCACTTCTGGCCCGCCTTGACCGTCATCTCACGAACCACTTCCTTGATGAACAAATCGAATTCCGGCGTGCCGGGTTTCGCGTCCGCCGCGAGAATGCTGGAGTTCAATGAATCGGTTTCCGCGACGAAGCGCACGGCGTGCCGGATGATGGTGGGGTGCACGCGCAACCGGGCCGCGGTGTCGGCCGATCCTGTGAAGGACACCGTATCCTGGCAATTCAAGTGTTCGAACAAGTCGCCGAGACCGCCGCACACCAGCTGCAGCGCGCCTTCCGGCAGGAGACCGGACTCGATGATCCGGCGCACCACGAGTTCGGCCAGATACGCCGTCACCGTTGCCGGTTTGACGATGACGGGGACTCCGGCCAGAATCGCCGGCGCGAATTTCTCCAGCATCCCCCAGACGGGAAAATTGAACGCATTGATGTGCACCGCCGCGCCTTCGCGCGAGACATAGACGTGCTGGCCGACGAAAGTGCCGCCCTTCGAAAGACCTTCCACCGCACCGTCCAGATACACCCGGCTGTTGGGCAATTCCCGGGAGCCCTTGCCGGCAAACGCGAATACCGTCCCGATGCCGCCGTCGATATCGATCGCCGAATCGCGCACTGTCGCGCCCGTCCGAAAGGACAACGAATAGAATTCCTCCTTCAGCTCCGAGAGCCGCTTCGCCAACGTCTTCAACAAGGCCGCACGTTCGTGGAACGTCAGGGTGCGCAAGGCGGGACCACCGACGTTTCGTGCATGCGACAGCATTGCGGCGAAGTCGATGCCCGTCGAGGAGGCGTTGCCGATGATCTCGCCGCTCGTCGCGTCGCGCATGCTGACGCCGCCGTCGCGTCCGGTATGCCACTGCCCACAAGAATAGCTCTGCAATTGCATAGATTTCAGCTCCAGTCCGCAAGTCCCTGGCCGTCGCGTTCCAAACGTTCGAGCAATGGCGCCGCCGTCCAGTACCGATCGCCGTGCTCTCGCCGTAATCTCGCGATCACCGTCAACACGTGCCCCAGGCCGACGCGGTCGGCATAGTGCATCGGCCCGCCCCGCGCGCGCGGGAAGCCATAGCCGTTGCACCAGATCACATCGATGTCCGACGCCCTGCTTGCAATTCCCTCCTCGAGGATGCGCGCACCTTCGTTGATGAGGGCGTAGATGCAGCGTTCCACGATCTCGTCCGGCGACACCTCTCGCGGCGCGACGCCCAGGCGCTCGGCTTCCGAACGGATCACGGCCGAGATCTCCGGATTTTCCTCGCGTTGCCGATTGCCGGGCTCATAGCGGTAGAATCCGCGTCCCGTCTTTTGCCCGAGCCAGCCATGCTCCACGAGAACATCCGAGACGCGGTAGTAGCGCGGATCGTCGGGCCGGTCATGCCACGCGCGGCGTGCGGCGACTCCGATATCGAGCCCGGCGAGATCGCCCACGGCGTTCGGTCCCATTGCCATGCCGAAGGTTTCCAGCGCGCTGTCGATCTGGGCGGGTGTCGCCCCTTCCAACAGCATCAATTCCTTCTCGCGGCCGTACGCATAGAACATTCGGTTGCCGACGAAGCCGAAACAATTGCCGACGGCGACGCCGATCTTCCCGGCGCGCTCGGCCACTCGAAGGGCGGTGGCCAACGCCACCGCGGAGGTGTCGCGTCCGCGCACGACTTCCATCAAACGCATGACGTGCGCCGGACTGAAAAAATGCATGCCCAACACGTCCTGCGCACGCCCGGTTGCGCCGGCGATGGCGTCGATGTCCAGAGTCGAGGTATTCGTCGCCAGAATGGCCTCCGGCTTGCACACCCGCGCCAACTGTGAGAATAGGGACTGCTTGACGGTCAGGCTCTCGAACACGGCCTCGACCACGAGATCAACGCTCGCCAGAACCCCAAGATCGGCGGCTCCGCGCACGCGCGCTTTGACTGCCTCCGCCTCCTGGGCCGAGCTGCGCCCCTTTTTCACCGCACCGTCGATGACGGCGTGAATGCGAGCCATGCCCGCCTTCAGGGCCTCGTGGTTCGCATCGATCAGAACAACCGGGAAGCCTGCCTGCGCAAAGCTGAGCGCGATCCCGCCGCCCATGGTGCCTGCCCCGATGACGCCGACGTCATCGACCACGCGGCAGTTCGTGGGCGCACCGCCCGCTGCGCGCTCTGCCGCTTTGATGGCGTCGCCGTTCCCGCTCACACGCGCTCGATGATCATGGCGATCCCCTGTCCCACGCCGATACACATCGTGCACAACGACCGCCTGCCGCCACCGCGTTCGAGCTGATTGATGGCCGTGGTCACCAATCGCGCGCCGCTCGCACCGAGCGGGTGTCCCAAGGCGATGGCGCCTCCCTGTGCATTGACATGCGCAGCGTCATCGGGAATTCCAAGCTCGCGCAGTACGGCGAGCGCCTGCGATGCGAACGCCTCATTCAATTCGATGACATCGACGTCCCTCAGTGTGAGCTTCAGCCGGGACAAGAGCTTGCGGGTCGCGGCTATCGGTCCCACCCCCATGATCCGCGGCGCGACCCCGGCGACTGCGGTCCCGATGATGCGTGCCCGGGGCTTCAACCCATGCCGCTTCACCGCATCGGGGCCCGCTATGATCAGGGCGCAGGCGCCGTCGTTGACCCCGGAGGCGTTTCCGGCCGTGACGGTGCCGCCGGCACGAAAGGGTGTCGGCAGTTTCGCCAGCGCTTCGAGGCTGGTTTCGCGCGGGTGCTCGTCCGTGCTGACCAAGGTCGCCTGCCCGCGTTTGCCGGGAATGGAGACGGGAACGATTTCGGAAACGAAAAGTCCGGCCGCCTGCGCCGCCAAGGCCCTCCGCTGGCTTCGCAAAGCGAACCGGTCTTGGTCTTCGCGCGAAATGTCGTAGTCCACGGCGACATTCTCACCGGTCTCCGGCATCGAGTCGGCACCGTACGCCTGTTTGAGCGCCGGATTGATGAAGCGCCACCCGATGGTGGTATCGAACATCTGCACGTCCCGGGCGAACGGCGTCGCTCCCTTCGATATCACATAGGGTGCGCGGCTCATGCTCTCCACTCCGCCCGCGAGCACCAAGTCGGCGTCGCCCGCCTTGATCATGCGTGCCGCGCTCGCAACCGCATCGAGGCCCGATCCGCACAAACGATTGAGCGTCCCGCCCGGCACGTCGACGGGCAGTCCCGCCAAAAGGACCGCCATGCGCGCCACATTGCGGTTGTCCTCGCCCGCCTGATTCGCGCAGCCCAGGATCACGTCGTCCACCGCGGCGGGATCGAGCCCCATGTTTCTACGCAGCAATTCGCGCAGCACGACTGCGGCCAGATCATCCGGCCGCACGGCCGCGAGCGCGCCGCCGTACCGCCCGATCGGCGTTCGAATCGCATCGCAGATAAAAGCGTCGGTCATTTCGTCTGATCCTGTGGTGCTGCTGGCGCGGGTAGGCGCAGGCGGGCGCATCGCCCCCGAAAATAGGCGAGCGGCTCGCCGGTTTCCCTCGCAACGACTACATCATAGATGCCGCCCCGCGATGTCCGTGAAGTTTCCGTGGCGGTCGCTGTAACCCGCGCATCTCGAGGAGCCGGTGCCAGGAACTCGATGCTGGCGCCGGCCGCCACCATTGGTTCTCCGTGCGAATTGCAGGCGAATGCGAAGGCGCTGTCGGCCAGCGTGAAAAGAGCTCCGCCATGGCAGATCCCATGGCCATTGACCATGTCGGCGCGCACCGTCATGACGACGCGCACACATCCCGGAGACACGTCGAGCAACTCGATGCCGAGCGCCCGTGACGCGGCATCGCCCGCATGCAGCGCTTCCGCGGCGGCGCGGGCTTCGCGACACAGTGCTGCGGCGGCGGCGTCATCCAGTGCCGTATTCATGCATCACCTCCCAAGAAAATTCGGCGTCCGTTTGCCGGTGAAAGCCGCGACGCCTTCTGCGTAGTCCGCCGACCGTCCAAGTTCGCGCTGCGCGTCCCGCTCGATGTTCAGCTGCTCATCGAGAGAATGCCGCCAGCTGTTGCGGATCGCGGCCTTGGTCGCCGCGAGACCTCGCGTCGGCGCGACGGCGAATTGCTCCGCGAGCGTCCGGACCGTCGACTCCAATTCGGCATCATCGACGCATTGCCAGATCATCCCCCATGCCGCGGCCTGTTCGGCCGGCAGCTTATTCCCAAGCAGCGTCAGGCCGAGCGCCCGGGCGTTACCCACCAGCCGCGGCAAGATCCACGTGCCGCCGGAATCCGGCACCAGGCCGAGCTTCGAGAACGCCTGCACGAAATTCGCCGAACGCGCCGCGATGACGAGATCGCACGCCAGCGCGATATTGGCCCCGGCCCCCGCCGCGACGCCGTTGACCGCGGCGATCACCGGGATGGGAAGGGATGCGAGTGCGAGCACCAAGGGCTTGTAGTATTTTTCGATGGATTCACCGAGATCGATCCCTTGGCTGCCCGGTGCGACGGCGCGGTCGCCCAAATCCTGCCCGGCACAGAAGCCCCGGCCCGCACCCGTGAGCACCAGCACTCTGGCGGCCGCTGCCGGCAAACTCTCCAAGGCCTGCCGCACTTCGGCGTGCATGACCAGGTTGAAACTATTCAGCTTGTCCGGGCGGTTCAACGTCAACCGGGCGATGCCCCTATCGACGCTGAAGAGAATTGTTTCGTATGACATCGTGAACTCTCGGTGGCCGTGAATCGATCACTTCTCGTCGTAGCTCAACTCGAGCATTCCGGTGGTGGGGCGCGCCTGGCAGCACAGGACGAATCCTGCCTCCAGTTCCCACGGCGCCAGCGCGATGTTGTGCATCATGTCCACCTTTCCCGCAACGACGCGCACGCGGCAGGTTGCGCAAATACCGGACCGACAAGAGAAAGGCAGTTCGAGTCCCGCGCGCTCAGCGGCGTCGAGCACGGACGCATCCCCCGGTGCCATGGGAAATGTCCGTCTGCGACCATCCATGGTAACCGACACCGTGGCCAGCAGTTCCTGCGCCGACGCCGCCGTTTCCACGGCGTCAGTCGCCGGACGGACCGGACTCGCGGCCGCGGCAAATCGTTCGCAACGAACCGGGGCGTCGCCGTTGATGTCCTTGATGGCGGCACGGACCTCCTCCACCATGCTGCCCGGCCCGCACACGAAGTACTCGTCCGCGGTGGCGATGCCGGCCACCTGGCGCGCGAGCTCATGCACCTTGACCCCGTCGATGCGCCCGTTGAGCACCTGGGTCTGATGAGGTTCGCGGCTCATGACGAAGTGCACCGCAAATCGGCCGAGATAGCGGTTTTTGAGTGCGAGAGTCTCCTCGAGGAACATGGTGCGCGACATCGTGCGATTGCCGTAGATCAACGTGAAACGACTCGCGGGTTCCCGCGCCAGAACATCCGCCGCAACGGATAACACCGGCGTAATTCCGCTGCCCGCGGCAAAGGCGACATAGGAAAACGCGCGCTTAGGATCGATGTAAGTACGGAAGCGGCCGATGGGAGATCCCACCTCGAGCGATTCGCCGGCTCGCAGCAAACCCGCGAGTTCCCCGGACATCCGCCCATTGGGCTGCAGGCGGACACCGAGTTTCAGGAGGGTTCCCCCGGGAGCGGTCACGATCGAATAGGTGCGGCGTTCCTCCCGCCCATCAATGGTACGGCGCAACGGCACGTACTGGCCCGCATGGAATGCGAACGCCTCTCGCAATGCCGGCGGCACGACCAATGAGATGCACACCGCGTCTTCCGCAATTTTCTCGATCGACGCCACTGTCAACGGATGGAAGTCGGGCATGCGGTCTTCAAATGCACTTGAAGTATTCGAACGGTTCGAGACATTCGCGGCAGCGAAGCAACGACTTACAGGGCGTGGAGCCGAATTCGCTGACGGTTTCGGTATCCGTGGAGTGACAGCGGGGACAGGCCACCGGCCGGCCACCGGGGCGCAGATCCCGCAAACTCGATGAGGAATGATCAGGCGGCACGATGCCGTACTCGGCAAGCTTGCGTCGACCGTCGGCCGTGATCCAATCGCTGCTCCAAGCAGGTGCGAGGACACGCCTGACGCGAAATGCGCCCACGTCGGCGCCGGCCAGCGCACGCTCGACCAGGGTTTGAATCACCTCGGTGGCGGGGCATCCCGTATACGTGGGCGAAAGACCCACCTCCATGCAGCCGTCGGGTTGCGCCGTCACGAAACGAATCACGCCGAGGTCCACCACGCTCAATGCGGGTATTTCCGGATCCTCGACGCCATCGAGCGCGGCCCAGGCGCAGGCGATGCGCGCATCGGCGCCCGACGCAGCGGCGTTCACCAACGCGCGTCCGGATAGGTTCGTTGCATATACTGCATTTCCGCCAGCATGTACCCCAGGTGCTCGCTGTGTGTGCCCTGCTTACCGAACCACGAGTATGGGCGATCGAGCGGACGCTCGAGCGTCGCTTCCGCGAGCAGCGCATCGATGCGCGCGCTCCAAGCCTTCTGCACATCGGCCAGCCGCGGCGCGATGCCTCGATCGGCCATCGCCCGATCCACATCGTCCTCGACGAACAACTCCGCCGTATAGGACCAGAGACTCTCGAGGGCGGAGGACACGCGAGCACGGCTCTCCACGGTGCCGTCGCCCAATCGCACCAGCCATCCGCCGCTGTAGCGCAGGTGATAACGGGTTTCCTTCACCGCTTTTGCGGCGACCGCCGCCAAATGCTCATCCGAAGAAGTCGTCAGCCGCTCGTAGAGTTCCAATTGAAAGGCATCGATGAGGACCTGACGCACGATGGTCCGGCCGAAGTCGCCGTTCGGCTGCTCGGCCAAGATCGGGTTCAGATACTCGCCCTGCTCGCGCAAGAAGGCGAGCTGGTCCTCGTCGCGGCCGCGACCTTCGATCTCGCCGGCGTAGCCCAGCAGGAGCCGCGCCTGGCCGATGAGGTCGAGCGCAACGTTGGCCAATCCCAAATCCTCTTCGAGTGCCGGGGAGTGACCCACCCATTCACCCAGCCGTTGGCCGAGCACCAAACTCAAGTCGCCCAGGCGCAGCACATAGCGGAATAAATCGTCATCCCGGATTTTCATCGGGGCGCTCAAAGCGTCTTGACCTCGTCGGGAATGTCGTAAAACGTCGGATGACGGTACACCTTGTCCCGCGCCGGCTCGAACAACGAGTCGGCGTCGGCCGGATCGGACGCGGTGATGTCGGTGGAGCGCACCACCCAGAGGCTCACACCTTCCTGGCGTCGCGTATAGAGATCGCGCGCGTGCTCGAGGGCCATCCGCGCATCCGCGGCGTGCAAACTTCCGGCATGCTTGTGATCGAGACCGCCACGCGCCCGAACGAATACCTCGTACAGGGGCCACTGATGCTCATCTTCCATACGGACTCCTGTTCAAGCGGCGACCCTCGCGTTGCGCACACGCTGCTTGTCGGCGTACGCCATGGCCGCCTCGCGAACCCAGGCGCCTTCTTCATGGGCGGTTCGGCGCGCCGCCAGGCGTTCTGCGTTGCAGGGGCCATTTCCCTTGAGCACCCGATTGAACTCGCTCCAATCAATCGCTCCGAAATCATGCCGCCCCGCCGCTTCGTTCCACCGCAACAGCGGATCGGGCAAGGTCAGGCCTAAAAACCGTGCCTGCGGCACCGTGAAGTCGACGAATTTCTGCCGCAGTTCATCGTTCGAGAAGCGCTTGATCTTCCAGCGCTGCGAATCGGTGCTATGCATGGACTCGGTGTCCGGAGGACCGAACATCATCAGCGCGGGCCACCACCAACGATTCAGCGCCTCCTGTGCCATGTGTTTCTGCGAAGCGTGGCCCCGGGCCAGCTGCAGCATCAGGTCGTAACCCTGCCGTTGATGGAAGCTCTCTTCCCGGCAGATCCGCACCATGGCGCGGGCATACGGACCGTAGGAACACCGGCACAGCGGGATCTGATTCATGATCGCGGCGCCGTCGACCAACCAGCCGATCGCGCCGATGTCGGCCCAGGTCGGCGTCGGATAGTTGAAAATGCTCGAATACTTCGCTTTGCCCGAGAGCAGTTGTTCGACCAGATGATCGCGGCTCACCCCGAGAGTCTCGGCGGCGCTGTACAAATACGCGCCGTGGCCGCCCTCATCCTGAACTTTGGCGATCAAGATCGATTTGCGCAGCAGCGTGGGCGCGCGCGTGATCCAGTTCCCCTCCGGGAGCATGCCGACGATCTCGGAATGCGCATGCTGCGAAATCTGACGAATCAGGGTGTTGCGATACCGCTCCGGCATCCAATCCTTGGGCTCGATCTTCTCCTCGGCGTCGACCCGCTCGAGGAAGCGCTTTTCCAGCAACCCCTCGTCGAGCGGCGCCGGCGGTTCCGGCGATTGAACATCAAGGCCTTGCGTATACATGCCTGCCTCCGAACCTGTAGCGCTGATTGTGATACACAAATCAGTTAAATGCAATTTTTTCTGTGTCATATGCCGCGGCATATTACAATCCGGGAAAATGCCTACCGCCACCGCCACCACCGTCGCCGCCCACGAACTGCTCGCCCGCTTTCGCCGGCAGCGTCCACAGCGCGCCGGGTCTCTCATCGTCACCATCTTCGGCGATTCCATCATGCCGCGCGGGAGCGCGATCGCGTTGGGCGGGTTGATTCGGCTCGCCGTGCCGTTTGGGATCAATGAGCGGCTGGTGCGCACCGCCACCGCGCGCCTCGCACAGGAGGGTTGGGTCGAGGCGCGGCGCCAGGGCAAACTCTCCGAGTACCGCCTGTCGGAGGCCGGCCGCGAGCGATTCGCGGACGCCACGCTGCGCATCTACGGCGGACCCTCGGCCAATTGGACCGGCCGCTGGACCCTGGTTGTGTTGCCCGCCATGCGGGCCGCGGATCGGCAAAGATTACGAAAAGAACTTCTGTGGCAGGGCTTCGGTGAATTGTCGAGCGGAGTGTTCGCGCATCCCGAAGCCCAGGCGAACGAGTTTGCCCTGCGGACTTCTGCGCCGCCCTTGCCGGCCAACACGCTGGTCTTCGACGCGAATCTCGCGAACCACTTCGCACCCGCCGCATTGGTCGCACTGGGCTGGGATTTAGCCGACTTGGGCAAGCGCTACCGGCGGTTCGTGCAACGCTTCGAGCGGGCGCTCGAGCCCCTCAGCCGGATGTCCATCGAACCGGAACCCGCGTTCGTTCTGCGCACCCTGCTCATTCACGAATATCGGCGGCTGCACCTGCGAGACCCGCTGCTGCCACAGCGCTTGTTACCGGCGAACTGGCCCGGCACCCGCGCCGCGGTACTCTGCCGGGAAATCTACGTTCATGTGTTCGCCGCGTCGGAAATTTATCTCTCCACATGCGCATCACGATTGAACGGCGCACTGCCCCCGCCCGACCCCACGGTCATGCAGCGCTTCGGCGGTCTCGAACTAGGAGGTTCCTTGTGACTGCGTCGCGTCGCGTCGGCGTCAATCGGCCGGCCACTGCTCCAGCACCGCAACCACGTTCGATAAAAACGCATTCGCCTGGAACGCGTCGATCGCCCGATGGTCAATCGTCAAGGTCAGATAGCTCATTGATCTGACGGCGATCATTTCGGCGCCGTCGACCGTCACGGCACACACCCGTCGCTCGACTTTCCCGACGCCCAGAATCGCCACCTGCGGCTGATTGATGACGATGGGGGCCGCCAGCAGGCTGCCGCCGACTCCGTGGTTCGAAATCGTGAACGTGCCCCCCCGCACATCCGACGGCGCGAGCTTGCCCGCGCGTGCGCCGGCCACCAACTGTCCGAGTCGCAATGCGACGCCAAACAGATTCAATTCCTGCGCGCGGTGCAGCACCGGCACGATGAGACCCTCATTTCCGAGAGCGGTGCCCACCCCGATATTGGCGTCCGCGTGCAGCTCCAGCGCATCGTCGTGAAAGGTCGCATTGACCTGCGGATGGGCGCGCAATGCGCGCGCGCACGCGGCAATAAAATACGCCGTGAGCGTCAGACGCGCTCCCTGTCCTTCAAAGCTACCCGCAGAACGGGCACGATGCGCAAGCACGCGCGTCAAATCCGCCTCGAACAGCGTGGTGACGTGCGGCGCCTGCGCCAGGCTGCGCACCATGTGTTCGGCGATGCGGCGTCGAATCGGCGTATGCGGAATGCGCGATTCACCCGCGCCGGCGGGACCCGCCGGGGCCTCAGCGACATCGGGCTTCCGGTCCGCGGCGCCCCGTGCTGCGCCATGGACCGATGTGCTGATCGTCTCGTCCCTGTGGCGCAAGACGTCCTCAGCCGTGACTCGCCCGTTCCGCCCGGTTCCCGCCACCTCATCCACGGAGATCTCGTGTTCCGCGAGCAGCCGCCGCACCGAGGGGCTCAACAGCGGGCGCCCACCCGAGCGAGATTTCGCATCCGCCGCAGGTTCGGTTCCCTGAGTCGACGCGTCGCTGCCGATGCGCACCCGGGCGAGCAACTGACCGGGCAGCACCTCTTCATCGGGACCTTTGAGAATTTCCGCGAGTTCGCCGCTGGCCGGCGAGGGGATCTCCACCGTCACCTTGTCCGTTTCCAGCTCCAACAGCGGTTCGTCCCGGCGCACCCGATCGCCGACGCGTTTTCCCCACTTCAAAATGGTCGCTTTTGTGCCCTCTTCGTTCATCGGGGCAACGACATCGGCCATCGTGGCAACGTCGGCCAGGGTGGACGCGGTCAAATTGCCACCAATGCCGCAAGCGCCGACGCGATCGCGGCGACGCTGGGCAGCACGGCGTCGAGCAGGACCGGACTATGAGGACTTGGAACGTCGGGCATCGCGAGGCGCTCGATGGGCGCATCAAGGTCGAAGAACGCCTCCTTTGCCAGCACCGCCGCAATTTCAGCACCGAAGCCCGCGGTGACGGTGTCCTCGTGAACGATGAGGCAACGGCGCGTCTTGCGAACCGATGCCAGCGTGGCTTCGCGATCCCACGGCGACAGCGTCCGCAGGTCGAGCAGATCGGCGGAAATCTCGGCACGACGCAGCGCCAGTTCGCAGCGCTCCACCATCGCCCCCCACGTGACGACAGTCACGGCGTCGCCGGCCTGCAACAGACTGGCCTTGCCGAACGGGACGACGAACTCATCTCCCGGATAGGGGCGCCGCGCCCAGCTTCCATCGAGCAACGATCGATGCTCGAAGAATATGGTCGGATCGTTGCCGCGCAACGCCGAGCGCAACAATCCCACTGCATCCTGCGCGTTGGACGGCATGGCGAGACGCCAGCCCAAGCCGTGCACCCATTGCACTTCGTTCGATTGGCTGTGCCACGGGTCGCCGCATTTGAAAAAACCTCCCGGAATACGCACGACCATCGGCGCGGCAAATCGATTGGCGGTGCGCCACCGCATCGTGCCGCAGTCATTCAGTTGCTCGGCGGCGGGATCCGCATACTTGCGAAACTGGATCTCCGGAACCGGCATGAGGCCGGCGGCGGCCATGCCCACGGCCCGCCCGATGATCCCTTCTTCCGACAGGCTGGTATCGAACACCCGCGCCGAACCGAATTTCTCCTGCAAACCCAGCGTTGCGGCATGTACTCCGCCTTTTTGACCGACGTCCTCGCCGAAAATCACCACACGTGGATTCACCGCGAGCTCGCGCTCCAGCGTGCGCCGCACGGCGGTGACCAAATTGATGCGCGGACCCTGGGCTTCCGCGCGCTCCACGCCGGCGGGCGGACTGACTCCCTCCGCCCAAATCCCGCCCTGGGCTTGAATCTCGGGCAGTCCGTCATCGCCGGATTCGCTGAAAACGTATTTGCGCACGCCTGCCGGGTCCGGCGGGGACAGCCCACCGACCCGCTCCAGGGCGCCCGCGACGACAGCCCGGGCGTTTTCGATTTCCGCATCCCACTCGCCCTCGGTGAGAATGTCGGGTACGAGCTGAAGCCTCAGTCGTTTGAACGGATCGCGGTCTTGCTCGGATAAAATCGCAGCAGCACTCTTGTATGCCTGCGTATCCTGGCCGGAATGACCCGAGAGACGCGGCACGACCAATCGCAGCAAGGCGGGGCCTCCGCCGCCTCGAACGCCGCGCACCGCGTCTTCGATGAGAGTTGCCGCCGCAACGGGATCGGAGCCATCGCCGTCCAGAACTCTCAAGCCGCGAAATGCGGCGAGGTTCTTGGCGATGTTGCCGCCGGGAGTCTGCAACTTCGAAGGGACCGAGATTCCATACCCGTTGTCCTCGATGAAGAACAGCAGCGGCAACCGCTCCGTCGTGACGATATTGAGCGCCGCCCAAAAGCCGCTGGTCGCGGTCGATGCATCGCCGCCGTGGACCACCGCGATGCTGTCGGCGCACTCCGCCTCACCGAGGGTGGAATGACGGTAACGCAGCGCTTGCGCCCACCCCACCGCCGGCGTGTACTGGGTGCCCACTCCGCCGCACACCGGCAGCACGCATGCACCGCGTTTGCGCGGCAGATTGAACACCACGCCGATGTCGCGGCCCTCGCTCATCCCGCCGACTTTCATCATCGTCGAGGCAAGCGCCTCGTCGACGGACAATCCCAACGTCAACAACAGCGGCCGGGAACGATAATAGGCGCCCACCCCGTCGCGGGCGCCGGTCAACAGCCTTCCCAGCAGAACCTGCGTCACGTCATGCCCGCGCGCGGAGAATTGGTAGAGCACTTTGCGCTCGGGCAGGAGACGCGTCTCCTCGAGATCGTCGAGTGCCCGGGAAACCGCGATTTGCCGAACCACCGTCCGCCAATCGGGGGCCGCCGTCTTCGCGTCCTGGGGTAGCTTCTTCGGATTTGCGGCCATCGCGCCCTCGGGAAAATAGTCGAAAACCAGACTAACTCCGCGTAGGCGAAAATAATCGCTAAAACCGGCACTACAATGCATAATAATTAGTGATAATCACTAATATGGGCGTTTTGGAGAGCGAATCATGGCACTCGACCGCTACGATGCACGCATCCTTTCACAGCTACAGCGCGACGGGCGGTTGACCGTGGTGGAGCTGGCGGATTCGATCGGATTGTCGCCCACACCCTGCGCGCGGCGGATCAAGGCATTGGAAGCCGCAGGCGTGATCGAAGGCTACGCCGCGGTTCTCAATCCGACCGGTGTGGGGCTCGGGGTGCTGGCGATCGTACAAGCGAAATTGACCGAACATACGGATGAGACCGTGGCTCGGTTCGAACGCGAAATCGAATTGCTGGACGAGGTGACGAATTGCTACGCCATCACCGGCGCGTACGACTTCATCCTGCAGGTGTACGCAAAGAATCTCGAGTCCCTCAGCAGCGTGGTTCTGAAAAAACTTTTGCGGATACCGAACTTGCGTGATCTACAGTCGAGCGTGGTGCTGGCCACGGTGAAGCGTTCCACCCGGCTTCCGCTCTCGCACTTGCAGGCTTGACGCGAGCTCCCCGTCCGCCGTTAATTGTGAAGGTCGTCTATCCAGCGCACGAGTTCCGGAACTTCCACCGGGGTGATGTCGAGATTGACGACCAGGCCCTGCTGTCCGCTCCGGGCCAGCACGCAGTGCAACTGCAAATCCTCGCTCGCGTTGATCTCCTGATGCGGAACATAGGGAGGCACATAAATGAAATCGCCGGCCTGCGCCTCGGCCACGAACTCGAGCCGGTCGCCCCAGCGTAAGCGCGCGACGCCGTTGACCACATAGATGACGCTCTCGAGACCACCATGATGGTGCGCGCCCGTTCTTGCGTTTGCGTCGATCGTGACGGTACCCGCCCAGAGCTGCGTGGCTCCGGTGCCCGCGGTCGTCACGGCGGCGCGGCGCTGCATGCCCGGTGTCTGTGGAGTATTCGAGTCGAGCTCGCCGGCACGGATAATCCGCACTCCATCGCTGCGCCATCGGGAAGTCATGGGCACGAGTCTACTCCGCCGCCGTGATAAAATACCTCGTTTGATCCGCCGGAGGAACAGAACGATGCCGGGACTCTATTTCGATGAACTATCCGTCGGCCAGCTCTTCAAGCATCCCATCCGCCGCACGATCACCGAAGCCGATAACGTCTGGTTCTCGTGCCTCACGCACAATCCAGCGTATCTGCACTTGGATGAGCAGTATTGCCGGGAACACACCGAATTCGGGCAGCGCATCGTCAATAGCGCCTTCACTCTCGGTCTGATGGTGGGAATTTCGGTCAACGAAACGACGCACGGCACGGCGATCGCCAATCTCGGCTGGGACGAGGTCCGATTCCCCACCCCCCTGTTTCACGGCGACACGATCCATGTGGAAACCGAGGTGCTGGAATTGCGCGAAAGCAAATCACGGCCGAATGCCGGCATCGTGACCTTTCTGCACCGGGCCTGGAATCAGAAAAATGAATTGGTGGCGCAATGCAAGCGCAGTGGTCTGCAACTGAAACGTCCGAAGTGAGTCGAGAGGAAACCGCATGATGCGTTCGATGCTGTTTGTGCCGGCCGACAGTGAAAGAAAGCTGGCCAAGGCCGCGGCCGCCGGTGCCGATGCTGTGGTGCTCGATCTTGAGGACGCGGTGTTGCCGGAACGCAAAGCCCTCGCGCGCACCATGATGCAATCGTGGCTCGCGGCGCAGCCGGATCGGACCTCGCTCTGGGTGCGCGTCAATGACCTTGCATCGGGCGAATTGCTCAAGGACCTCGCACACGTGCTGCCGGCCCGGCCCGCAGGCATCATGGTGCCGAAGATCAGCGGACCCGAGGATGTGGCCATCATCGCTCACTATCTCGATGCGCTGGAATCCGCGCACGGGCTGCCGGCGGGTCATGTGCGAATCATTGCTCTGGTGACTGAAACGCCCTTGGGATTGCTCCGCCTTGGAGAACTTGCCAAGCAGCGGCATCCGCGAATCAGCCACGTCAGTTGGGGCGCCGAGGACTTGAGTTCCGCGTTGGGGGCCGGTGATCCGCGTACCGACGACGGAGCGTGGCGGCCCACCTATGTCCATGCTCGTCTGCAATGTCTACTGACTGCTCACGCAATGGGCGTCGAGGCCCTCGACACGGTCCATATCAACTTCAAGGATTCCGAAGGCCTGAAGGCAACCACACGCGCCGCACGTTACGACGGCTTCACGGGCCGCCTCGCCATCCACCCCGATCAAGTGCCGGTCATCAACGAGGCTTTCACGCCCACCGAGGCGGAACGAGCCCACGCGCAACGCGTTGTCGATGCGTTCAGTACCGGTGCCGGCACGGTTTCCCTGGATGGAAAGATGTTCGATATTCCGCATCTGAGGGCTGCGCGCAGAGTGCTCGGAGGCTAGGAACCCGGCGAACGCGCACTCAGTTCCTTCATCAAGCGGTAGGTGAATTCCAGTTCCTCATCGAACGCGGTGACGCCGATTCGCTCATCCCTGCCGTGAGCGCGGCCGTCGTCGAGATCATCGAACATGCCGTCGATTCCGTATGCGGGAATGCCGAGCCTCCGGGGGAAAATGCTGTCGTCGGCGCCGGCGGACATTTCGGGCAACACCACGACGCCGGGCCATATCGACTGCGCCACCCCCCTCACGGTGCGGAGGATGGCGGGCGACGGCACGGAATCCGGACTCGGATTGGCCGCAGTCATCACGGAAATCTTGATCTGCGGATCCTTCAACGCCGCTTCAATCGTTCGTTCAACCTCGTCCTGGGATTCACCTGGAATCACCCGGCACTGCACCGTCGCCCGCGCGCGCTGCGGCAGGGCGTTTTCCGCGTGGCCGCCCTCGATCATCGTCGCGACACACGTGGTCCGCAGCATGATGTTGGTCTCGACGTCCGCCGAGAGTCGTTGGACCGCACCTTCATCCAAAGGAGTCCGGCTGATTGCCTGCATATCCGCCTTCGTCTGTCCGCTCGACAGATCCGCGCGCCCGGCGAAATAAAGTTTCGTCGTCTCCGTGAGGTGCACCGGAAAAGCATAGCCCGATAAACGGTCAAGTCCCTTGGACAATCGGTAGATCGGATTGCTCGCGGTGGGCCGGGAGCTGTGTCCGCCCTTGTCCGTGACTTCCAGACCGAATGTGAGGAAGACCTTCTCGCTGGTTTGAACAGCGACATACAATTTCCGTGCGGATTTGGTTGCGGCTTCACCGCCGTCGGGATTGACCACGAGACCGGCGTCGATCAAGTCCCTGTGCTCTTCGAACAGCCATTTCACGCCATTCGCGTCGCCCCCCGCCTCTTCATCCGCAGTGAATGCAACGATGATGTCGCGGTCCGGCACATAACCCTCTTTTTTCAGACGAATGAGCGTGGTCAGGACGGCGGCGTCCTGACCCTTCATATCGATGGTCCCGCGTCCGTACAACCAGCCGTCTTTCTCGGTCAGAACGAATGGATCGAAGTTCCAGTCTTCGCGCCTGGCCTCAACCACATCGAGATGACAGATGTACAGCAGTGGTTTGGCGCCGCCCCTCCCGTGGAGACGAACCACCACGTTGCCCTTGGTGGGGTGCTCCGCAGGTGCGAGCACGTGCACGTCGCTGTCGGGGAAGCCGGCGGCTCTCAGTTGATCCGCCAAATATTGGGCTGCCGCGGTCGAGCCATGCGCATGAGTCGAGTTGATCGCGATCAAGTGTTGCAGCACATCCCGCGCAAGGGCGCGCGTTTGAGCGGGAACTGCCGTAGCCGCCGCGCCGGCGTTCGCCTGATCGAACGGTAGCGCGGCGATGCCGGCGGCTCCGAGCGCGACGAATACCGCGGCCGCGACCTTGATCCGACCAGGGTTCGATTTGTTATTCTGTTGCGTCATTGTAGGCTGATCCGTCGTTTGGGGACGCAATCGTACCCGAAATCTCGAACTGGAAACTCACCCTGCCGGACTCCGAACCGGATGCATCCCAGATCCACTCGTCGAAACTCACGTTCCCGCGTGGGTCGATCCGTATGACCGTTGAACATCGCGTCCCATAATCTTCGCCGCGAATGAACGCGCTCGACAGCAGGCGCTCCCATTCGAGGCTCATCCCCGTTCCCGGCAGATCCTCATCCGGTGCCGGGCGGTCATCGCGCAGAAGTTCCAGCACCGAAACGGGATCGGTCGTCCGGTCGAGCAAGGCCTGCAAACGCGCCTTCGCGCGTTCAACCTTGGGCCACGGGGTGTCCAGCACGTGATTGGAAAGACCATAAATGCCGGGCGCGAGCACACGGCCGGCGCCCGGGACGCTTTCATAGACGCCCAGCCGTTGTCCGTCGGAGAAAATCAAGTTGAATCCATTGTATCCGGAGCCAACCCGCTGAAGACCTTCCAAGTCGTCCTCGGCCGAGCGGAGCGACTCGAGGGCGCCGGTGACCAGACTTCCGCGGCTGGGTACATCGGTGCGCCTGTGTTGCGGCGACCGGTAATTCGTCAAGGCGGCGAAGCGTCCGGCGCGGGTAATTCCGAGCCATGTGCCGCCCGCGACGAGATCGCGCCCCGCAAGGATCTGCGGCCGGTCCTGCCACCAATGTGCAGGCTCGGCGGCGCGGCTATGAAACTCGTCGCGGTTCGCCGCGATCAGGCACGGGTACTGCGGATGCCTCCTCCACACGACTAGAATCAAGCACATCCGTCATTCTATGCCGCTGTAAGATTCGGTCAAATGCCGCCCCCGCCCCGATCTCCGCTGCTGACTTCGAAAGAAATTGAACAGATGTTCATCTCGAGGGATTCGCGATCCGTCACACTCGAGTGCTCGCTGGATCTGCAGCTCACCACGAGCACCGTGGAGATCGGCCCTCTCGACTGGGCGTGGAACGGCCGGCGCTTCCCGTATCCAGAGCGGTTCAAGGATCGGACCATCTACCATTGGGCGGACGGGGCCTTTCAGCCGGCGGCGCGCTTCTCCTCCTCCCTGATCAAGCTGGTGCCGACCGAATGGGGTGCGCCGACTTTCGAGATCGATGGGATCAAGATGCTGCCAAGCGCGAAGATCTCTCCGTTCGAGGATGCCCGGACTAAAGTCGCCTTGATTCAACCCAAGGGCAAAATCATTCTCGACACATGCGGCGGCCTCGGTTATTTCGGCGCTTGGTGCATTCGGGGCGGCGCCAAGCAGATCCACTCGTACGAGGTGAATTCCGGCGTGCTGTGGCTGAGGGGCATCAATCCTTGGTCGCCGGCCGCCGCCGCACCCCTGACGGTGATTCAAGAGGATGTAACCCTGGCGATCGTCACCCTGGCCGCGGGTTCGGTGGATGCGGTCCTGCATGACCCACCGCGATTCGGAATTGCGGGGGAACTCTATTCGCTCGAGTTTTACGGGCAGCTGGCACGGGCCCTCAGGCGCCGCGGACGTCTCTTCCACTACACGGGCACCCCCAACAAGTTGAGCAGCGGGCGCGACGTGCCGAGCGAAGTGGCGAGGAGATTGCGAACGGCCGGATTTGAGACTGAAAAAATCGGCGATGGAATACTTGCGGTGAAAAAATAACCTGCGAAGGCCGGCCCGGCGGCCGGCCTTCCTGCGGAATCACGCGATCACCAACGGTCAGCCGTGCCGGTGCTCATCGTCCTTGGCACTATCCTTGAGGTCTTCCTTCACGTCGCCGTACGCCGCCTGCGCTTTACCGCCGACTTTCCTGGCCATTCCCTTGGCTTGCTGGGTTTCGCTACCCACCGCCTTGCCGGTCGCCTGTTGGACTTTTCCAGCGGCTTCCTTAACACGGCCTTCCACCTGATCTTTATTGATACCCATGAGAGCACTCTCCTCCTATGAACCGTCGACAAAGCGGCCGACCCGCCAAGCTGGTGAGCCGTTCACACGACCTTCAGCTCGGAGCCAAATATGGCATCCGGTCCGATTTGAGCCTGTAGGAGTTTCCGTCGATCAGCAGTCGGAGACCTTTGACAGCCTGGACAGCCTGGACAGCCTGGACAGCCTGGACGGCCTGGACAGCCTGGACAGGCTAGACAGACTTGACAAGATAGGCCTGTATTGTCCATTATGCTGGCATGGAAATGGAAGAAAGCGCCGTCGCCGTGATCGGCGACACCCGGCGCGAAGCGCTGCTCGAGGCAGCCGTCGGCGTATTTGCCCGATACGGGTTCCGTAAAACATCGATGGACGAAGTCGCGCGCGCTGCGGGCGTCTCCCGTCAGGGCCTCTACCTGCTGTTTGCCGACAAGGAAGAGCTATTTCGCAAGGCGCTCACCTACAAGCTGGCGCGGCAATTGAGTGCGGTCGTCGTCGTGCTCTCGCGCACCGGCGATGGTTTGGAGGGGCGCCTAATCGCCGCCTGTGACGAATGGGCGGGGCAGTTCATCGGAACCATGGGCGCCGATGCGGCCGATCTCATGTGCGCCAGCACATCGCTGGCGGGCGATACGTTGGCGCACTACGAAGCGCTCTTTGAAAGGGCATTGGCGCATGCCATTGAGGCGTCGCCGCTGCTGAATTTTTGTACCTCGGCCGGCGTCTCGTCGGCGGACGCGGCGAAGGCGCTCCACGCCACCGCCCGCGGACTGAAGCACGGGTCTCACTCTCGACAGGAATTCGTGCGCGGCATGACCGCCGCGGCGCGCATGTTTTGTGCGCCGTTGAATCCTCCTGCCTCGCAAAAGGAATAGTAAAGGAATAGTCAATGGCTCATTCGAATCCATTCAACGCTCGTTCGACCGCCGACCACGTCCTGGCGGGCGTCGATCTCACAGGCAGGCGATTTGTCGTGACCGGTTGCAACTCGGGAATCGGCTTCGAAACGATGAATTCGCTGGCGGCCAACGGCGCACAGGTCGTCGGCCTCGCCAGGTCGTGGTCGGCCGCGAGCGAAGCCTGCGCCAGGGTCGGGCCGACCTGCACCGCGGTGGCCTGTGATCTGTCGGACCTCGATTCCGTTGCGGACGCCGCCGGCGCCATTCGCGCGCTGAATGCCCCCTTGGATGCGGTCGTCGCCAATGCCGGTGTGGCTTACTTGCCCGCCCTGAAGACGAGGTACGGCGTGGAGATGCAGTTTCTGGTCAACCACATCGGTCACTTCGCCTTGGTCAAGCAACTGTCCGAGCTCGTACGAAACGGCTCGGGACGCATCGTACTGGTGGGCGGGGCCACGCGTGTCAAGCCCTCGCCGCCCGAGGGCATCATGTTCGATAATCTCGACGGCCACCGCTTCTACCATCCCGCCACCTTCTACCGGCAGTCCAAGCTGGCGGTTGCTCTGTACGCAAAGGAATTGGCGCGTCGTCTGCAGGGCCGGGGAATCTCCGTGAACATGGTTGATCCCGGCGCCACCAAGGGAACGCAGCTGGATCGCCATTCACCGCAGCCGCTGCTCGTCCGGGCCGTCGCGCGGTTGTTCAAGAAGAACACACAGCGCGCAGCGGCGACGCAAGCGCTGCTCGCGGCCAGCCCGCGGGTGGCGGACGTCAGCGGAGAGTTTTGGGCCGACTGCCGGATCACCGAGGGCCCCGCCCTGCTGGACGACGTCGATCTCGCCAAACACCTCTGGGAGGTGTCCGAGCGGATCGTCGATACCAACACTCTGCCCGACAAATTACGGGCGGCGGCCTGATATGCGCTAGAATAGGGGCATATGCCCATGGTGGCCGCCGCAAGGCCCAAGAAGTCCCCCGCTCCTGCGCCGCGCGCCGCGTGTACCTGCGGAAGCCTGCGCAAGGCCTCGCGGCGCATATCGCAATTCTACGACGCGGCATTGGCCCCGGTCGGCATCAAATCCACTCAATTCTCGATCCTCGCCGAAGTCGAGCGCGGCAGCGTCGCCGGTCCCGTCACCATGTGCGAGCTTGCGGCCGCAATGGTGATGGACAGGTCCACCTTGGGCCATAACTTGCGTCCATTGGAGCGCGACGACCTGGTTGCACTACGGCGCGCGCGGCACGACCGCCGCAAGCGCCACGTCGAACTCACCAGCAAGGGCAAGTCTTTGCTGCCGCGGGCCCGGCTGCTGTGGCGTCGCGCGGAGAACCGCTTCGAGAAGATTTTCGGCAAAGACCCCGCGGCGGAATTGCGGGCGGTGCTCTTGAGCATAGCCAACAACCGGGAGTTGGATTCGCAGCCGCCGGCTTGAGCTTTTCAATTGACACGATCCGGTCTCGCGACTATATTTTAAATTTGGGGTATATGCCCCTATTTGCCAAGGTCATGTATTCATCCCCGCGCACTCGACCTTGCACCCATCCCGGTTTTGCTCGGATCCTGAATTTGTCCGGAGCACATCATGTGGATCGTTAGAGTAGCGCTGCAACGACCCTACACGTTCATGATGTTGGCCCTTTTGATCGTTCTGATGGGCTGCTACGCCATACTCAAAACGGCCACCGACATCTTTCCGAACATCAAGATTCCGATCGCCGCGGTGATCTGGCGCTATAACGGCATCTTGCCCGAGGAAATCGCGAACCGCATCGTGCTGTTCTCCGAGCGGGTCGCGCAAACCACGGTCAATGACGTCGAGCACACCGAATCCCAGTCGGTCAACGGGACGGCGGTGGTCAAGTATTTCTTTCAGCCCGACGTCGATCAAGACCTGTCCTTCGCCCAGATCGCCGCCGTCTCTCAGGTGCAGTTGGCGTACTCGCCGCCCGGCACCACTCCGCCGTTCGTGCTGTCCTACAGCGCTTCGAGCGTACCCATCCTGCAATTGGCTTTGTCGAGCGATACGTTGCCGGAAGCGCAGATCTACGACTTGAGCAACACGATCCTGCGCACGCAGTTGGCCACGGTCGCCGGCGCCTCGATACCCTATCCGTTCGGCGGCAAACAACGTCAGGTGCAGGTCGATCTCGACCCCGGCGCGCTTCGCGCGCACGGGCTGTCGGCGAACGACGTGGTGACGGCGATCGGTTCGCAGAATCTCATTCTGCCCGCGGGCACGGAGAAAATAGGCCCCCTCGAGTATTACATCAAACTCAACGCGAGCCCGACGCAGATCGAGGACCTCAACGACATTCCGATGCGCACTCGCAACGGCGCCGTGACCTACATCCGCGACGTGGCGCATGTCCGGGACGGCTACTCGCCGCAGACCAGCATCGTTCGACTGGACGGCCGTCGCGCCGTATTGATGAGCGTGCTCAAAACGGGCAAGGCTTCCACCATCGACATCATCAACAGCATCAATCAAAAGCTCCCGCAAATACGCGCCTCGCTGCCGAGCGCGCTCAAGGTGGAACCGATCAGCGATCAATCGGTGTTCGTACGTGCCGCCATCTCGGGCGTGGTCCGCGAAGCGGTGATCGCCGGAGCCCTGACGGGACTGCTGATTCTCTTGTTCCTCGGCAGCTGGCGCAGCACGCTCATCATCACGATTTCCATTCCGCTGTCCATATTGGCCTCGATATTCTGTCTTTCTGCATTGGGCGAAACGATCAACATCATGACGCTGGGAGGGCTGGCGCTCGCCGTGGGCATCCTGGTCGACGATGCGACGGTCACGATCGAGAACATCAACTACCATCTCGAGCAGGGCAAGGACGTCGAACCCGCCATCCTCGATGGCGCGCACCAGATAGCGCTGCCGGCTCTGGTGTCCACCTTGTCGATCTGCATCGTATTCGTCCCCATGTTCCTGCTTGCGGGAATCGCGAAGTTCCTGTTCATTCCCCTGGCCGAGGCGGTGGTGTTCGCCATGCTGGCCTCGTACATCCTGTCGCGCACGTTGGTTCCCACGCTCGCGAAGTTCTGGCTGAAAAGTCACGACCACCATGCGCGTAAGACGCGCGGCAATCCATTTTCGCGATTTCAGGAGCGTTTCGAGGCCGGGTTTGCGAAAATGCGCGACGGCTACCGTGATCTTCTGGCGGCCGCCCTGCAAAGCGGTCCGCGTTTCGCGGCGATCTTTCTGGGAGCGATGGCTGCCACGGCGGTGCTCGCGTTTCCGCTGGGGCCCCTGCCGGGACTCGGCCAGGATTTCTTCCCCAGCGTCGACGGCGGTCAGATCAAACTGCACATGCGCGCCCGCACCGGTACCCGCATCGAGGAAACAGCGGCGCTGTGCGACGCGGTTGAGGCGACGATCCGCGGCGTCATTCCTCCGGAACAGGTTGCCAACATCGTCGATAATCTGGGGTTGCCCTATAGCGGCATCAACCTGGCCTACAGCACGTCGGCCCCGGTCGGGCCGGGCGATGCGGACATCTATGTGAATCTCTCCCGGAAACACCGGCCGACCGCGGAATACGTGCGCACCTTGCGCTCGAGACTCGCCGGCGCCTATCCGTCGGCCACCTTCTCGTTCCTGCCGGCGGACATGATCGGCCAAATCCTGAATTTCGGCCTGCCCTCCCCCATCGACGTGCAGGTGACCGGCTTCAATTTGGAAGGCAACCGAAATTTCGCGAACAACCTGTTGCAGAGGTTGCGCTCGATTCCCGGCGCCGTCGATTTGCACATACATCAGACCGGCGATTACCCGCAATTCAACGTGGACGTCGACCGCAGCAAGGCGCAGTTGCTCGGCTTGACCGAGCAGGCGGTCGCGACCAACATGCTGGTGTCATTGTCGGGGAGCTTCCAAACGTCGCCTTCGTTCTGGGTCGATCCGAAGAGCGGTACCCAGTACCAGGTTGCGACGCAAACGCCGCAATTCCGGCTGGAAAATCTCAATGACCTGGGCAACACGCCGCTGAACGGTCCGGCGGGGGCGTCGCAGATTCTCTCGAGCATTGCGAGCATTCACCGGAGCGTGGCGCCGGCCGTGGTGAGCCACTACAACGCGACTCCCGCCATCGACATCTATGGGACGGTGCAGGGAACCGATCTGGGCTACGTGGCCGCCGAAATCGACAAGGTGGTCGCTCAGGCGAAAAAAGACCTGCCGAAAGGCTCCAACGTCGTCCTGCGTGGTCAAGTGCAGACCATGAAGGCCTCGTTCAACGGTCTCTTGATCGGCCTCGTCGGCGCCATCCTGCTCGTCTACATGCTGATCGTGGTGAACTTCCAGTCGCTGCTGGACCCGTTCATCATCATCACGGCGCTTCCCGCCGCTTTGGCCGGCATCGTCTGGATGCTCTTTCTCACGCATACGACCGTCAGCGTGCCGGCTCTCACCGGCGCAATCATGTGCATGGGCGTGGCAACGGCGAACAGCGTTCTGGTCGTCAGCTTCGCCCGCGAGCGCATGAACGCCGGGGACGATGCTTTCCAGGCGGCGCTGCAGGCGGGCTTCACGCGATTGCGGCCGGTGTTGATGACCGCCCTGGCCATGATCATCGGCATGATCCCGATGGCGTTGGGGCTGGGCGATGGCGGCGAGCAGAATGCGCCTTTGGGACGCGCGGTGATCGGCGGCCTGATCTTCGCCACGTTCGCCACGTTGTTCTTCGTGCCCACGGTATTTTCGATCATTCACGGACGCGGCGCGGCACGCGCCCCGCACTCTCCGGAGACTTCGCATGCCTGAGCATATTCCCGTTCCGACGGACCCGCATTTGTCGCGGAAAATTCGCCGCTACTCTCTGGTCTTGCTCGTGGTTGCCCTGGGCTTGGGTGCATGGGGTGAAATAAGCCGCGTCGCGGCCCGCAGTGCCCTCGGCAGGGAAACTGTGCGGGATGCGCTGCCCTCCGTCATCACGACGACCGCGAACCGTTCCGATGTGGGCGAAGATCTGGTGTTGCCGGGAACGGTGCAGGCCTTCGTGGAGGCCCCCATCTATGCGCGAAGCAATGGGTATCTCAAAACCTGGCGTACCGACATCGGTACCGAGGTCAAAAAGGGCCAACTGCTGGCGGAAATCGAGGCCCCTGAGGTGGACCAGCAACTGTCGCAGGCTCGCGCCGATCTAGAGACCGCACGTGCCAACGAGGGTCTCTCGAGCAGCACCAACAAGCGCTGGCAGGGATTGTTGTCGACGGAATCCGTGTCCAGACAGGATGCCGATGAGAAGGCGGGAGATGCCGCCGCCAAGAAGGCGGCGGTGGACTCCGCCGCGGCGAACGTCGCGCGGCTCCGCGAACTGGAGTCCTTCAAACGTGTGGTGGCGCCATTCGACGGCATCGTCACCGCGCGCAACACCGATATCGGAGCCCTCATCAACGCGGGCCAAAACTCCGGCAGCGAATTGTTCAGGATTGCGGACATCCAAAAACTGCGCATCTACGTGCAGGTGCCGGAAGCGTATGCCGCCTTCACGAAGCCCGGCCTGGAGGCGCAGTTGAAGTTCATCGAGCAACCCAACAAGACATTTGTCGCGCGTACCGTTCGCACGGCCAATGCCCTCGATCCCACTCTGCGCACATTGCAGGTGGAGCTGCAGCTGGACAACGCGAACCGCGACGTGTTGCCCGGTGCGTACGCCGAGGTGCATTTCAAACTGGCGGGCAATGCGCAATCGCTGCGCTTGCCCGCCAACACGGTCCTGTTTCGCTCGGCGGGACTGCAGGTGGCTACCATCGACGGCACCACGCACGTGAAATTGAAGAGCATCGTCCAGGGCCGCGACTTCGGCAACACCATCGAAGTGCTGTCCGGAATCGAGGCCGATGACAGGGTGGTCGTCAATCCGCCGGACTCGATCACGGACGGAGCGTCGGTGCGCATCGTCGACCCATCATGAACCGGACGAGATCGACGGCCGCAATGCTGCTGGCCGGCGGCTTGGCGGCATGTTCCTTCACGCCGGTGTATCGGGCGGCGCCCAGCGTTGCACCGCCGCCCGCCGCTTACAAGGAGGCGGGGGAGTGGAAAGTGGCCGAGCCGATGGACGCCGAATCGCGGGGCACTTGGTGGACGGTATTCGACGATCCGCGGCTCGATCAACTCGAGGGCCGGCTGGGTGACGCGAATCAAAACATCAAGGCCGCGGTCGCACGCCTGCAGCAGGCGCGCGCCGAAACCCGCATCCAACGGGCCGGCCTGTTTCCCGCATTGAACGTCGGATCGTCCGCAACCCGGAGCCGCGTCTCGGTGAACTCGCCGCGTTTTCCGAAGGGCCTCGAACCGGTCGGCGGAAACTTCGATCTCGAAGCGGATCTTTCGTACGAATTCGACGTGTGGGGGCGCGTGCGCAATTCGGTGAGCTCCGCGAAAGCAAGCCAACAGGCGAGCGCCGCGGACTTGGCGGCCCTGGATCTGTCGATGCGCGCGGAACTCGTGACCAACTACTTCACGCTATGCGGCCTGGACGCGCAGCAGGTTCTGATCGACAGGACCGTCGACGACTATACGAAGTCCTTGCAGTTGACGCAGAATCTTTACGACGGCGGCGCCGCCGCGTCGGCGGATGTCGAGCAAGCCCGCGCGCAATTGGAGACGGCGCGCACTCAGGCGGCCGACACGCGATTGCAGCGCGCGCAATCCGAGCATGCCATCGCGGTGTTGATCGGCGAGAACCCGTCGAACTTTCACCTGGAACCCGGCCCGCTGCCGGTGGATCGAGCGCCGCCGCCGCTCGACCCGGGTCTCCCGTCCGCGCTGCTGGAGCGCCGTCCCGACGTCGCGGCCGCCGAACGGCGCGTCGCCTCCGCCAACTTCAATGTGGGGGTCGCCCGGGCGGCGTATTTCCCCCAATTCAGCCTGGCCGCCTCGTTCGGCTACGACAGCATTCATTCGTCGAACTGGCTCACCGCGCCGAGCCGGATGTGGTCGGCTGGACCCTCAGGCGTGCTCTCGGTGATTGATGGCGGGAGGCACCGCGCGCAGTCGGACCAGGCGCATGCCCTTTTCGACGAACAGGTGGCGGACTACCGCAACGTCGTGCTGACGGCATACCAGGAAGTCGAGGACGCCCTGGCCGCATTGCGCCAACTGCAGCAGGAAAGCGCGAGCCAGGCCGCCGCAGTAACCGCGACTCGCAAGGCTTTGGAGCAGTCGCAGTACCGTTACAAGGCGGGACTGGTGACCTACCTCGAAGTCGCGATCAATGAGACTGCCCACCTTCAAGCGCAGCTCTCGAATGTGAGCATTCAAGTCCGACGAATGAATGCCAGCGTCTTGTTGGTGAAGGCACTGGGCGGCGGGTGGCAGAGCAGGAACCTCGAGGCGGCGTCCTCCCGCTGATTTCGAGCCCGTCGCGCAAGGTCGCCGGACCCTGTATGGTGCGCAAAACCACACGACGAGGTTGCGAATGTTGGGCAGTACCGCAATTGGCACCGCCAGATCCCAGGCCCCCACCTCCATGGAGCGCTGGTACGTGCTCGCCATGACCTGCTTGATCTACGCCATCAATATCGCCGATCGGTACGTCGTCTCCACCGTGCTCGAGCCGATCCGGCTCGAACTGCATCTGAACGACGCCGGAGTGGCATTCTTGACGGGTATCCCTCTCGCGCTGTTCTACGTGACGTTTGGATTGCCGATTTCCTGGCTCGCCGATCGCTCCAACCGGCGCAACATCCTGGCCTCCGCATTGGTCATCTGGTCCGCGTTCACCGTGTTGTGCGGAATGTCGCGTACCTATTGGCAATTTCTGCTCGGTCGCATCGGCGTCGGCGTGGGCGAAGCCGGAGGGCTGCCGCCGTCTTCGGCGATCCTCTCCGATTGTTTCCCCGCGGAGCGGCGCCCCATGGCGTTCACCGTGCTCGCCCTGGGAGCTCCGATCGGTGCTTGGTTGGGTGCCGACATGGCCGGTGCCGTCGCTCACGCCTACGGCTGGCGGGCGGCGTTCCTGGCGTTGGGGGCACCCGGGCTCATCGTCGGCATTGCCGTCTATCTGACCATTCGCGAACCCGTGCGTGGCCGCCTGGATGCGGCCAGCGAAGCAACGAAACCGTCGATGCTGGACTCGCTGCGATTTCTTTTGAGTCAACGCGCCGCGGTTCACGTGCTCATGACCACCGGCGTCTGCTCGTTGTGGGGTTGGGGTCTGATCTGGTGGACGCCGACGTTCTTGATGCGGACCTATGGCCTCAATGTGGGCGAAGCCGGAGCGGTCACGGGGCCGATCCACCTGATCGGCGGGATACTCGCTTCGCTCGGTACCGCGTGGCTGCTGTCCCGGCCCGCCATGGTCGACCCACGCCGTGTTCTATGGGTGCTGGTGATCGGCGTGGGATTCACGACCATCCCATCGTTCCTGGCCTATTGGACGCATACGCTGTGGGTGGCGAAGTGCATGTTCTGGATTTTCATTCCCGCAATCTATTTCTACATAGGCCCTTGCATGGGATTGCTGCAGAACCTGGCGCCGCATCACATGCGATCGATGTTCATCGCCTGGTCGTTGCTGGTGGGAAATGTCTTCAATCTGATCGTTGCACCTCAACTGATCGGAATGCTCAGCGATCACTTCGCGGGCGGCCACGGCGCCGACGCAGCATCGTTGCGGCTCGCTTTGCTGATTCTTGCGCCCGCCGGATTCTGGGCCACCTGGCATGCCTACAGAGCCACCAAGACCGTCGTCGAGGAGCAGCAGCGAGCCGCAAAATATGGTGTCCTCGGACACCCCTGATCTTTGTACAGCCGCGCTCCCCGCTTTCCGCCTCACCTCTTCAAGAAGCCCATCACCTCGGCGGCGATGAGCTCGAGCATTTGCGAGACTCGCGGCACCATGCATTGTCCCTCGTCGTCGAATACGCAGTCGCTCGAATTGATGGCGGCGCCCAGCGGCGTGGGCCAGCCACGCAACGCATGCACGATATCGCGCAGCGCCCCCAGGGTATTGACGGCGCCGGGCCACCCGCCGGCGGTGGCAATGCAGCCCACCGCGCGGCCGCTGAAATACGGCCGACGGTCGCCGCGCAAATCCTCCGCATAATCCAGTGCATTTTTGATGAGCCCGGAAATACTGCCGTGATAACCGGGCGACCCCAGAATGATTCCGTCGGCCAGTGCGAGCTGGGCAACGAGATCGAGGGCGGCATCGGTGCGCTCGGGATTCTCCGGCTGGTACATCGGAAGCTGCAACGCCGAACCGCTGATGAGACGAGTACGCGCCCCGGTGCGCTCCGCAGCCTTGAGCACGTGCTGCATCGCCTTTTCCGTCGTCGACCCTGGCCGCAATGTTCCGCCGACCGCAACGATATAGGGTGAAGTCATCGCACGAATGCTACACGGTCCGGGGGG
>JAXDQI010000128.1:0-20930 GCA_034667965.1 Gammaproteobacteria bacterium
CAAACGCCCCCCGCGCGCGCGCTCAACGTACAGTTTCCACCGGGGCCGTTCGATGCAAGTCTCGCAAGCGTGGTCACCGACGGCGGGCCCGGCTCGTGGAAGCGGGAAGCATTCTGGGACGAGTACGTCGTTGCACTCCACAATACCGGCGATCAGCCGCTCCAGGTTGGCTCCGCAGCGTTGGTGGATTTTCAGGGGACCGCCCGGCCCGCAGGTAATGATCCGTGGGCGCTGGAACGCGAGAGTAAATCCCTCGAGAGGAAATATCGGGACTCCGGCATCGCTTTCGCACGCGTCGCCGCACCGCGTGTACTCGTTTCCACTGCAGAACCCGTGGTGGTTGCGAACGCGGGGATGGGAGCAGCAGGCGCTGCCGCGGCGGCCACCGCTACGGCCGTGGCGCTACCCGTGTATGGCTTGGCAACATGGGGCTTGAACCGGCGCCAAAAGGCGGCGATCAAGGCGGAGTTCGGCCGCCGCCGCCTGCCCCTGCCGTTGACCCTCGCGCCTGGCGAAACGCGGACCGGCAGCCTGTTTTTCCCAATGGTCCCCAATCCCCGCTCCCTGAACTTGGATTGGTCGAACGCCTCGGGCAACGGAGATTCAGCCCTTCCGCTCGGCTTGCTGGACGGACTCCATGTAGCCGCGGCTGGACGCCGAGGGGCTTACTGGGTGTTGGCGCCGGGGCCGGCTCTGACGGCGGGGAACTTGCCGCCTGCCGATACCGGGCAGGTGTGGGACTGCGGCAGCCACAGTTCAACTGCAGTTCCGATATCCGGTGTACTGTCGATGCGTAGCAGACCGCTGGACTGAGCTGCTATTCCGTGGACTACTGAAAGGCCCAGACCGGTTCCCATGCCGGGGCCTTTGGTGGTGAAAAACGGTTCGGTTGCCTTGGCCAGCGTGGGTTCGTCCATTCCCACTCCGGTATCGACTATCACGATGCGCACATAGTCGCCCGGTGGCAGGGAGGAATCAGCGGAACCAGATTCCTTGGTCTCCTCGAACGCGCTGATCACGAGTCTTCCACCGCCCGGCATGGCGTCGCGCGCATTCAGGGCTACATTGAGCAATGCCAACTCGAGCTGGTTGGCGTCAACGAGCACCGGCGGCAGTGTGCGCGGAAATTGGCACTTGAGTTCAATGTCGAAACCCAAGGCGCGCGTGAGCAGTTCCTGCATGCCGCTCACGAGTTCGCCGATGTCCACCGATTCCGGCTTGAGTTCCTGGCGGCGGGAAAAGGCCAGCAGCCGTTGAGCCAGCGACGCCCCTCTCTGGCTGCCTTGAACCGCATTGTGCAACAAGTGACGGCACTTAGGATCTTCCGGCAGGCGCTTTTGCAACAGCGCCAGGCTGCCCAATACCGCCATCAGCAGATTGTTGAAATCGTGGGCAACCTCACCGGTCAGTTGTCCGATGGCATCCATTTTTTGCGATTCGAAGAGCTGCGCGAGCGCCCTTTCCCGCTCGCCCGTGCGTTCCTCGATGCGCCGCTCGAGCTGCTCGTTGAAGCGGCGGAGAGCCGCGCTTTGGTGGAGGACTCGCTCCTCGAGTTCGGCGTTGAGCCGCTCCAGTTGACGAGTCTTGCGATGCAGGTCCAGGAACACCTTGACCTTGGCGCGCAGCACCTCGGGCACCACCGGAACCGGAACGTAATCGAAGGCTCCGAGGTCATAGCCACGTAGTTGGTCTAGATTGGCCGTCATGACTGCGGATACAAAGATGATGCCGGTCCGCTGGAAGCGCGGATGCTCGCGAATCATGACGGCGAGTTCGAACCCATCGAGGCCCGGCATACACACGTCGATGAGGATCAACGCAATTTCGTTCTTCAGCAGACACTCGAAAGCTTCGAGCGCCGAAGAAGCTTTGATCAGGGTTTCCCCGATCCCCGCAAGGATGACCTCATAGCTCAGCAGCTTTGCGTGCTGATCGTCGACAAGCAGGATTTTCACTTTGCCGGACTCAATCACGGGCGCGGCCCTCGGGCTGTATTCCATGCGTAACTCCTTGCGTCGACAGTGCGCTACGACGGCGTAGAGCACAGGCGAATCTTGGCAGGGGACGGCCCCAAAAGGGAATGTCTCCAAGCAACGACAAGGATCGGAAAGCCATCGCCCGCGACCGCATCACGGCCGGCGGATGCGAATTCTCGCCAACTGTTACTATCGAGCGGATCGGCCTGATGGCTGCGGAAAGGAGAGCTTGTGCGGGATGAGATCGACAACGGAGTAGTGCCCCCCCGCCCCAGCGAACCCGCCAACGCCCAACTCGCGTCCACAGAACGAAAAGTGCGACTCGGTTTCGGGGTTGCGCTCACCTGTCTGGGCGTCATCGGCGTGGTCTCTTATTTGAGTGTCGTACGCCTCAACGAGAATGCGGCGTGGGTTGAGCACACCCACGAGGTTCTCAGCCGCCTCGAATTGCTGCTTGCGGCGGTAACCGACTCCGAGACCGCCGAGCGCGGCTATGTCATCACCGGCGATGAAACCTATCTGGAACCCTACCGACGGTCCGCTGCCATCGTTGACAGCCAAGCGACGCGCCTACGCGAGTTGACGGCGGACAACCCTGCTCAACAGCAGCGGCTCGACTCGGCGGTGCTGGTCGTCACCGACCGGCTTGCGATTTTACGCGCGGTGATCGAATTGCGAAAAAACCAGGGATTCGCGGCCGCGCAAAGCGAAATTCTCATGGGAAAAGGCAAGCGGTTTCACGATCGGATTCGCGGCCTCATCGATCAAATGAAGAGTGTCGAGACGTCTTTGCTCAAGGAGCGCGAACGGCGGACCGGTCGTAGTTCCACCATCGCCCAAGCCGTCATCGTCGGCGGTGGTCTCCTCGCGTTCGGACTCGTGGGCCTCGCGCTGTTTGCGATCCGTCGGGACTTTGCCGGCCGGGCGCACGCCGAGCGGGCATTGCGCGAGGCGAAGGATCAGCTCGAAGTGCGCGTGCAGGAACGCACTGCACAGCTCGCGCAGCTGGCCTCCATCGTCAAGTCTTCCGACGATGCAATCGTCAGCAAGAATCCGGAGGGAATCATCACCAGCTGGAACCCCGGAGCCGAACGGCTGTTCGGCTATTCGGAAGAGGAGGCCGTGGGCAAGCCAATGGCGATGCTGGCCCCGCCGGAGCGGTTGAGCGAGGAGACTACTATCTTGGCTCGAATTGCACGCGGTGAACCGACGGAACATTTAGAGACGGTACGGATTGGAAAGGAGGGAGGGAAAATCGATGTATCGGTCACCATTTCACCGATACGGGATAGCCAGGGCCGAATCGTCGGCGCCTCCAACATTGCCCGCGACATCTCAGACCGCAAGCTTGCGGAAGCCAAAGTGCAAGCACAACTCGCGCGGCTGAGCCTGCTCCAGCAAGTTACCCGGGCCATCGGCGAGCGTCAGGACATCCTGAGCATCTTCCAGGTCGTCATCCGCACGCTCGAAGAGCACCTGCCGGTGGATTTCTGTTGCATCTGTCTGTACGACCCCGCCGAAAATTGCCTGATCGTCACGAGCGTCGGTGCACACAGCGGAGCGCTGGCGATGGAGCTTGCGATGACCGAGCAGGCACGCGTCGAGATCGACGAGAATGGATTGTCGCAATGCGTGCGGGGCCGGCTGGTTTACGAACCGGATATCAGTCAAGTCCCGTTCCCCTTTCCCCAACGGTTGATGAGAGGGGGGTTGAACTCGATGGTCGCCGCGCCGCTCCTGGTCGAGAGCAAGGTGTTCGGCGTCCTCATCTCGGCGCGCCGGCAAGCGCGCAGCTTTAGCAGTGGCGAATGTGAATTTCTCCGGCAATCGAGCGAGCACGTCGCATTGGCGGCTCATCAGGCGCAACTCTACAGCGCGCTGCAACAGGCGTACGACGACTTGCGGCAGACGCAGAAGGCCGTCATGCAGCAGGAGCGCCTGCTTGCCCTGGGCCAGATGGCGAGCGGCATCGCGCACGATATCAACAACGCAATTTCTCCGGTGGCCCTGTACACCGAATTGCTGTTGGAGCACGAGCCCGGTCTGAGCCCAGGCGCCCGCAACCACCTCGAAACCATCCGGCGCGCCATCGATGACGTGGCGCAAACGGTCGCGCGCATGCGTGAGTTCTATCGCCAACGTGAACCGCAGATGACGCTGCTTCCCGTGGACATGAATCTCCTGGTGCGGCAGGTCGTGGACCTGACCCGCGCCCGCTGGAGCGACATGGCACAACAGCGCGGCATTGCAATCGAGATGCGAACCGAGCTCGCCCCGGATCTGCCGGCGATTATGGGCGCCGACAACGAAATCCGCGAAGCGCTCACCAACCTGATCTTCAATGCGGTCGATGCCATGCCCAACGGCGGTCCGCTGACGCTGCGGACCCGCGTCGCGCGGGAGCAAGGACTCCCTCCGGACGAGCCTTCGGTCGACCAATTCGTTCAGGTCGAGGTGATCGATGCCGGCATCGGGATGGATGAGGACACCCGACGCAGATGTCTGGAGCCGTTCTTCACCACCAAGGGCGAGCGAGGCACCGGGCTGGGACTCGCGATGGTCTACGGCGCGATGCGACGTCACAGCGCGGACATTGAAATCGAGAGCGCGGTCGGCAACGGCACCACCATGCGCTTGAGTTTCGCGGTACCGACGACGTCTGCCGCCGGCGCGGCGGCGTCGGTCACAGCGACCGTGCTGCCGGCGATGCGTATCCTGCTGGTGGATGATGATCCGCTGGTGCTCAAATCACTGCGCGATACCTTGGAGGCGGACGGTCACGACGTGACGACGGCGGATGGCGGCCAGGTTGGAATCGACGCCTTCCTTGCGGCACGCGCGCAGGGCGATCCGTTCCCGGTCGTGATTACGGATCTTGGTATGCCATACGTCGATGGGCGCAAAGTTTCCAGCGCCATCAAGACCGCAGCTCCGGAGACAGTCATCTTGTTGTTGACCGGTTGGGGGCAGCGTCTGGTCGGCGATGGAGACATTCCGCCCCACGTGGATAGCGTCTTGAGCAAGCCACCGAAATTGCGCGCGATCCGCGAGGCGTTGGCGCGATGTTTGGATGCTCGCGATTCGTGATCGAGCCATTGAAGAAACATGCTGCTGCGGTGCGCAAGACTAAGGGGTAGCCATGGTTTGGATCATCGCCGCGATCGTTCTGCTGCTCGCCGTTCTGTCGCCGGGATTTCGAAAGTTCGGCCTTCCGGTCGCCGGCGCTGCGATCGTCATCATCGTCGCGCTCATACTCGTCAATGGGCGAAACAAACCCGTCCCCACGCCGGCCGCGATCGACTCCAAAGGCAGGCCGGCCACCCACAGCAGGGTTTCTGATCTCGATGACTATCTGATCGAACGGCACGACAAGGAAGATCCCGAGGCAAAAAGCCGGATTTCGCTGGCCGAGGTCCGGTTCGGGCAAATCAAGCCGACCTTTGGGCCGCAAGCCAACGCGATTCAATCGATACAGGCGCGACTCTACAATGATTCCAAACGCTTCAGCTTGACCGACTATTCCTACTATCTGGTTGTCCAAGATTGCGTCGAAAAGAATCCACATGATCCATCGATCGCTGAATGCACGACCGTATACGATCGGCGTCAGCGTGGGACGCCCGTGGTGGTTCCGCCGAACCAGGCCCGGGATATCACGATTTTGATCCCTGTCGACTCCGCGACCTTTGCACCGACTTTCAAGATTCTTGGGAAACCGCGGATTGAACTGACCCCGACCGATACTCGTGCTTACCGTTCTTCCGAGCAGCACCAACCAGCCGACGCTTCCGCCGCGCCGAATGCTTGAACGAGGACGACGGGTTGTGGCTGACCGGGTCGGCTTGGTACACAATGGGAAATGACTCCACGTAAGCCCTTGACCCTGCACCACCTCCGCGACATGCACGTCCGCGGGGAGAAAATTGCCATGCTGACCTGTTACGACGCCGCGTTCGCGCGAGTGCTCGATGAGGCGGGCGTCGATATTCTCCTGGTCGGTGATTCGCTCGGGATGGTGCTTCAAGGACGTCCGAGCACGCTGCCGGTAACCGTCGACGAGATGGCCTATCACACCCGGTGTGTGGTCCAGGGTAATCGCAGCGCATGGGTCATTACCGACATGCCCTTCGGCAGTTATCAGGAGTCACCTGAGCAGGCGCTGCGTCACGCCATGCTGTTCATGCGGCATGGGGCGCAGATGGTGAAGCTCGAGGGGGGCGATTGGACCGCGGCTACCATTCGGTTCCTGGTGGATCGAGGCATCCCGGTCTGCGCTCACTTGGGCTTTACGCCGCAATCGGTGCACGCGTTGGGCGGGAATAAGGTTCAAGGGCGGGATCAGGCGGGTGAGGTCTTACGGCGCCATGCCGACGAATTGGCGGCTGCCGGTGCGACCATGCTCGTATTGGAACTGGTTCCCGCCGCTCTGGCGCGTGAGATCACCACGGCGCTGTCGATCCCCGTGATCGGCATTGGCGCCGGTGAAGGTTGCAGCGGTCAGGTCTTGGTCCTTCACGACATGCTCGGTTTGAGCCGCGGCAAGCCGCTCAAATTCGTGCGCAATTTCATGGACGGCCAGGGCAGTATTGACGCCGCCGTTCGGCAATTCGTCGCCGATGTGAAGCGCGGCGACTTTCCGACGGATATTCATGCGTTCTGAGCGGGGCCTCGCGTGCGCATAATTCCGTCGGTCCGCGAACTGCGGTCGGTACTCTCGAATGAGCAATCGATCGTTCTCGTGCCCACGATGGGCAATTTACACGCCGGCCACTTGTCCCTGATTCGCCGGGCGCGAACTCACGGCGGCCTGGTCGTCGCGAGTATTTTCGTCAATCCTCTGCAGTTCGCGCCTACCGAGGATTTTGCCACCTATCCGCGCACCCTCGAACGAGACTGCGCGCTCCTCGAGGCCGCCGGATGCGATGTGGCATTCACGCCGTCCGAGCAAGAGATATATCCCGAGCCCCAGACCTACACGGTTCGGCCGCCGGCGGCTCTGGCGGACATTCTGGAAGGTCAGACGCGGCCTGGGTTTTTTACCGGCGTGTGCACGGTCGTGCTCAAGCTCTTCCAAATTGTTCAACCGCAGGCCACCGTCTTTGGCAAGAAAGACTATCAGCAGCTTCTGGTGATCAGGCGCATGGTCGATGAGTTCGCACTGCCGATCGAGATCATCGCAGGCGACACCGTCCGGGAGAGCAGCGGACTCGCCCTCTCCTCTCGAAACGGCTATTTGGATCCGGTCGATCGCCAAGAAGCACCTCGTCTTCACGCTACGCTTCAAGACGTTCTCGAGCAGATCCGGGAAGGCCGCAGGGATTTTCTGACGCTGGAGAGGGAAGCCGCGGCCCGATTGCGTCAGCGGGCGTGGGCGCCGGACTATGTTGCGATCCGGCGCCGCCGAGATTTAGGTCTTCCGGCAGAGGGCGAGTTGGTCGTGCTCGGCGCCGCTGCCTTGGGTCGAACCCGGCTCATCGACAATCTCGAGCTGCTGCCGGACGCCGATCAACCCTTCCACGTCCGGAAAGCGCCGGTATCCAAATGGACGAAATCCGACGCGTGGTAATACCCGACCCCGCCTCGGGCCAGATCCATTGCGCTGCCGGCGAGGCGGGCGCAATCAACGCCGGCCATCCGCACGTCGATGGCGCGTCCCTCGAGATGCATGCTGCGCCGGGCGACGCCGCTGCTGCGCTCGCGCAACTGCGCGTTGGTTTGCGGCGACCGGTAACCCGAAATCACGCTGAACACCGGGTCGACCCCGAGGCGCTGCGCGACATCGAATAAGTAGTCCATCAGCTTCGGGTCGATGGCGTGCTGCTGGTCGTTGCGAAAGTCGCGGAGCAACACTTGGATGGCCGCGAATGAGTCGCCGACGTACTGGCCGTCGCGAAAGAACTGTGATTCCAGCTCCTCGCCTGTATGCAGATTCTTCAAGGAGATGCGCTTTACCGCGCCGCCGGTACCGGCCCGTACCGGCTCGCTCGCATCTGCCGGCCTCACCCACCCTCCGGCGGCGGCCATCCCCGCCATTGCACCGCCTATTCCCAACAGCCGTCTTCTCGTCCAGATCATTGGGACCTCCGGTCGATCAATACACGACCTTGATCGAGCGCCAGAACGGTGGCGCGGGGGAAGAAATTGAAATCCGATGCGGATGCCCATGTGTACGCCCCCATCTCGCGACCTACGATGAGATCGCCGGCATCGAGCTTGGGCAGGTCCACGGCCTCGCTGATAATGTCGATACTGTCGCACGTAGGGCCGGCAAGTACCGAGGGAAAAGTCTCACCCTCCGCTGCAAGCGCTGCGACCGGATATTTCGCGTGGTCGTACATCTGCCCGCTGTAGCTGCCGTACATGCCATCGTCGAGGTAATACCACCAACGGCCATCGCGCATGGCGCGTCCCATGACGGAGGACACCGCAATGGCGGCGGGGGCCGCAATATATCGGCCGGGCTCGGCTATGACGCGCGTGCCCGGCGCGAGGGAACTCAAGGCACGCCGAATCGGCGCGCAGAATTCCTCGATGGGCACGGCCTCCTCTGCGTACGCCACCGGAAAGCCTCCGCCGATGTCCAGAAGCCCCAAGCAATGACCGTTCCGCAATGCGATGCCCATCAATTCGCGGCACACCTCGATGGCGTGCACGTACATTCCGGGATCCAGGGTCTGGGACCCCACGTGAAATGACAATCCACCGATCTTGACGCGCAATTCGGCCGCCAGCTCGAGCAAATCGGCCACCGCCTCCGGGGCGCATCCGAACTTTTTCGACAGATCGCAAACCGCATTCGGGCTTCGAAACGAAACCCGGATCAGAAGTGAAACGCGACCACGATACTTGACGAATTTCCGCAGTTCGTCCGGATTGTCGACCACGAAGGTATCGACCCCGTACGCAAGCGCGGTGCGGATGTCGCTGTCGCGCTTGATCGGATGGGTGTGAACGCAGCGCTCGGCGGGCACCCCCGACCGGCGCACCAAATCGATCTCACCATTGGTGGCGAGATCGAAGAAGGCACCCTCCTCCAGCAGGGCCTGGACGACTGCGGCCTGGGGCAGCGGCTTGAGGGCGTAATGTAAATCGACTTGAGGCAGTGCGCCGGCGAGCCGGCGGTACTGTGCCCGAATGCGCGCCGCGTCGATGACGAAAAGCGGCGATCCATATTTTTTCACGAGATGTTCGATCGATTCCCGGGCGAACGGATCCTGGGATGGATCGAGTTCCAAAGTCTGGCGGTCGGGCAGCTTGCGAACTCTGGCCGCTCTGTCGGAGCCCATGCTAACCCGCGCTCAATTCGAGCGGATCCCCATCCTCGATCCCGCTGGCCCGTTGCAAGCGGTCGAGGATGGCGGCCCAACGCTCACCCTCGGGCAACTCCTGCACCAAGATTCGCGCGCAACCCGCGCTGTCGAGGGTGCGCAAATGATTGTAAAGGTTATGGCCATAGGCATCCGGCTTCTTGCCGGCGTTGATCCAGGTCATGTATCGCTGCGTGTCGAGAGGCGGGCGCATGGCCAACACGGCGACTTTTTCCTGCCTGGCGACGAATTCTCCGGCGTACCTTTCCAAATCATCCGATGCCACGATCGCAAGGGGAGTTGACGGAGCGTAATGCAGCCGCCGATCTCCGGAAACCCGCGGTACGGCTCCGCCCACCGCAAGTTTGCCGACCACTTGTTCCAGTTGCGAGCGCGTAATGAACCCCGGCCGCAGCAGCCGGGCTTCGTCGCCGAGACAGGAGACGATGGTGGATTCCAGTCCGATCGGCGATTCACCGCCGTCCAGGATGACCTGAATCGCCGTGCCCAGTTCGTCTCGCACATGCTCGGGCTTGGTCGGACTCAAACGGCCAAAGCGATTCGCGGACGGCGCCGCGATGCCGCCGCCGAACGCCGTCAGGAGCTGCTGAGCGATCGGGTGCGAAGGGACCCGGATTCCGATGCTGTCCTGGCCGCCCGTGACGATATCGTTCACCTTCTCGGCTTTCGGCAAAATCAACGTCAGAGGGCCCGGCCAGAACCTGGCCGCCAGCTTCTCCGCTGCGGCCGGCATGTCCGATACCCACCGATGCAAATACCGCGGATTGTCCAAGTGAACGATCACGGGATGGTCCGCGGGACGCCCCTTGACCTCGAAAATCTTGCGCACCGCCGCCGGATCCGACGCATTGGAGCCCAGTCCGTAAACGGTTTCCGTGGGGAATACCACCAGATCGCCGGCACGCAGCGCCTCCACGGCTTCTTCGATTTCTGTCTGTGTAGCTCTTACCACGGGGCGCATGATATCAAGACTGCGATACGAGCAAACGCCGCATCGTCTATGAGTGGGGGCAACTGTGCTCTAGTGCCGATTTTTGCCGAGATTTTTGTGTATTCGACCGCCCTTCAGAGGGTCCGCGGGTCAGAGTGAGAGCTCCAGGAACTTAAGATCGAGCCAGCGCCCGAATTTGAATCCCACTTCGTGGAAGTGGCCCACCTGCCGGAAACCGAGGCTTCGGTGCAGCCCGATGGAAGCCGCATTGTCCGCGTCGATTCCCGCGATCATCACGTGCTTTTGCATGGTCTTGGAGCGGGCTATGAGTTCGAGCAGCAGCGTGCGGCCGAGGCCTAGGCCGCGTCGATCCGACCGGATGTGGACGCTGTGTTCCACGGTGTTCCGATAACAGGGCCACGCACGGAACTCACCTAAGGTCCCGAATCCAACGATGCCCATGTCGTCTTGCGCCACGATGAACGGAAAGCCCTGTTCGGCCTTCGCTTCGAGCCAACTATGGCCCCGGGCGGGGGTGAATTCGATCTCGGAATAGACCGCCGTCGAGTTCCGGATGACTTCATTGTAGATGCTCAAAATCTCGGGCAGATCCTGACGGGTTGCGTCGCGGACTGTCGTCATTTGGCTACAGGTAGGCATCAGTTTCCAGATGCTCCTAACCCGCCGCCGGCGTGGCGGCTGCCGCCAACGACGGGTCGGGCGGATCCAGATCGGTGCGCCTCCAACTGCCGTCGCCCTGCCGCTCGAGTTCATATGAAGGCCAATAATGCTTGTCGAGCTTGAGCGTAATGACATCGGTCTGGCCATTCCAACTCACCGTCTTCAGGCGCAGCGAGGCACGATCAGGTTTGCCGCGTACCACCTTGATGAACGCATCCAGATCGGCCGTGGCTTGTCCGTCCACCTCCGTGATGCGGCGCCCCGCATATAAGCCGTAGTGCGTCGCGGGCGACCCGTAGAAGAAGAACGAGACGAATACCCCGAATGGCGCGATGCCGCGCTGCACGGCCATGGCGCGATGCGGAGCCTGCAGCGTGGCTCCCGCCCAGATCACGACACGGTCGATGTCGCGGCCGTTCAGCGCCACCGTCTGCATCTGCAGCTTCTTCTCCGCACCATCGCGCCACACCGTCACCGCCACGGTCGGCGTCTGAACCGCACGCTCCACTTCGCGAAAACGGTTCACGATCACGCCGTCGATCGCCAGCAGCAGATCACCGGGTTCGAGCAGCGCTGCCGCCGGTGACCCCGCCGCCAAGCGATCGATGGCCAGCACCTGCCGTCGATGCGGATTGTGATCTTCGAAGCGCCGCACCCACTCGTCCGGCAAGCCCAGCTTGCGGGCATTGGCCAGGGATTCCAAATCGAACTCTGCCTCGAACGAAAATAGCTGCCGCCCGTCCGCCACCACCCTGATCATTTCGGCGATCAGATCGGCGGGAATGCCGCGATTCACCTGCTCGAGATCGCGCTGGGTCTCGAACGCGAAGCTCGACCAGAGCGCGAGCACGTCGCCCTTGTCGTCCGCGAGAACGCCGTCGAAATCATTGGGCGCATTGACCAGGCTCACGGCCTCCAGATTGCTGTCGCGAAACCGCAGGGTGCGCGACAAGGGAAACGCGACCGCATCGACGCTGGACACCTGGGTCCGCTGCGACATGATTTTAGAATCGCTGCGCTGCCCCACCACCCACGCGTCGTCGCCGGCGGCGAGGTCCTTGACGCGTAGAGTGGCCGCCCGCACGGGGGTATTGCCGATGGACTTCGGATCGTACGAAACGACCGCAAGATTATGCAGAGGATGAATGAATTCCACCTTGCCGGGAACCTCCACGGTGCCGTTGAAGGTGATGCGTACATCGCCCAAGGCGAGCGGGACCGTGTTCCGGTCCACGACCACGAAGCCGCGCTCCGTATCGACGATGAGGCCCGTGCCGTGATAGTTCTTTTCGGTGACGCCGGACACCGAATACGGCATGTCGAATGTCACCATGACCAACGAGGGAGCCAGTTTGTCGATGCGCACGTCGCCGGTCTTCGCAAACTGAGTGGCCGCGGGCGGCACGGCCGACGGTGCCGGCCCCGCCTTGATGCCGACGCACGGCCAGATTCCCGACACATCGTCGCGCTTGCACTTGCGCGCGGGAAACCAGCGCCGGTCCATCCGGATAACCTTCAGCTGCGCGGCACGCGGATCCTCCAGGGTCACGTAGCGCACCGGTGCCCGTGCGCCGTCGGCGAGACCGGCGAGCGCCGCTTCAAAATCGGCCAACGCCTCGACTTTCTTGCCGTTGAAGGAACTCAACAGCGCGCCGCGCGGAATTCCGGCGCTGCCGAACACATATCCGGGATTAGCCACATACACACCTTTGATCGGAAGATTGTAGTGCCGGGCCTGCTGGTACGAGAGCGTATGCACCACCGCCTCGCCGAATTCGATGTACTCATCGGCGGTGATGGCGCCCAGCGATTGCACGTCGAGAGCATGTTGCAGCGTGGAATTGCCCCGTTGCACCTCGACGATGACCTGCCGCCCCACGTGTTCGTCGAGCACTTCTTCCAGCGCGAAGAACTCGGGCACCGGCTTGCCGTCGATGGACACCAAGATATCGCCGGGCGACAAGACGCCGTCCGCGGGGGAGCCGGGCTGCACGTCGTTGACCACCAGCATGCCCGTCAACTTCGGATATCGGCTCCGCATCCGGGCCTCCGTGCCGGGGTTGAGTCCGAGCCGGCGCAATTCATCGTAGGGCGTGTATTTGAATACGGATTCGAGGGTCCCCCGCGGGACCGGAACGCCTGCGTCGATGAACCGCAGCGCTCTGACCACCGCGGTCAACGGCAGATAGAAGCTCGACGCGGCACCGGTCGCCCCCCCGGCATTGAGCGCCACGACCCGGCCATCGATGTCGATCACGGGCGACCCCGAAGAGCCCCCGGACGTGCCGGACGCCGCTTGATAGTAGAACGTGTTGAAGTCGTTGTACTTGCCGTAGCCGTATTCCGGCGCTTCACGATCCAGCCGTGCCAGCGTGCCGGAGAGAATCGACAATTGTTCGCCCGCATCGTTTCCGACCACGCGTATTTCCCGGCCGATCTCGGCGCCGATTGGATATAGAGGTAGCTCGGTCGGTTGTATGAACTTGAGCTTGGCCGGGTCGTAGCGATAGATGCCGAAATCGTGCACGGGGTCGCGATACACCGGATAGAGTTGCACCTCCTCGCGGTTTTGAAAAGTCGCCTGCGCGGTCACCGGGCCGGGTGTAACCACATGCCGGTTCGTGAGAATGAGGCCGCGTTTCGCGTCGATCACGAAGCCCGTGGCCTGGGCCGACGTGTTCCACTCGGTGTCGAAGGCACGCGTGCTGTCGATCTGAATCGTCACCACGCCGCTCGCTATGCGTTCCAGCGTCTGCGACCAATTGGCCTGTGTGCCCGGCGTCCGGGGCAGGGTCGCACCCGCCACTTGCGCATTGCATAGGAGAAATAAAGGCAAAAGCAGGAGAATACGCGGCATGCCGCTCCTAATGTTGTTCAGGGTCCGTGATCCGACAAGACGAGCAGCCAGACGGTTCCTAGGATGACGAAACTCAGCATGACGGCGGCCGATCCCATGTCTTTCGCCATGCCGGCGAGCGGATGGCGATCGGTGCCGGATCGATCCACCACGGCCTCGACGGCGCTATTCAATATTTCGACCACTAAAATCAGCAGCATCGGGGACACGAGCAACGCCCTTTCGACGCCCGAGCGACCGAGGAACACGCCGAGAGGGATCACCAAGGCCGAGAGGCCCACCTCCTGGCGAAACGAAGCCTCTTCACGCCATGCATGCATGAAGCCCTGACGGGAATAGCCGAACGCGCGCAGCAAGCGCGTCATTCCGATCGGTTTCTCTCTCTCCATCAGGACCAGCATTCCATCAGGACCGGCATTGTATGCGCAGGCGCGGCGAGATTCTCGACCGCGTTCCGCATTTGTCGGGCAATCGATACTCATCTGTCGGGTAATCGATACTCGTCTAGCCCCCTGATTTCTTGGCCGGCCAACCCAGCTTTGTCAATTCCGCCACGACGACATCGCGATGATCGCCTTGGATCTCGATGACGCCGTCGCGCACCGTGCCGCCCGAGCCACAGCGCTTCTTCAGACGGGTGGCGAGCGCATCGATGTCCGCCGGGCCCAAGGGCAGGCCGGTCACGATCGTAACCCCCTTGCCTGCCCGCCCCTTGACCTCCCTTCCCACGCGGACGGCACCGGGTTTGGCGGCGCCCGGGGCTCCCTTGGGACAAACGCAGTTTTTCACCGCCCTGCGGCAATTGGGGCACAAACTCCCGATGCCCGTGGAATAAACGATTCTGGCCGCCATGGCCGCATTATGCCGATGAGGTAGAATATAGACATGAGTGCACGCAGAAAATCTTCGGCCGTACGTGTGGGCAATGTGACCATCGGCGGATCCGCTCCCATTGTCGTTCAATCCATGACCAATACCGACACGGCCGATATCGACGGCACGGTGGCGCAGGTCAAGGCGCTGGCCCGATCCGGGTCCGAAATTGTCCGGGTCACCGTCAACAACGACGAATCCGCCGCAGCCGTGCCGCATATCCGCGAGCGTCTGGATGCGGCGGGGATAGGCACGCCCTTGGTCGGCGATTTCCATTTCAACGGCCACAAGCTCCTCAAGGCGCACCCCGCCTGCGCCGAAGCGCTGGCGAAGCTCAGGATCAATCCGGGGAACGTGGGAAGGGGCAGCAAGCGCGACCCGCAGTTCGCGGAAATGATCGAGACCGCCTGCAAATTCGACAAGCCGGTGCGCATCGGAGTCAATTGGGGCAGTCTCGACCAGGATCTGCTCACGCGCATGATGGACGAGAATTCCAAGCTTGCCGCACCATTGCCGGCCATCGATGTCATGCGCGAAGCCATCGTCGTCTCGGCTCTCGACAGCGCCAGGCGGGCCGAAGAGCTCGGCTTGGGGGCGAACAAGATCGTCATCAGCGCCAAGGTCAGCGGCGTTCAGGATCTCATCGCCGTGTACCGGAATCTCGCTGCTCGATGCGGTTACCCGCTGCATCTGGGTCTGACCGAGGCCGGTATGGGCAGCAAGGGCATCGTTGCGTCCACGGCTGCGATGTCGGTGCTGTTGCAGCAAGGCATCGGCGACACCATCCGCGTCTCCTTGACGCCGGAGCCCAACGGCGATCGCACCCAGGAAGTCATCGTCGCGCAGGAAATTCTTCAGACCATGGGCCTGCGCGCGTTCACGCCCATGGTCATCGCCTGCCCTGGCTGCGGCCGTACCACCAGCACCTATTTCCAGGAACTGGCGCAAAAGATCCAAAGCCATATCCGCCATCGCATGCCGGAGTGGCGCAAGCAGCGGACCGGGGTGGAGGACATGACCGTCGCCGTCATGGGATGCGTGGTCAACGGACCGGGTGAGAGCAAGCATGCGAATATCGGCATCAGCCTGCCGGGAACGGGAGAGCATCCGGTCGCTCCGGTTTATGAAGATGGTGCCAAGACGGTGACACTCAAGGGTGACCGTATCGCCGAAGAGTTTCAGGATCTGGTCGAACGCTACATCGAACGCACGTACACTCGGATTTCGGCATGACTGAATTGTCCGCCCGGAAATGCGTCCCTTGTGAAGGCGGGATGCCGCCCCTGTCGCCCGCCGAGGCCGCCGCCCTGCTCGGCCAGCTTCACGGGGATTGGCGGATCGGTGAAGACTCCAAGAGTCTGAAACGCGCATACAAGTTCAGGGATTTTTACCGCACGATGAGTTTCGTCAACGCGGTCGCGCACATCGCGAACATCGAGGACCATCATCCCGATCTGGAACTCGGCTACAACTATTGCCGCGTCACCTACGCGACTCATGCCATCGGCGGTTTGTCGCACAACGATTTCATCTGCGCGGCCAAGATCGACCTGCTTTAGTTCATTGACTTCAAGAAGGCCGGCACGTCGCCGCTCAAACCCAACGCCCGGGTCGCGAATTCGCGCTTGATGAACGGAACCCGACCCACCGCTCCCAGTCCCGCGATGCGCAATCGTGCCAGGGCCGGGTTGTCGCTCGAGAACAACCGCTCCAAGCCGTCAAACGCCGTGGCGGCCAGGAGATTCTCGGATTTCCGGCGGCGCTCATAGCGGCGCAACAATTTGTGCTCGCCGAAACGGACGGAGCTGCCGAGGTCGACGCTGCCGGCGCCATTCAAATCGCCGCCAAGAACCTCCGCGAGCACCGCGCAATCGAGAAGCCCCAGATTGAGTCCTTGACCGGCCAACGGATGGACGGCATGTGCGGCGTCGCCGACCAGCACCGCGCGCGGCCGCGCATAGTCCAACGCATATTGCAGCCTGAGCGGAAAGCTCGCGATGGGCGTCGTCACTTCGCATGAGCCGAGAACCTCGGCGCTCGCCAGGTCAAGTTCCGCGCCGAAGGCGGCCGCGTCGAGCGAGCGCAGCCGGCGGGCCTCCGGGCGCGCCGTGCTCCACACGATCGACGAGCGGCCGTCGGGAAGCGGAAGAAACGCCAGGGGACCGGTGGGCAGAAATCGCTGCCACGCGGTGTTTCGGTGCGATTTCGCCGTGCGCACATGCGCTACCAGCGCGTCTTGATGATAGGCGTGACCCGCGGTTTCGATACCGAGGAGCTTGCGGGCCGTCGAATCGGCACCGTCGGCCGCGATCAACAACTGGCCCTGAAGTTCCCGGCCATCGCTCAAGCTGAGGTGCACGTGAGCCTCGTCGACTTCAATCGCCTGGATTCCCGCATCGAGGAATGCGACGCCGGCAGCCAGCGCCGCGCGGTGGCACTGCGTCTGCAACGAGCGGCCCTCGGCGATGTACCCAAGGTTGGGCTCTCCCAGCTCCGCGCAATCGAAACTCAACGAGCCCGGTCCCTGAAGTTCTCCGCCCCGCGGTGTGCCGCCCAGCGGGTGGCCGCCCCGCGCATCCCATACGCACATGCGTTCATAGGCATTGAATTTCTGCGTGGGCAGAAGTTGCCACGCGCCGCAAATTGTGAGCAGACGCTGCGACGCCCGGCTCAATGCAAATACCCGGAGGTCCCATTCGGAATCCGCAACCACCGGAACCGCCGCGGGCACCGCGCCGTTTGCGATGACAGCCACCCGGCCGGGTGCCGCCAGCTTCCGGCTCACCAGCAGGCTCGCCATGACACAGCCCGTAATGCCGCCGCCCACGATGAGAAAGTCGAAATCGCGACCCTGCGCGCGCCGAAGCATGGGGGCTCCGCCCGTAACCGGAAGTGTCATCTCAGCTCGACCCCGCGCGCCAGCTTAGGGATGCGGCCCGACGCGCCCGTGCTCAGGCGTGACAAGGCCGACTTGGCGGGCGGCAGCACGTCGAAAGCGAGCAGTCCCAAATTCCGCAGTCGTCGCACAGCACCCAACGGATTCGAGAACACGCGGATCAGTCCATCCGTAAAGGCAATGATGCCGCGCCGGTCCGCCGCGCGCCACGCATCATAGTCGGCCTGCACCGCCCCGTCCCCGACGTCGGCTTGCGGCACGCGTTGGCGATCGGCAACGAGTTCCGCCAGGCTCGCGACATCGCGCAGCCCCAAATTGAAGCCCATGCCCGCGACCGGATGCAGCCCCTGCGCGGCATTCCCGACGATGACGCAGCGTCCGGAGCTCAAGCGTTCGGAACGGCTCAACGACAGCGGGTACGGCACACGTCGACCCACCTTGAGGAATCGTCCCAGACGAAATCCAAAGCGGCGCTGCACCTCGGCGATGAAGTCTTCATCGGACCATGCCATTGCCGCGTTCGCAACATCAGGCTTGAGGGTCAATACCAACGTGCACCGTCCGTCGGCGAGCGGCAACAAGGCCATGGGGCCGGTGGCCGTGAAACGCTCATAGGCGACGTAGTCGTGGAAGCGCTGCGGCAGCACCGTCGTGATCACCGCCGTCTGCTCGTAGTCGCGTACTTCCGCGGCGACTCCGAAGGCGGCGCGCACCGCCGATTGCGCACCATCCGCGGCGACGACGAGACGCGCCTCGATGGTCACGTCGGTCGAGATGACCAGTTCCACCGAGCGATCCGTGGCATGGACCCGCATCACCTGGGCCGGGCAGAAGACGCGTACGCCCTCGCTCCGGGAGAGCCTCGTCCATAACGCGGTCCCCAACGAACGGTTCGGCACCACATAGCCCATGGCGGCCAATCCCTGTTCCGCCGCGTCCACGCGGGCAAAGCCGAACCGGCCTTGATCCGAGACGTGAATTTTCCGTATGGGAGTGGCTGCCCCGGACACCGCCGACCACAGCCCCAAGGTTTCCAGAATGCGGCGGCTGCCGTTGGACAACGCCGTGGTGCGCTCATCGAAGCTGGGCTGTGAGGCGGAATCGTGAGGAACCGCTTCGATCACCGCGACGCGGAGCCCCAACCCCTCGAGCGAGACGGCAAGACTCGCACCAACCATTCCGCCGCCGACGATTGCGATATCGACCATCTCGCTCATGCGGCAGACGCCAGACGCTCGACCGCCTCCGGGGTCTTCTCCAGTGCGGCGGTCAGCACCTCCGGAGCGCTCCTGGTCACCAGCACATCGTCCTCGATTCGGATGCCGATGTTCCAGAATTCTTTCGGAAGGCGCGGCGACGGTCGAATGTAGATGCCGGGCTCGACGGTCAAGGTCATTCCCGGTTCGAGCACGCGCCACTCGCCACCCACCTTGTAATCGCCGACGTCGTGCACGTCGATGCCCAGCCAGTGACCGGTGCGGTGATTGAAAAATGGTTGGTAAGCCTTCTCTTTGAGGAGGCGCGTCAAAGGCCCCTTGAGGAATCCCAGTTTGACCAGACCCTGCGTTATCACGCGGACGGCAGCCTCGTGCGGCTGATTCCAATGGTTCCCGGCGCGAACCTTGTCGATGGCCGCCGCCTGCGCATCGAGTACCACCTCGTAAACAGCGCGTTGCGCCGGGGTAAAGCGGCCGCTGACCGGAAAGGTTCTCGTGATGTCGGAGGCGTAGTAATCATGTTCGCAGCCCGCATCCAACAACAGGAGGTCGCCGTCGCATAGGCGTTGATCATTGGCGCGATAGTGCATAATGCACGCATTGGCGCCGCCCGCAACGATGGGCGTATAGGACAATTCGGCGTTGTGCGAGCGAAACTCGTGCACCACCTCCGCCATCACCTCGTATTCCATCCGTCCCGGACGTGCGAAGCGCATGGCTCTGCGATGGGCGTGAACACCGATCTCCGCCGCACGCTTGAGGCTCGAGCGCTCGGCGCGGCTTTTATAAAGACGCATGTCGTCCAGCACATGATTCAGCGCAACAAACTCCCCTGCCCCGCCCGCGCGCTCCCGCGCATGGCTCTTGAGGCCGTTCACCCATCCCAGTACATGGGGATCGAAATCCAGATGCGTACCCATGGAGTAGAAAATCTGTGCGCGCTGTTCGATGAGGCCGGGCAGGATTTCATCGATGTCCGCGATCGGGAAGGCGTCATCCGCTCCGAAGCGCAGCACAGCGCCCTCGGTTCCGGCCCGCGGACCGTCCCATGCCTCTCGCGCGGGATCGCGCTCTCTGACAAACAACAGGTACTCGGCATGTGCCCGCCCCGGCACCAGGACGGCGACCGCGTCGGGCTCCGGAAATCCGGTGAGATAATGGAAATGACTGTCCTGCCGATAGGCGTACTCGATGTCGCCGTTGCGATGGCGCACCGGAGCCGCGGGAAGAATCGCGATCGCGTCCCTGCCGATCATACGCATGAACTGCCGCCTGCGGCGCGTAAACTCCTTGGTATCCATGACTTCGCTAGTGCAGCCGCTGCTGAACCGTCGGATAAACCTGCCTGCGTAGGGGAAGCAATTCTTCGAAGACGACCTGAGCCGCCACCCTAATGAATTCGACGAGTTCCGCATAGGCCTGCTCGTTGGATTCGTCCGCGTCCGCGTCGTCGCCGGTGGCCCGGGAGATTTCAGTGAAATCCCTGACGATTTCGCCGACCTCGCCATTGAGCCCCTCGAGGTCCGAAATCTGGCCCGTGCCCAGGCCGTACAAAAATCCGGTGCACCATAGCGCCAGCGCGTTCGCGCGCCCATTGAGCGGCTGCTCGTCGTCGGGCAGGAGGGGTTCGAACTCCATCCCCTGCTCGCCGAACGAGGTCGCGGTCGCGGCGAACACTCTTTCGATCATTGCCGACGATTCGTCCGAAAGGGACGCCCCATCCGGTAGGATCTCGTTGACCCAATCCTGCATTTTGTAAGGCGACATTGAACATAGCGCGCCGCATAGCGACCCATGAGCCTCGGCGGCATCGGCCATGCTGCCCGCGGCGGCCAGCACGTCCTCGAAATCCTGGAATCGAATATCCGACATCATAGGGTCGGAATAATACCGCAAGCGACGTCCTTGGGTGTTTGGAGCCGCCTTTGCATTGCGTTATGCCGCGTTCTATATTGGGAACCATGAATGAAAGCACCCCTAAATCCGCGGTGGAACTCGAACTGCGGCGCTTGGAAAAGCGGCTTGAAGACCTGATTGCAACCGTCGGTCAGATCAAGGAGGAGAATCGGGCTTTGCGTCAGCGCCAGGAAACCCTGACATCCGAACGGGCCAATCTCCTGCAGAAAAATGAACAGGTGCGGGCGCGGGTGGAGGCCATGATCGGCCGGCTG
>JAXDQI010000129.1:0-2561 GCA_034667965.1 Gammaproteobacteria bacterium
CGATTTGAAATTCCTGAGGTGGACTCGCGTCACGGGTGCAGGAATTTCAAATCGGCGGCACTAGTGCGCTTGTGTGCAGATGAGAAAGGCAACCACGTCTGATTCAAATCAGTTACAATTCCGTCCGTTGACCGCCGACTGGATGGCGGAGACCTTGTTCGGGAAATTGACGCGCGTCGGACAATAAAACGCGCGCTGGGAGACGCGGTACGGCGATATGATGAAACATTTCCTGCTCGCAGTGATCGGACTCCTCGGCTGCGCGGCCTCGGCGAATGCGCAGACCTTTCCGACCAGGCCGGTGAGCATCATCGTGACCTCGGCGGCAGGCGGCGCAGCGGATGCCACCGCCCGCGCAGTCGCGGGGCAATTGGCGAAGTCCTGGAACCAGCAGGTCATCGTCGAGAACAAGCCCGGCGGCAACACCCAGCTCGCCGCCGAATACGTCGCCAAGGCCGCGCCCGACGGCCACACCCTCCGGCTCGGGCCAGACGTGACCTTCACGGTGAATCCGCACCTCTACCGCAAGCTCAGTTACGACCCGATCAAGGATTTCGAGCCGATCACCGGACTCACCGTACTCCACCAGGCGCTGGTCGCGCATCCGTCCCTCGCCGCCGACAGCGTGCCAGGGCTGCTTGCGCTCGCGAAGACCAAGCCCGGCGTGCTGAACTACGGTACCTTCGGACTCGGCTCCGCCGGGCACCTCAATATGGAGGCGCTGGAGGCGCAGGCTGGGGTGCGCCTTACCGCGGTGCATTATCGCGGCGCCGCCCCCGCCATGACCGACGTCATCGCCGGGCACATCCAGCTCATGTTCGTGAGTTTCGGCTCGGCGCTGCCGTCATGGAAGTCCGGCAACCTCAAGCTGCTCGGCATCGGCAGCCCGGAGCGGCTGCCCGACTATCCCGACCTGCCGACGGTGGCCGAAGGCGGGCTGCCGGGTTTCGAAGCGCGATCCTGGTTCGGCCTGTTCGCGACCGGCGGTACCCCGCGCGACGTCATCGTCCGGATCAACGCTGACGTCCGCCGTATCATCGAAGCGGACGACTTCCGCAAGACGTTCCTGGCGCAGCAGATGATGCAGTCGATCGCCAGCACGCCGGAAGCCTATGCGGAACTGATCCGCACCGACTCGCGCCACTGGAGCGAGGTGATCCGCGCCGCCGGGCTGAAGGTCGAGTGACGCCTAGAGGGAAATCCGCTCAGATTGAATCGTGATTTCGCTCTAAGTATTTGTTCGGTCGCATGATCTTATCCGAAAAGTCTGCAACTTTTCGGGATCATGCTCTGTTCGGTCGCATGATCTTATCCGAAAAGTCTGCAACTTTTCGGGATCATGCTCTACCGGCCGAACTGATGCCGCACCCACGGCACCACGACCTCGTGGAAGATGTCATCGTCCTTCACCGTGGGCGAGCGGCCCATGGTTTGGCCGGCCGGGTTGACCCAGGCATGCTTGGGGCTGCCATGCTCGAGCATCAGCACGAAATCGGAGAACGGCACCTGGGTATCCCTGGCGCCGCCGATCAGCAGCATCGGCGGCGTCGGCTGCTCGATCAGGCCCCCATCCAGCAGCGAGAGCGACGGCATCACGGCGAAGGCCTCCTCGATCGAGGCAACGCCGAGCATGTGCAGCCGCGACGGCACGTAGTCGAACAGGAACTCCCGGGTCTTGAACGCCTCCTGCTGCCATTCGCGCTGGAAATAGCGGTGAACAGGGCCGCTCTGGAACACCGCGCCCTTGAGCCGGGCGCGTTCCGCATAGGCGGCGCGCGCGGACCAGTAGCTGCCCCAGCTCTGGCCGCGCACGATAATGCGGCGGCCGTCGAGATCGGCGCGCGACTGGACGTGGTCGATGATCGCCGAGATCATGCGCTCGGAGCCTGGCCGCACCGGCACCGGCGCGTCGGCGGTGCCGGGCTTGTCGACGGCGATGGCGGCGATCCCGTGCGGGAGAAACCCGCGCGCCTGGATCGCGACCGAGTCCTTCCAGAGGTCGCTGCCGCCGATATTGATGGTCACCGGCGGCCGGGCGATGCCGGCGGGCTTTTGCAGCCAGAGCTTGATGTCGCGACCCTCGAACGGGATCGACAGCGGCTCGATGGCTGGCGTCACCAGCCGCCCATAGGCCGCGAACGCGGCTTGCGCCTTCGCATAGCTCTCGACCTTCTTCGGCGAGGACATCACCGGCCAGCGGCCGAACGTGTAGAGCCGCCAAGCGGCGAGGTAGGCTTGCGCCGCGCCGGCGGTATCGCTCGCTTCCAGCGCCTGCGCGCGCTCGCCATGACGGTCGCCCACCGCCATCCATGCAGCGCCCCAGGCTTCGGGATCCAGGTCGTGGATCATCGCCAAAGCAGCGCGGGCATCGTCGAAGCTGATCGCAAACAGCGGATACGCGCCGCGCTCCGCGCGCGCCAGCGTTTCGGCCTTAAGCTCCTCCCAGGTGCGGGTCTGGTAGCCATGGTCGATCATGCGACTGCCTTTTCTGTCATGCCGCATGACCGCAGGAACCGGCGTTCCAGGAATTCTTCCGCGGCGACGTCAAGAAGTGGACGGAC
>JAXDQI010000130.1:0-3661 GCA_034667965.1 Gammaproteobacteria bacterium
AAAGGGCACCAGATCATCAAGTTCAGCCCCGACGGCAAAGTCCTGATGACCATTGGCAAGCCAGGCGGGGCAGCGGAACCCGACTATTTCTTCCAACCGAATGACGTGATCGTGGCGCCGAACGGCGACGTCTTCGTCAGCCAGGGCCACGGCGGCGGCAATCCCCGCATCTTCAGGTTCGATTCCACCGGGAAACTGCTCAAGTCGTGGGGGAAATTGGGCGCGGGCCCTGGAGATTTGAGCCAGCCGCACTCGCTCGCCCTGGATTCTCAGGGACGCCTGTTCGTCGCCGACCGGACGAATAACCGCGTCGAAATCTTCAGCCAGAACGGTGATTTCATCGCCGAGTGGAAGCAGTTCGGGCGGCCGAGCGGCGTGTATATCGACAAGAACGACGTCCTGTACGTTGGCGACTCCGAATCACAGTCGCAGAAGCCGGAGGCCTATGGGTACAACCCGGGCGTGTCCCGAGGCATTCGAATCGGCAGCGCAAAGACCGGCGTCGTCACCGCCTATATTCCGGATCCGCTGCCGCAGGATGGAAAAATTGTGTCGACCTCGCCGGAAGGCATCACCGCCGACAGAAACGGCGTGGTTTACGGCGTCGAAGTGTATCCCGTCGGCAAGCTCAAGCGCCACGCCAAGTAGGAGAAAACGTAATGGTCTATTTCCGTTCTCAACGGGAGATCTCAAGAATCCTTCGGCGAGGGTTGCCGATTGCGGCCGCGATCCTCGCCGTGGTCACGCTCGCCTGGCCTGCCGCTCTTGGCGGACAAGCGACACCGCCGTCGCCGGCTCAAGCCGCGAACGCGGCGAAGCCTCAGGGGTGGGCCGTGCGAGCAAGCTTGAACAACCCATCGGCGCCCCTCTACAACAAGGCGAAACAGAAGCTGCTCGATGGCGGACAAATCAACACGTTCGCGATCGATACCCGAGATCCCAAGAAGTACTGCGAAGTGGCGCCTCACTACGACTACATCTTCCTGGAGATGCAGCACAGCACGATGTCGTTTGCGGATATCGAAGCGATGATTGCCGCCTGCCCGCGGGTCGGCACGCCAATCATCCGGGTGGCGGATGTCCTGGAAAGCACCCTGCAAAAGGCCGGCGACATCGGCGCGCTGGGCATCATCGCGCCGACGGTGGACACCGTCGAACAGGCGTGGGCGGCGGCCAAGTACATGCGCTATCCGCCCGAAGGGCGCCGCAGCCTGGGCCGCAATCAAGCCGGGTCCATCTGGGGTGTCAACGGCGTCAACTATCGGCAGACGATCAACGACAACATGCTGGTGGTGGTCCAGATTGAAACGCCGGTGGGCGTTGAGAATGCCTACGACATCGCACGGGTGCCTGGTGTGGATGCGCTGTGGGCATCAAACGGCGACCTCGGGAACTTCACCGGGCTTGCGAACACTTCTCCAGCGTGGCATGCGATGTTTACCAAGATCCACGACGATACGCTCAGGGCTGGAAAGTTTCTGGCGGCCACGAGTCCGGCGTACGGGAAGACAGGACCAAATGGTCGGCCGGACGGTCCTGATTGGCGCATGTTCTATGTCGGCGGACCGTCGCTCGACGGCTACACACCACCCCGCTGACGCGACGCGTCGACGCTGAGATCAGAGTGACGCGAGGGACTCGCGACGACACGTCGTCCGCATGGGGCGTGTCGGGATCACAACCGGCGTGCGAAGTTCTATCAGCTCACGCGCGCGGCAGACGGACGCTACACTAGAGATCGTTTCCACGCACAAGGAGCCGAGATGCCGCCGCCCACCATGCCGTCTGCAGACCTGATTTTCGACACGCTGTTCGCCTACCAGCGCTCCGCGGCGCTCAAAAGCGCGATTGACCTCGACTTTTTCACAGCCATCGACGAGGGCGCCCATACAGCGGTGGCGGTGGCGAAGCGCAGTGGCGCCAGTGAGCGCGGCGCGCGGATCCTGTGCGACTACCTGACCGTCCTAGGCCTGCTGCAGAAGTCTGACGGCGGGTATCGGTTGACGCCGGCGTCGGCGGCATTTCTGAGCAAGCGGTCGCCGGCGTATCTCGGCACGACAGCACAGTTCCTCCTCCTTCCGGAACTGCGCACGAATTTCGACAACCTGGCCGACGCCGTGCGGCGCGGCGGCGTGGCGGCCACTGGCGACATGGTCGCCGACGAGAATCCGATCTGGGTGGAATTCGCGCGCGCGATGGCTCCGATGATGGTGCCGGCTGCGCACGCGATCGCCGATCTGGTTGCCGGTTCGTCAACAGGTACGATCCGCGTGCTCGATCTCGCGGCCGGGCACGGCATGTTCGGCATCACCGTGGCCCAGCGCAATCCGCGTGCGGAAATCGTGGCCGTCGACTGGGCGCCGGTCCTGACGGTCGCGGAGGACAATGCGCGGGCCAATGGGGTGCAGGACCGCTATCGCACAATCGCCGGCGACGCGTTCAAGGTGGACTTTGGCGGGGGCTATGACGTCGCGCTGGTTACGAATTTCCTCCATCACTTCGATGCGGCGACGTGCACGCAGTTTCTGCGGAAAATCAACGCCGCCCTGAAGCCTGGCGGCCGGATTGCCGTGCTTGAATTCGTGCCGAACCCCGACCGCGTCTCGCCGCCAATTCCGGCCGGCTTCAGCCTGACCATGCTCGCCGGCACACCGAGCGGGGACGCGTACACCTTTGAGGAACTGCGACAGCAACTCGAAGATGCCGGGTTCAGAGACGTCTCCACCCACGCTTTACCGACGCCGCAGACGATTCTGCTGGCGACGAAGAAGACTCCGTGAACCTTAATTCTCATTTGGTGGCGCACCGAAGCTCGCATGTGTCTCGCCACGTGTATGGCACGTCGGCGAAAACGTGAATGACTGTGCTTTCGTGAGCACGGACAGTTCGATGGAAGCGCCGATCGCGACAGCCAGGTCCGCCAGCACACTCGTCATGGTCGTTTCCTTTCTTTGCGTACCCGTTCGATTTCCGCGCGAAGCGCATCGAGCTCCTCGTCCGTCCACTGTTCCTGCCGGACGAGCGCGGTTATCATCTGGCCCAGCGACCCGCCGAAGAACGTGCGGAGGTACTTTTTGAGGACGGCACGTCTGGCAGTACGCGGCGACGTCGTCGCCGAGTACAGGTAGCGAACACCGTCCAACTCGTGCTTCAGGAAGCCCTTGTTTTCGAGCCGTACCAACATGGCGCGGACGGCCGAGTAGCTCGGCGGCTGGCTGAGTCGCGCGCGAATCTCTTCAGCCGAGGCACGCTTGCGAAGGGCGAAGATGGCGTCCATCACCTCGCGCTCACGGCGTGGCAGCTTGTCCGGAGATGGTCTCTTCATCAGGGCGGCGCCGCTTAACAGCTACGCACGTAGCATCATATGAGCTACCTATGTAGCACGTCAAGCAGGCATCTGGGATCGGGTCATGCCGAGTCTTGCATCATTCTGCTGCCGGCATCCGGTTACCCTGATCAGGGTATGGCGAACAAAAACTGAGTCGTGCTACAACGCACAAATCTGAAGGCTGACGTGAGTGGTGTGCGGTCCCCAGTTGAACGGCGTGTCGCAGATGGCAAAACCGTCTCCACTGCTCCTTCCACTAGACGTATCGTGCTTGTTATCGGAACCTTGGAACATCAGATCGATGACGAATATTCCTTCATCCAAGTCACCTCT
>JAXDQI010000131.1:0-5737 GCA_034667965.1 Gammaproteobacteria bacterium
TCGCACTGATGGATACCACCCATCAACGCCTGCGAGCGCAGCGACGCAGCACGTGGCTGCTCTGCATGACGCTCGTGGGCGTAGGCGTAGCGACAATGGCATCTGCGTCGAACGCTGCGCAACGCTCACCGGGCGCCGGCACTCTGTTAAACGCGGGGAAGGATGACGCCGACTGGCTGCTGCCCGCCAAAACCTATGCCGGAAATCGCTATACCGCGCTGCCTCAAATCGACAAGACCAATGTCGCCACTCTACGCACGGCGTGGAGAACCGATATCGCCGATGACGGAGAACAGGAGGCGTCGCCGATTGTCTGGAATGGCACGATGTACCTGTCCACGCCGCACGACGGTGTCCTCGCGCTGAATGCGAGCGACGGCAAGCTGCTCTGGCAGACTCCCTACAACCCGAAATATGTGCTGCTCTATGCCGTGAACCGGGGCGTTGGCCTGACGGACGGCAAAGTGTTCATCGCAACACAGGACTGCCGTGTGATCGCTCTCGCCGCGGCCACGGGCAAGGAACTGTGGAACGTGCAGGGCTGCCGGGATACGAGTAACAGCTTTTATTCGATGGCCGCGTATGTCTACAAGAACGCGATCATCGTCGGCACCGGCGGCGGCGATGACGGCACGATCGGTCTGGTCAGCGCCTTCAGAATCACCGACGGCAAACGCCTGTGGGACTGGCAGTCGATTCCCGGCCCCGGCCAGCCAGGCCACGAAACCTGGCCTGGCGATTCCTGGAAGCACGGCGGCGGCGCTGTGTGGAGTGGAATAGCAGTCGATCAAAAGACCGATACCTTGTTCGTGGCACCTGGAAATCCCGGTCCCGACATGGTCCTGAAGGGCAGAGAGGGCGGGAATCTCTACACGGACTCGCTCGTGGCTTTGGACATCTCGGGCTCGACACCGAAGATCAAGTGGTACTACCAGATCCTTCAGAATGATTCGCACGATGACGATCCGGCCATGATCCCGGTGTTGTTCGAGGGCCAGGTGAATGGGCGAATGCGCCCGCTGGTGGCGATCGGCGACAAGGCGGGAAATTTCGTGCTGCTGGACCGAAAAACCGGGAAGGTGGCGCATCGTCTGGCGCTCGACGATCAGACAGGACTGGATACCCAGCCCAGCCTCGATGGCACCAAGGCGTGCCCCAATCACGGCGGCGGCATCCAGTGGAATGGCGGCGCCTATGACCGCAACAGCAATTCCTTCCTGGTGCCGAGCACGGAGGAATGTGCCATCTGGAAAATCGCTACCGATACACCGCAGTACATCCCGGGACAACCGTATACCGGGGGGCCGCTGCCCAAACGTCAGAACGCGACGGGCGTGCTGACATCGATCGACGTCAGTACGGGAAAGATTCGCTGGCGCAAACCGCTGCCTTATCCCGCGGAGGGCGGCGTATTGATCACCGCGACGGGTCTCGCCTTCACCAGCGACGTGGGCGGCAACATTTACGCATTCGATGCAGCATCCGGACAGGAGTACTGGAAGGATTTCACCGGCTCGGCGATAGTCGCTCCCATTTCCGCGTACAGTCTGCACGGCAGCGAGTATCTGGCGGTGGTCGTCGGTGAAGCGGGAAATCAGCAGACACCCAACCTACCCAAATCACAGGGCAGCCGGGTGATCACGTACCGCCTGGCTGCCGCCCCGACGATCGTGAACGACGCGACCGGACAGGTCGCGCTGGCCGCCGATGCCAACAACGGCGGCGGAGGATCCGCTGCATCCTTACCCAAGTCCACCGGCTCCGCTCCGTATACCGCGCAGCAAGTGACGCAGGGCAGCGAAATCTATGCCCAATCCTGCGCTCTGTGCCACGGTGCCAACCTGCAGGGGTTGTCGGCGCCGGCACTCACCGGCGCGGGGTTCGGTCACTCGCACCTCACCGCTGCGCAACTGCGCGGTGTGGTGACGCAAACGATGCCGCTCACTGCTCCGGGTTCGCTTAAACCAGATGACTATGCAGCCGTCATGGCCTTTCTATTGAGCTACGACTGCGTGCCGGCGAGCGGCGACGGGCAGCAGCCCTTTCCGACCACGGACTTGCCCGCTTTGCAGCAGGTCACGGTGGGCGCTTCCACCTGTGCACCCGGCAACCAAGGGCACGCGCAGGCTTCGACAATCGCTGGGTCGCATTCACCGCCATAACGCAATGAACCATTCCGCCTGAGCCCCCAGTCACGGATGTGGCCTCGCGGACTGCGCGCCTATACCATGGACGCAGCCTCGAGGTCTCGATCCAATGACAGAGCCGCCGGGATATGCGCTGGAGAGCAGTCTGCGGGAAGGTGGGAAGTTCATTGTGCAGCGCGGGCGCCGCTTAGTAGAAGATGTCGACCCGTGCGCTGAAGACATACCCCGCGCCGCGCTCGGTACAGATGTAGCGCGGTTTCGCCGGATCGCTCTCCAGCTTGCGCCGCAGCCGCAGTATCTGCGTGTTGACCGAGCGGTTGTAGACGTCATCGCCGTGCAGGCGCGACATGTCCAGAAGCTGATCGCGCGTTAGAACGCGATTGGCCGCTCCAAGCAGAACGACGAGCAGACCGAACTCACCATTGCTGAGTCCAACGAGCTGCCCGGTCGGCGACTTCAGCCGCCGCGTGTTGAGGTTCAGCTCCCAGCCGTCGAAACGATAGGCACGAATGCCCTCCGGCCGCCCCTGTTGGATCTCCGGCAGGCGCCGACGCAGCACCGCGCGGATGCGTGCCAGCAGCTCGCGCGGGCTGAACGGTTTGGTCAGATAGTCATCCGCCGCCAGCTCCAGCCCCATCACCCGATCCGCCTCTTCGCGCCGGCCGGTCAGCATGATGATCGGAATCGCCGACTCCTCGCGCAGCCGGCTCGCCAGCGCCATACCATCCTCGTCCCGCAGCTTGAGGTCCAGCACCACCAGGTCGACCACGTCATGCTCGAGCACGGCCTGCATGGCGCGCCCGTCAGCGACCGCAGTGACGCGAAAGTCGTACTGGCCCAGATAGTCGCTGATCGCCTCGCGAATCACCGGATCGTCGTCCACGGCGAGGACATGCGACCGGGCCCTCGTTGGGGCGTGAAGTTGCCTATTAATGACCGCCTGAACGCTCATGCGCGCGAGTTTAGCCATGCAAGCTCACCCTCGGTCACAGATGTGACCTGTCGGAACCTAGGGCCATAACATACTCGCAATCGACGACATGAACATGACCACGACCCCAGATATCCTCGTCATCGAAGACGACCCGATCATGCGCGAGGCCTTGACCGACTGGCTGCAGGCGGCCGGCTACGGCGTGCGCACGGCGGCGGACGGCAGTGCCGGACTCGCGGCCGTGAAATTCGCCGTACCTGCGGTGGTGGTCACCGACATCCACATGCCCGGTGCGAACGGCGCCGCCATCATCTCGGAACTGAAGCGGCACTACCCCCAGGTTGCGATCATCGCGATATCGGGTCTGTTCAATTCCGGGCACGGCCTGGACGCCGCGGATGCCCTCGCGCTCGGCGCGGCCCGGGCGCTCGCCAAACCGTTCAAACGTGCCGAATTGCTGCGCGCAATGACCGAACTTCTCGGTCCCCGCGAGCCCTAGTTGCCGATGCCGCTTATGCGGATTAGCCACCCTTCTCAGCTACTATCCCCCGGGAATTGAGCTAATTCAAGCGCGAATGGCTGGGGCGTCACCGCGAACCTACGGAATCACGCTCAGCGCGCAATCTTAGTCACCGACCGTTGAAACCCCCGCCCATGGGCAGCCGAGGGTCCTGGTCGATAACAATGTCAAAAACGAACAAGTCGCGATAAGCGGCCACAAGCGTTCGACAGGAATTGACCTTAGCCTGATACGGGAGTCAACGCGCACGCCGCGGCGGCGCGGTCGAGCCACATGCCATTTCATCCCGATCTTAGCGACCTGCAGAGCCGAGGGCAGTCACCGATGAGTCACGGGCGAGAATGGACGAAGTGGGTCACCGTCCTCGTTTCAGCGTGCCTGGCCGGCTCTTGCCGCGGGGCGGGCGTGCTCGATCCTCAGGGTCCAGTCGCAGCGGCCGAACGGCTGATTCTGCTCAACGCCACCGCCATCATGCTGGTGGTGGTGGTCCCGGTGATCGTACTGACGCTCGCCTTCGCGTGGTGGTATCGCGCCTCTAACAAGCGGGCCACCTACTCGCCCGACTGGTCTTATTCCGGGGGCATCGAGCTGGTGGTCTGGTCGATTCCGGCGATGGTGGTCATTCTGCTCGCGGGAGTCGCATGGACCGCCTCGCATTTGCTGGATCCACCGCGCGAGCTCAAATCCGATGCGAAGACCATCCGCATCGAGGTCGTGTCGCTCGATTGGAAATGGCTGTTCATTTATCCGGACCAGCGAGTGGCGGCGGTCAACGACCTGGTCGTTCCCGCGGGAACACCGGTCGAGTTCATGCTGACCTCGGCCACCGTGATGAACTCTTTTTTCGTGCCGCAGCTCGGCAGCCAGATCTACACCATGCCCGGTATGACGACGCGCCTGAACTTGATGGCCGACAGCCCCGGCGACTACCCCGGCCTGTCCGCGCATTTCAGCGGCGATGGCTTCTCTGACATGCGGTTCGTGGTGCACGCCGTGCCTGAGTCCGAATTCTCGAGCTGGCTCGCGCGCGCGCAGGACGAAGGCACGGTGCTCGACGCCGATACGTACTCGCAACTCGCTCGCGCCGGCAGCATCGCGCAGACACAAACCTACAGCGGCGTCGATCCGATGCTGTTCGAAAACATCGTGCAAACCACCGCGCAGCCCCTCGCTGCGCCGCGCCAGGAGAACTAGATGCTAGGTAAGCTCAGCTGGGCCGCGATCCCCTTCAACCAGCCGATACCGATGGCGGCCTCTTTAGGGGTTATCGTCGGCGTCCTCTACGTTCTCGGCCTGGTCACCTGGAAGGGATGGTGGCCCTACCTGTGGCGCGAGTGGCTGACCAGCGTCGACCATAAGCGCATCGGTGTGATGTACGTGCTGCTGGCGCTGGTGCTGCTGCTGCGCGGCTTCTCCGACGCCATCATGATGCGCTCTCAGCTCGCCATTGCCGCGGGCGGTGCCCAAGGCTACCTGCCCCCCGAACATTACGACCAGATTTTTTCCGCTCACGGCACCATCATGATCTTTTTCATGGCGATGCCGTTCATGGTGGGGCTCATGAACTTCGTCGTGCCACTGCAGCTCGGCGTGCGCGACGTGGCCTTCCCGGTGCTCAACGCCATCAGTTTCTGGCTCACCGCGTCAGGCGCGCTGCTGGTGAATATCTCGCTGGTGGTGGGCGAGTTCGCGCGCACCGGCTGGCTGGCCTATCCGCCCCTCTCCGAGCTGCAATTCTCGCCCGGTGTCGGCGTGGATTATTATCTGTGGGCGTTGCAGATCTCGGGCATCGGTACGCTGCTCGCCGGTATCAACATGGTCACGACCATCCTGAAGGTGCGCGCGCCGGGAATGGGGTACATGCGCATGCCGGTATTCTGCTGGACGGCGCTGTGCTCGAGCATGTTGATCGTGGCTTCCTTCCCGGTTTTGACCGCCACTTTCGGCATGCTGCTGCTGGATCGCTACGTTGGTATGCACTTCTTCACCAACGACGGCGGCGGCAATTTCATGATGTACGTCAATCTGATTTGGATTTGGGGTCACCCGGAAGTCTACATCCTGGCCCTCCCAGCGTTCGGTGTTTTCTCCGAAGTGATCGCGACCTTTGCGGGCAAGCCTCTGTTCGGCTATCGC
>JAXDQI010000132.1:0-5451 GCA_034667965.1 Gammaproteobacteria bacterium
TCCGCAAACCGAAACGCAAGCCGCCGTGATGAGCGTGGTGCAGACGATGATGCCGGCCTTCAAACCTTCAGTTCGCACCCCGAGCGAACGCGCCTCCTCGTCGCCCATCGCCAGCACATTGAGCTGCCACCGCAGGAACATCAGTCCCGCACTGCCGGCGATGATGGGTGGTAGAGCCATTGCAAGGCTCCTGGTCGATGCGCCATTGAGGCTGCCCAGCAGCCAATAGGTGATGGCAGGCAGCTTGGACTCGGGGTCCGCCACGTATTTTGCGCCGCTCAACAGAGCCGTGAAGAACGCCGCGACGATGACTCCCGACAGCACCAGCATCAAGACCGGCGTTGCGCGATATACCCTGGCGAGCAAATAGGTGAAGCACACGCCGGCAAGTCCGAACGTAAACGCCACCACCTGCAGTTCCAACGCATTTCTCGACAGCAGCAGCGCCACGGCGGCGCCGAAGCCTGCGGCCGCGGTCACGCCGAGAATATCGGGGCTTACCAAAGGGTTGCGGAACATTCCCTGATAGGCGGCCCCACTCGCCGCCAAGCCGGCCCCGACGAACATCGCCAGAATGGCGCGCGGGAGCCTTATTTGCATGACGATCGTTTCGACCGAAGCAGGCCAGTCATGCCTGATGGGATACACGTTCGACCACAGTATCCGGGCCACATCGGCGGGCGCCACGCTAAAGCGCCCCACGAACAAAGATGCGTAGAGAAGCGCCAGCGGCGCGGCAATCATGGCGATGACGACAGATCGCCTCATCACGGCGGGGAGGCGCGGAGAATCGAGTTCAACTCATCGTCGCTGAGCGCATAGTGGAAATACTTTTCATAGAAGTTTCTCGTTTCCTTCCCCACGTCGAGGGTGGCGAACTCGGCCGGATGAAGAGTCTTCGCAGCCCACAGCACTTGTAACGCGGCCTCGGCACTATGACGATCCCACAGATACACTCCGCTCGGATTGACGAACACCCTGCCGTCTTTGACGGCTTTGATCTGGCGCCACCGTGGATCGTCGAGAATGGCCTGGCGGTTTTGCTGATTGGGCGCCGTGCCGACGATGATGACGTCGGGATTCCAGGCGGCGACCTGCTCCATCGTGACGGGTCTGCCGAGTCCCACGACATCGGCCGCGTTGATTCCGCCAGCGATGGTGATCCAGTCGTCGATGACGCTCTGGCGGCCGTCCACGGCAAGTACGCCGGCGGAGGCCGTGTGCAGAACTTTCGGACGCTCAGAGGACTTCAGTTTACCCGTGACCAACGTGACCCGGCGAATGTTGTCGTCGAAATATCGCACGTACTCCGCCGCGACGAGCGATTCGCTTTCGCCGAGGACCTCCCCCGTCATACGCGCGGTGATTTTGAGCTCGGCCAACGAGCGGTTCGGCAGCATCACGATGGGAACGTGATACGCGCCCACCGCTCCGGTCCACAGCGGCAGGGTGCCGTCATAGGCCGTGAGAATCACGTCGGGCCGCGCCCCGATCAAGACTTCCATGTTCACCTCTCCCGCCGCGTTGAACGCCGCGGGTACTTGCTCAATCCGGGGATAAAGCCTGCGGAACCACGGTTGATTTTGCGCCTGGAGGGTGGTCGCGACGATCTTGTCGGCGCCGCCCAGCATCAGCACCATGGAGTTGTTCGCATGCCACGGGTCCGCAACGCGGGTTACTCGTGTTGGGATGGTGACGAGACGACCCGCCGCGTCGGTAACTTGCCGGGTACCGGTATCGGCGGCGGTCGCCGGGCTCCACGCGGCCAGAAAGCCGACGCCACAGAGACAGGAGGCACCGATCAGTGATTTACGGCGGTTCACGCGGAACGTTCGTCTCAGAAGTCGACCGCTACCGAAGCGAGCACGGTGCGCGGCGAACCCAAATGCGCGAGCAGCGTTCCCGTATTCGCGCCGGTTAGATTGCTGGGTGCGACGGTGGACCAGTAGTATCTGTTCGCCACATTGTCCACGGCCAGGCGCCACGTCACCGGCTTCGCTCCGATGGCCGAGGTGTACCGCGCTCCGACGTCGAACAGGTTGTAACCAGCCACCAAGAACGAGTTGGTGTCATTGCCCGCACGTGGGCCGGTGAACTGCCAGTCGAAGCTGGTAACCAGTCCCGGGATGGTCGAATAATGATATTCGAACAGCGTGTTCCCCTTGACCTTCGGCGCGCCGACGTAGAGTTTGTCGTTGGTCTTCGCAAGCGGCGTGTTTTCGAGTTTTGCGTTCAAGAGAGTAACTCCGCCGTAGACGTTGAGGCCGGGGAGAACCTCGCCAACAGCCGACAATTCCAGGCCCTTATTGATCTGCTCGCCGGAGATCCTAAACACGCCGTCGATGGGATCGAGGTTGGCGAACGGCCGTTCGATGCGAAACAACGCCGCGCCGAGATCGACTTTTCCGAATGTCGCCTTGGCCCCCAGTTCGTACTCCTTGCTTCGGTAGGGAGCCAAACCCGTCCCGGCATTGGCCGCCGTACCGGGCGCCACGTCGCCGGCCTGCAGGCTGCTCGCATACGTCAGGTAGGTCGTCACGTTGCTGCGCGGCTTGAACAGGACGCTGCCGGTGGGGCTCAACCCGTGATCGGAATAGCCCGGCAGGGAGACGGCCTTGGCGTTTTGGTTATCGACGTGGAACCAGTCCTGACTGACGCCGACCCTGGTTGACCATGCCTCCGTGAAACGGATGGTGTCGCCGATATTGATGCCCTGCTGGTAGGTCGTCGATGAGTCGTAATTCAGGCCGGTGTTGGGCAGACCCGCCGCGGGAAATGGAAAGAGTTGAGGACTGTCGATGCTGGCGGCACCAAGACGCACGCTGGCCGCGGTTGCGGGCTTGATGACTGAATACGACTGGGCGCGATAGCCGGCGGTGCCGATGGTCAGATCGTGGGTGAGTCCCCCGGTGGCGAAGTTGCCGTCCAGGTACGCCGCGTCGCTGGTCATGACGAAACGCGGCGCAAAGCCGTTGGCCAGCGAGGACACATAAGCGCCGGTATTCGAGGTGATATTGTTCACGGGTGTGTTGATGTCGCGCGAGGCATCCTGGTTCAACGCGCCCACCACCAAGTGCCAATCGGAATTGAAATCGTGCTTGATTCGTGCCGTCGAGATCCGTGTTTCCAAGTCCACGCCGGCGTAGTTCTGCCCATAGCCCAGGCGTCGAGGGTCCGGTGCCGACGGCAGTGTAATTTTCTCGCCGTAGCTGAACCACCCGGGATAGCCGGTATCGACGAGATGGTAGTCGCTGTAGTTCAACTCGAGCACCGTATCCTCACGCGGACGCAGGTCGATGGCGAGGTCGCCCAACGCCCGTCGCTGGTGACTATCCGCGACGTATCCGTCGCCTTCGCCGAATAAGCCATTGAATCGGTAGCTCAGGACACCGTTCTTGTCGATTCGGCCGCCGGTGTCCACATAGGCCGTTCCGATGCTGTTGCTGTTGTAGGTCACACCGACTTGCCGCAGATCCGTGTCGGTTGGACGCTTGGACACGAAATTGAACATCCCGGACGGGTTGGCGGGACCATACAGGGACGCGGAGACTCCGTTGACCACCTCGATCTGCTGAAACTGTTCCATCGCGGTCGCGACGGTGATGAACATGGTCATGCCGTCCAGGCGGGAATTTTGAAAGTTGCCTCCTTGCATACCGCGGGTCTGCGGCCGCAGGATGTCGGAACCCTGCTGTTCCTGATAGGCCACCAGCGGGAGATATTTCGACACATCTTTGAAATTGGTCGCCTGCGAGTTCTCGATCAAGTCGTGCGGCAGAATGCTGATCGTATAGGGAGTATCGAGAATTTTCGTCGTGCCCAGCGGCCCGAGCGAGTCGACGGCTTCGACACGGTAACCGTCCTCGGCCACGTGCCTGCCCGTCACCACGACGCGCGGCAAAGTGGTCTGCGCGGATTGCGCCGGCGCGGGCGCGGAGTCGTCCGCATTTGCAATTTCTCCGACAAACACCGATACGAGGGCAAGATATAAATAGGAAGTCGCTTTGTACATTTGGTTCTCATCGGCCGGCGGATAAGCACGCCGAAAACTAGCATGGAGCATCGGCGCCCACGATATGAACGGCCGCGCATAGGTTTGACGCAGCCCACGGACGACGGAGGACAGATCAGGTCGCGTCGACCTCGGGGTCGAAGCGCTCTGCCCCGATGTAGCAGAGGAAGCGGCGATTCGCGGCGCGGCCGAACAAGGTCATTCCCAGCTTCGCCGCGAGGTCGCAGCCCATCGCCGTCACGCCATTTCGCGACACGACGATGGGAACACCGTTGTGGGCCGCCTTCATGACCATTTCGCCGGTGAGGCGTCCGGTCGTGAAAAGGATCTTATCGCCGCCCGAGACACCGTGGAGCGCCATCCAGCCGGCGACGGTGTCGATGCCATTGTGACGACTGACGTCCTCGACGCTGACCAGCAAGCCGGCGCCCTGGAATAACGCGCAGCTGTGCACCGATCCTGCGGCGCGATGAATGGCATCGTGATGCCGCATGGTTTCGAGCACCTGCAGCAGCGTGCTGCGCGACACGCGCGCCGAGGCTGTCTGGGGAAGCGCGATCGCATCGACTTGCCTCATCAAATCGCCGAAGACCGTGCCAAGGCCGCAGCCCGTGCCGACCGTTTCGGGTGCGGCCCCTGCCCCGCCGCCCCGCATGCCGGGCCTTGTGGTCACCGCAGCGGAGGCCGAGTTCCAGTCGACCGCAAGCGATTCGATCGTCGCAACATCACCGATCAACCGCTGGTTGCGAAGATAGCCCAGCACCAGCATTTCGGGGCAGGCGCCAAGGGTCATCAGCGTGACCAGCTCTCGGCCGTCGAGCAACACCGTGAGTGGCCGTTCGACCGGAACTTGAATGGGCCGACGGTTACCCTGCTCATCGACGATTGAAATCTCGCGGAGCGGAGCGCAAGACGCGGCGGTGACCCGGGGCGCGTTGGGCACGGGCCGCAGCGCGGCCGCAGCCGGTTGTATCACCCATGCCATGACATCACCGTGCTCGATGGCCACTCTCCGAAGGAAGCGCTACCATGCTTGCTCCATGGACATCGCGACTGCCGACATCACGGGGCTCGTTCTTGCCGGCGGCCGCGGCAGCCGGATGGGTGGAGTCGACAAAGGATTGCAGATTCATCTGGGAGTCCCGTTGGCGCGACACGCGCTCGAGCGCCTCGCACCTCAGGTCGGCAAAATCATGATAAATGCCAATCGGAATCTTTCCGAGTACCGGTCGATGGGGTTTCCCGTCTGGCCGGATGAACTGCCAGACTACCCCGGGCCCCTCGCGGGAATGTTGGCGGGCCTTTCCCATTGCGAAACTCCGTATCTGGCAACGGTGCCGTGCGATACGCCCAACTTTCCGCCTGATCTGGTCGAACGGCTCGCGCACGGTGTTTCGGAGATCGACGGCGATATGGCGACGGCGTATACCCGGGAGGCC
>JAXDQI010000133.1:0-2786 GCA_034667965.1 Gammaproteobacteria bacterium
TTTTCGGGATTACTCATTCACCTCCACCCCACATTACCCCTCACCGGCAACGCCGTAATGCCGGTTTAGTTCCGGCAGATGTGAGGCTCTGGATAAGCCGAATCATGACAACGAGGGCACAGTATGAAAGTACCGGTTCCAGCCGGGCTACCGAACCAGTCTGGTAGAGATGCTTAGCGAGCTGGCTACATGACGTGGCTACGTCCCCCGCGGCTTCACTCGCCGCGTCGCAGGCGCCGTCAGGGGGTCGTCCGGCCACGGATGACGAGGATATCGTCCCTTCATTTCGGATTTGACCGCCGCATAGCTGCCGCGCCAGAACCCCGGCAGGTCGCGGGTCACCTGCACGGGCCGATGAGCCGGCGAGAGGAGTTCGACCACCAGCGCCACGCGGCCCCCCGCGACGGCGGGATGGCGCGCGAGGCCGAACAGTTCCTGCACACGGATCGACAGTTTCGGGCCTTCTTCCGCTTCATAATCGATCGGAACGATGGAACCGGACGGAGCCGCGAAATGCGTCGGCGCCTCCTCATCAAGTCGCCGCCGCATTTTCCACGGCAACATGGCGTGCAAGGATTCGCTTAAGGCCTCGCCACCAAGCTCGGCCAACGCCGTCTTGCCGCCGAGCGCGGGCGCCAGCCATTCGGCGGTCGTGGCGGCGAGGGCAGCGTCCGACAGGTCGGGCCATTCCTCCCCCTCATGACGCCGCAGGAACAGCACGCGATCACGCCATTGCTGCAACGCCTTGCTCCACGGCAATCGCGCCAACCCAAGCCGCCCGATGCCTTCCGCGAGCATTCGCGCGGTAGCCTCCGACGTCTCAACCCGCAAGGTCTGCTCGGTGAGCGTCAAAGCGCCCAATCGGCGCAGTCGCCGCCCACGCAAACTCGCACTTTTGTCGTCAAAAGAAATTTCGTCGTGGTTTTCAATCTGCTCCGAAAAATACTGTTCGATTTCCGCCAGCGAAATCACGGCAGCGAGCACGATGCGCCCCTGCGCCGCTGAGCCGGTAATTTCCGCGACCGCGAGATAAGTCTCGCGCGCAAGTGCGCTCGCGGGGTCGACCACAGCACCTCGCCCATTGGCGAGTACGAATGCGCCATTTGCGCCGCGGTTGCGCGCAACACGATCCGGATAAGCGAGCGCAAGCAGGGCACCTGGGGAGAGATCGGACGTGGCGACTTTCGATTCGGCGCCATTCGTTGCGACGCTTCTCGCCCAGCGTAGCGCCATTGCCCTCGCCTCCTCGGCGCGGCGCGAACGATCGCGCCGCAGGCCGTCAAGCCGATGCGCAAGGTCGACGTCATTGCCCCCGAGGCCCCGCTCGGTCAGCAGGAGCGCAACTTCGGCTGCCCGATCGGATTCCCCGAATTCGGCGGCGCCCACCACCATGCGGGCCAGCCTTGGCGGCAGCGGCAATTGTCGCAACTGGCGGCCTGTATCGGTCAAACGTCCGTCTGTATCGATCGCTGCCAGCGTCACCAGCAGCGCCCTCGCCTCTGCGAGCGCTGGACGTGGCGGCTGGTCAAGAAAGCAAAGCGTTGAAGGATCGGCGACACCCCAATGCGCAAGATCGAGAACGAAGCTCGCCAGATCGGCGCTGAGAATCTCGGGATCGTGAGCTGCCTGCAGCGATGCCGTCTGCGGCTCATCCCAGAGCCGATAGCAGACGCCCGGCTCCGTGCGTCCCGCGCGGCCGCGACGTTGGTCGGCGGAAGCGCGCGAGACCCGCACGGTTTCGAGCCGCGTCAATCCGACGTCAGGCTCATAACGTGGCACGCGCGACAATCCGCAATCGACCACGATGCGCACACCTTCGATCGTGAGCGAAGTCTCGGCAATTGAGGTTGCCAGCACGACCTTGCGCCGTCCCGCGGGTGCGGGCGCGATTGCGCGATCCTGCACAGCGGCATCGAGCGCACCATAGAGCGCAACCACGTCGACCAAAGGATCATCAATCCGCTCACGCAGAAAGGTTTCGGTCCGACGGATTTCACCGGCGCCCGGCAGAAAAGCCAGCACCGACCCCCGCTCGGCGCGTAGCGCCCGCGTCACCGTATCCGCCACTTCACGTTCGATCGGCGTGCGCGCATCGCGTCCCACATAGCGCGTGTCGACCGCAAAGGCGCGGCCCTGGCTTTCGATCACCGGGGCTTCACCAAGCGCGCGCGCAATCCGCGCGCCATCGATGGTGGCGGACATCACCAGGAGCCGCAGGTCATCGCGCAAGCCCAGTTGCACATCACGCGCCAGCGCCAGGCCGAGATCGGCGTCGAGTGAACGCTCGTGAAATTCGTCGAACAGGATCGCCGCGACGCCGTCGAGTCCGGCATCGTCGAGCACCATGCGGGTGAAAATCCCCTCGGTGACGACTTCGATCCGGGTGTTGCGCGACACTTTCGAACCAAACCGGACCCGGTATCCGACCGTGGCGCCAACAGGTTCGCCCAGCGTCGCCGCCATGCGGGCAGCGGCCGCGCGCGCCGCAAGCCGGCGCGGTTCGAGCACGATGATCTTACGACCGGCGCTCCACGGCTCCTGCGCCAATACCAGCGGCACCCGCGTGGTCTTGCCGGCACCCGGCGGCGCCACCAATACCGCGGTCGAGCGGGCACGCAGCGCCGCGGTCAATTCCGGTAGTGCTTCATCAATGGGAAGGGGCGTCTCGAAGATCGTCATGGTTAACACTTAGTTAATCCGCATGGTTAACATCCGGTTAAGTAGCATGGTTAACACTGCGTTAACCAATCGAGTGTCGCTCGTCTGGCTCGTAAAGCCGAAAGCAA
>JAXDQI010000134.1:0-8611 GCA_034667965.1 Gammaproteobacteria bacterium
TGCATCGCATCCCCCAAGGGGCATCGCGCCCGCGAGTATCAGCATCGCCGCCGGCATCATTGCCGGCAGCGATCTGTCAAATCGCATCGAGAGCGGCTCCCAGATCGGCAACCAAATCCCCGGAATCCTCGATGCCGACCGAAAGACGAATCAACGCATCCGTGATGCCGATGCGATCCCGCGTCGCCTTGGGCAAACCGGAATGCGTCGTACTCGCCGGATGCGAGATCAACGACTCGGTACCGCCCAAGCTCACCGCCAGTTTGATGACCTGCAGGGAATCCAGCAATCGGAACGCTTCGGCTTCGCCGCCTTTGACCGTGAATCCGAATGTCGAGCCCGCGCTCTCGCATTGCCGCTCGAACACCGCCCGGCGCGGATCGTCAGGCATGAGAAAGCCCAGGTAATTCACGCCGGCGACCTTCGGATGCTGACGCAGGAAGTCCGCCACCACCGCGGCGTTCTGCGCGGATTTGTGCATGCGCAGCGATAACGTCTCCATGGAACGCATGATCATCCATGCCGTGTTGGGGTCGAGCTGGGTGCCCAGGGCCCCCCGCAGCTTTTTGATGGGACCCACGACATCCCGCGTGCCGACGACACCGCCGGCGACGAGATCGGAATGACCCCCGACGTACTTCGTCAGCGAATACATCACGAGATCCGCGCCAAAGCGAAGCGGCCGTTGAAACACCGGACCCAAAAAGGTGTTGTCGACCAGCACCGGCGGCCGGCCGCCGCTTTGCCGGCTGCCGATCTGCTCGGACAGTTCACGCATCAGCGCCAGATCGACCAGGCCGTTGGTCGGATTCGCCGGAGTCTCCGTCATGATGAGGCACACACGCCCGCCGCCTGCGGTGGCTTTGGCCGAGGCGAGAGTTGCGGCGCGCCCAACGGCCTCGCGGTCGCAGCCCTCGGTGAAGCTCACCGCGCTGACGCCGAACGCCGGAAAGGTCTTCTCGATCAGCGTTTCGGTGCCGCCGTACAGCGGCTGGCTCATCAAAATGACATCGCCGGGACGAACGTACGTCCACAACGCCGTGGAAATCGCCGCCATGCCGCTGGAGAACACCGCCGCCGCCTCGCTTTCTTCCCAGAGCGCCAGCCGGTCCTCGAGCACCTCCAGGTTCGGATTGTTGAACCGCGAGTAGACGAGGCCGGATGTCTGGCCGGCGCCCAGTTCTCGGCGCCCCGACGTGTAGTCGAAGAAATCCTTGCCGTCTTGAGCGGTCTTGAAGACGAACGTCGAGGTCAGGAAGATCGGCGGCTTGAGCGACCCTTCGGACAGCGCAGGGTCATACCCGTACCCCATCATCTGGGTTTCGGGCTTCAACACGTGTTGGCCTATTTTGCGTTTATGATATGCATCGTAACTCACGTTGCCCCCCAAATCGGTTCTGCGATGAATGCAATATACCCCCCGGCCGCGGCGCGTGGGGGCTGCGCTACAACCGCATGGAAGGAAAGAACATCTCGTGTTATTGACGATCATCGCCGCCGCGGCATTTGCGAGCACCCTGGCCGGCGGGCTGCTGGCCCTCACGCTGCGTGACAAATTGCATCTGATTCTGGGCTTCAGCGCCGGCGCGGTGATCGGCGTCGCCTTCTTCGACCTGCTTCCGGAGGCGATCAACATCGGCACGAAGTACCATGATCCCGCTCAGATTCTCGACTTCACCGCGCTCGGATTCCTGTCCTACCTCGTGCTCGACCGCATCCTCTCCTTTCACGGGGACACCGCGCACCGCACCGGCTTCACCGCCACCGTGCTATGCATTCACAGCCTGCTTGACGGTGTCGCGATCGGACTTGCGTTTCAGACCTCGAAAACCATCGGCATCATCGTGGCGATCGCGGTCCTGACCCATGATTTTTCGGACGGAATCAACACCATGAACATCGTCTTGAAGAATCGCGGCAGCCGCACGGACGCGTTCCGCTGGCTCCTGCTGGACGCGGCGGCGCCGGTGCTGGGAATCGCATCCACGTCTTTTTTTACGCTGCCCGGCGACGGCTTTGGCATGGCGCTGGCGTTGTTCGGCGGTTTCTTTCTCTATATCGGCGCGAGCGATCTCATTCCCGAGAGTTATCACGCTCACCCGAAATTTCTCACCACCGCGATGACGCTGCTGGGCGCGGGCGTCCTCTACCTCGCGATCCACCTAATCGGGTAGCGCCGGCTGCGGCCCGCCCCGCGAGGTCAGCGCACTGCCCGCCGAGGCGAACATGATGCTGGCTATCGCCGCCCATTGGACGACGCTCAGCTTTTCGCCCAAAAAGATCAGACCCGACAATGCGCCCAGAGCCGGATCGCCGCTCATCAGCACCCCAAATGTGCGGGTGGGCATGCGCGTCAATGCGTACATTTCGAGCGAATACGGCAACGCGGTCGAAAGCAGTGCGACGGCGATGGCGACGGGCAATAGCGAGGGCGACAGCAGCGCCGCCCCCGCGTGTCCTATGCCGATGGGCACGATGACGACGGCGCCGACCACCGTGCCCAGCGCCGTGGTTTGACCGCCGTGCGCGTTTCCCGCCTTCTGACCGAATACGATGTAGACGGCCCAGCAGACTCCGGCCGCGAGCGCAAATCCGATGCCCACAGGGTCGAGCCTCACTGCACCGACCCCCACCGGCAAGATCGCGATCAATCCGAACGCGGCAAGCGCGATCCACACGAAATCGAGCGGCCGGCGCGATGCCGCCATCGCCACCGCGAGGGGTCCCGCGAACTCCAGGGCCACGGCTATCCCCAGCGGAATGCGGTCGAGCGATGAGTAGAAAAATAGATTCATCAACCCCATCGCCAGCCCGTAGATGCCGATGGATCGGGCTTCGTCAAGGTTGAGCCGTACTCGCCAAGGCCGCCATACCACCAGCAGTATCACGCCCGACAGACCCAAGCGCAGCGCGGTTGCTCCAGTGACGCCCACCACCGGAAACAATTGTTTCGCAACTACCGCACCGAGCTGGAAGCTCAACATCGCCACGACCAGCAGGGCGATCGGCAAGGCAATCGAATAAGGCTTGAATGGCGGACTGTGCGTCACAATAATCCCATTATGTTGGTAATCTCTTGAGATTAGCAGACGCCTGGCTACCCGATGCGCCGCATGCGCAAGTCGTGCCGCTTCCCCGTTCCGCGGTGCCGGAGGACACGGTGGCGCTCGCGCGCTTTCTCCTCGGAAAGCTGCTGGTACGTGATCTGGAGGACGGCCGGGCGCTGGGCCGCATCGTCGAGACCGAGGCCTACCTCCACGGCGACCCGGCCTGCCACGCGTTTCGCGGCATGACGCCGCGCAACCGTTCGCTGTTCGAGGCGGCCGGCCACGCCTACGTGTATCTGTGCTACGGCACGTCGTACATGCTCAACGTATCGAGCGAAGCACGCGGAACCGGCGCCGGCGTGCTGTTGCGCGCCCTCGAACCCCTCGCGGGAATCGACCATATGCGCCGCGCGCGCCGGGAGAGCCGGCTGCTCGATCTCGCACGCGGGCCCGGACGATTGACATCGGCTCTGCAGGTCGACCTGCGGCATGACGGGATTGACCTGTTTGCGAACGGCCCTCTGTGGATCGGCAGCGACGGCTCGACCGTCGATGCCATCGGCGAGAGCACGCGAATCGGCCTCACGAAAGGCGCCGAGGCGCGCCTGCGCTATTTCGTCGCCGGCAACGCCTACCTGAGCGGATCGAAGCGGCTCAATGCAACGTCCGCTTGAGGCCCTGCTGGCGGCGCGGCCCGTCGTCATCCTGGACGGTGCGCTGGCCACCGAGATGGAGCGCCGCGGCGCCGATTTGTTCGACCCCTTGTGGTCCGCGAAGTACCTGATCGAACAGCCCGGGCTGATTCGCGCCGTGCATGCGGATTATTTCAAGGCCGGCGCCGACGTGGCCACCACGGCGACCTACCAAGCCACGTTCGAGGCCTTTCGACGCCGCGGGATGGATCGCGAAGCCGCTGCGCAGTTGATGCGCGACGCTGTCAGGCTGGCGACGGAAGCCAGGGAGGAATTCTGGTCTGTGCCTGCCAACCGCGAAGGACGCCAGCGTCCCCTGGTCGCGGCCTCGATCGGGCCCTACGGTGCCATGCTGGCCGACGGTTCCGAGTATCGAGGCCACTACGCACGCAGCGACGGCCAACTGCGGGACTTCCACCGACTTAGGTTCGAAGTGCTGGCCGAATCGGGCGCGGATCTCCTGGCATTCGAGACCATACCCTGTCTGCGCGAGGCGCTCGTTCTGGCACGGCTGCTCGAGGAGTTTCCCTCGATGTCCGCGTGGATCAGTTTTTCCTGTCAGGATGGCGGCCGCAATAGCGAAGGCGAGGACATCGGTGCGTGCGCGGCCGCGTTGCAACCCTGTTCACAGATCGCCGCCGTCGGCATCAACTGCACCCGTCCCGAATTCGTCGAATCGCTGCTTCGACGGATGCGCGAGCATACCGGCAAACCGCTGCTGACCTACCCGAATTCCGGTGAGACCTACGATGCGACGGCGAAGGTTTGGCGGGGTAACCCGCATCTTCGGACATTCGCCGATCAGGCCCGCTCCTGGTACGACGCCGGAGCACGCATCATGGGCGGGTGCTGCCGCACGACTCCGCAGGATATCAGGACGATTTACGCGACCTATGGCGCCGCGCGCTAGACGCTCGGGCTGAACGCGCGAGGCACGCGCTCAGTGCTCGGAAAAATGCGGCTCGCGTTTCTCGAAGAACGCGCGCACTCCCTCGACGCAATCATGGGTTTCGAGGGTCATCTCCTGTGCGCTTCGCTCCGCCCGCAGCTGTTCCTGCAGTGAATTGTCGAAGGTCGAGGCATGCAGGGAGCGGATCTGCCCAAGAACGGCGCACGGCCCGGTGGCGAGCCGCCCGGCCACCGATTGCGCACGCGACACCACCTCGGCATCCGGCACCACGGCATAGGCCAGACCCCAAGCGAGCGCCGTCTTGGCGTCGATCTTCTCGGCCAGCATCAACGACGACAGCGACCGCCCTCCGCCGATACGCCGCGCCAGATGAAATGTAATGCCGGCATCGGGCACCAACCCTAAGCGAGCGAACGACGGCAGGAAATAGGCATTCTCTCCGGCGATGATGATGTCGCTTGCCAGCGCCAGACTCATGCCCGCCCCGACGGCCGCGCCGTTTACCGCCGCAACGATGGGAAAACGAAATCCGCTCAAGCGCATGATCAACGGATCCATGAAGCGCCGCATCTCGAAGTGAGCGCGCTGCCGCGCCTCTTGAGTTTTCAAATCGATCGAGTGGAGGTCCAAACCGCTGCAGAAGACGTCGTTGCTGCCGGTGAGCACCACCGCGCGCGCGCCGCTGTCGCCTTTTTGAATCTGATCGAGCGCGAGGTGCAGCGCCCGGATGATGGTGATGTCGATGGCGTTGCTGACCGCCGCCCGCTCTATCGAGAGAGTGGCCACCCCATCGGCGACCGTAAAGGATAATGAATTAGTCATGTGCCTGTCTCCTCTAGCCTCGAGTCTCGACCCACATTACGATGATGCACCCCGGCTCGAGTCGCTGCAAGGATACCTGTGTCAAACGCCCGCTCCCTGTCGTCCGCCATGGCGGTTCGGTTGTTGTTGTTTGGCCTCATGGGGCCCTTTGCGGCCGCGTTGGCGAGCGCCGCCGACAACTTGAACGAAACACCGGCGAGCTTCAGCCCACAGGTCGACTCGTTCGATTATGTGAAGCGCGAAGTCATGGTTCCGATGCGCGACGGTGTGAAGCTGCAGACCCTCATTCTCATTCCCCGCGGCGCCGCCCGCGCACCCATGCTGCTCACCCGTACGCCCTACGGGGCGACCAACCGGATATCCACGGGGAACAGTGCGCACCTGTCCGCCTTCATCGACAGCACCGACGTGGCGGACGACGCGGTCGTGAGCGGCGGCTACATCCGCGTGCTCCAGGACATCCGCGGCAAGCATGGCTCGGAGGGCGAGTACGTGATGAATCGGCCGTTGCAGGGACCGCTGAATCCCACCTCGGTCGACCATGCGACGGACGCCTACGACACCATCGATTGGCTGGTGAAGAACGTTCCGGAATCCAACGGCAAGGTCGCGATCCTGGGAATCTCCTATGACGGATTCACCGCGCTGATGGCGCTGGTGCATCCGCACCCCGCACTGCGCGCCGCCGTGCCCATCAATGCCATGGTCGACGGATGGATGGGGGACGATTGGTTTCATGGCGGCGCTTTCCGCCAGGACACCTTGAAGTATGCCTATGACCAGGAGGCGACGCGCGGCAGCGACGTCACGTGGTGGTCCGATTACTACGATGACTACGACACGTGGCTCAACGTGGGTTCCGTTGCCGACATGGCACGGAAGCGCGGGGTAAGCCAAGTCGGATTTGTAAGGAAATTGCTGGAGCATCCTGCATATGATGATTTTTGGCAGGCCCAAGCCCTGGACAGGATTCTCGCCAAGCAAGGAGTCGCGGTTCCCGTGATGCTGGTCCACAGTCTGTGGGACCAGGAGGACATCTACGGCAACATTGCCGTCTACAAGGCTCTGAAAGCACAGCACGCCGACCATGCGCCGCTATTCCTCGTCCTGGGCCCCTGGTTCCATCACCAGCAGCGCTTGGACGGCAGCCGCCTCGGCGCCATCGAATTCGGCAGCGATACGTCGGCGTATTTTCGACTACACGTGCTGCGGCCGTTCCTGGACCATTTCCTCAAGGACGACGCGCCGGCGCTCGATCTTGCTCCCGTGACGGCATTTGAAACCGGCGGCAATCGCTGGCTGTCGCTGCCCGGCTGGCCTTCGGGCTGTGCCGCCGGGTGCGCCATCGAGCGCAAGAAAGTGTACCTTCAGCCGAGTGGCGCTTTGGGTTTCGCGCCGCCGGAGGGCGCCGGGTTCGAGTCCTACGTTTCCGATCCTGCAAAACCGGTGCCCTACCTCCCCCGCCCCATTCACATCGACGGCGAGGCGGGCGAATCGAGCTGGCAAACGTGGCTGGTCAGCGATCATCGAAATGCGGCGGCACGCACCGACGTGTTGAGTTTCAGCACGCAGGTGCTCGAACAGCCGATCAAGATAAGCGGCGAACCTATCGCCAATCTGGTCGCCTCGACCAGCGGTACCGACGGCGACTTCGTCGTCAAACTCATCGATGTCTATCCGGATGAGGTCGGCAGAGATCCCAAGATGGGCGGCTACCAGCTCATGGTTGCCGCCGACATCCTGCGCGGCCGCTACCGGGAGTCATTCAGCGCTCCAAAACCCATTCCCGCCGGCAAGAGTCAGGTCTTCCGCTTTGCATTGCCCACCGCCAATCACGTTTTCCTGCCCGGGCATCGCATCATGGTACAAGTGCAATCGACCTGGTTCCCGATCTACGACCGCAACCCACAGACCTACGTGGATAACATTTTTTTCGCGAAACCCGGCGACTACAAGAAGGCCACGATCAAGATATTCGACGGTGGCCCCGCATCGAGCTTCGTCGACCTGCCGGTGGTGGAAGGCTCGGGCACGCGCTAGCGATCGCGCTCGCGATCTGGCTTCTTGCCCTCGGGCGGCGCGCGCCGCTGCTGCGGGCTTTGCGCCGCAGGTGCCGGCTGCCCCTGCGGTCTCGCTTGCGCCGCGGGCTGCCGTGCCCCCGGCTGTGGCGCCCCCGCCTGTTGTCGCATCGCGGGCTGTGGTGCCCCCGGCTGTTGTCGCACCGGGGCCTGTGGCGCGCCCGGCTGTCCCGGTCGCGCCTGCATGGCGGGCTGGCCGGGCGCTCTGCCGTATGCCGGCGGACGGCCACCGTAAGCCTGAGCGGCGGCGGCGGCGCCCGAAATTTGCGCCGGGTTCGTTTGGCCGGTAGCGGGCGGCACTCGGGCCCCATTCGGAGATCCCCCGGCCATTGGCGCTCGTCCCGGCGGAGCGACGGCTCCGCGTGCGCCCACGACGCCGGGCGCGCTGAACGCGGCGGGCCGTGGGGTTGCGGCGATCGCGGGACGCCCACCATTGGCCTGAACGGCCAGCGCCGGGTTCCTGGCCGCTTCCTGTACATGTTCCCGTTGCATCGGGGTCGGCGGTACATGCCGTTCCCGCAATGCGACGCGATCTTGCGCACTGGGTGCCGCCGCCACACCGCCTGAGCCACCGTTGTAGCTCACTTTATTGACCGTGACGTTGTTCACCACGGTCTGGTTGTAGGTGTTGTGAATGATGGTGGTATTCACATTGTTGACCCTGGTGTTGTAGCGATACCGGTCGCCGTCCCAACGGCCGCCGACGTAACCCACACCAACGTAGCCGTAGCCGTAGTTGACGCCGCCGTAAAATCCGACGTGCGGGCCCCAATAACCGGGGTGCCAGCCGTAGGCGCCGCCCATAAACGCCCAATAGCCGGGAGTCCACAGCACACCCACGCGCGGCGGTTGCACCCACGTACCCGGAACCCAGTAGTAATCGCTGCCGCTCCAGTGCCAATATCCAGGCGTCCAAAGGTATCCATCTTCCGGGCACGGCGGCTGCTCGTAATCGGGCAAGGGGGGAGGAGGCTGGGTGGCACGCACTTCGACGTCGCCCGACGGCTCATCGTAACCAGCCGTAGGCGGAGGTGGTGACGAGTATTCCGGGGGTGGCGAGTA
>JAXDQI010000135.1:0-4012 GCA_034667965.1 Gammaproteobacteria bacterium
ACGTGCCCACCATTCAACCCATGCATCCGGAACGAAGATGGTGGGCACGCCATCGGCCGCGCATGCGCGCGACCGTTGGCTTTGCCCACCCTACGGCTGATCACACCGCGGCGATGGTCTGCACTTCCACCAGGAAGGCTTCCTTGACCAGCCGGTCGACCATCAGGAGCGTGTTGGGCGGATACTTGCCGTCCGGAAACATTTTTGGGAATTCGCGCAGCCGGAACGCCATGAATTTCGCGATGTCCTGCGAGTGCACGAGGTAGGTGGTGAACTGAACGACATTGCCCCAGGATGCGCCGGCCGATTTCAGCGCCGCCTCGATATTGCGAAAGACTTGGCCCGTCTGTGCGTCGAAATCGCTCTCGCCAATGACATTGCCCGCGGCGTCGCCCGACAGCATGCCCGCGATGAACAGGAATTCGCTGGCCTTCACCCGCGTCACATGGGTGTACTGCCCCATCGGAGGGCCGAGCTCGTCGGGATTGTAGATGTTGATTTCTGCGGGCATCGATGTTCCTTTCTGTCGCATGGCGTGATGAATTCAGCATTGTAGCCCGTCACGAGCCAACGGGTCGCGCGAATGCGCGCCCGATGATGAACTCCGCGATATGCGGGTCGGCCGTCCCGCATATCGCTTCGCTCATGACGGGCTACTGCTTTGCCTCACCCCGGCTTGATCCCGGCCGCCTGCATGACCGGCAGCAGGCGGGCTTCCTCGCTGTCGCGGAAGGCCGTGATCTCCGCGGGCGAGGCCGGCCAGGGCGTGGCGCCAAGGTCGCCGTAGCGCGCTTTCAACGCCGGATCGGCCAGCGCGCGGGCGAGCAGCGCATTGATCTGCGCGACAAGCTCGCCCTTCATGTTGGCCGGTCCGATCATGGCGGTCCACGAGGTCATCTCGTATCCGGGCAGCACCTCGGCAAAGGCGGGCACGTCCGGCAGCTCGGGGATGCGCGTCTTCGCGGTGACGGCGACCGGCCTGATCTGTCCGGCGCGCACGCTTGGCAGCGAGCCGGGCAGGTTGTCGAACAGCAGGTCGACGCGGCCGCCGAGCAGATCGGTCAGCGCGGGGCCTGCGCCCTTGTAGGGAATGTGGGTCACCTCCACGCCGGCCATGCTGTTCATCATCTCTCCGGAGAGGTGCAGCGTGGTGCCAAAACCCGCGGAAGCGTAGGTGTATTTGCGCGGCTCCTTCTTGAACGCGGCGAGCAATTCCTTGAGGTCGGAGGAGAACAGATCGCGCCGCGCGCAAAGGATATTCGGCAGCTGCCACATGCCGCCGATGAAGGTGAAATCGCCGCGCGGGTCATAGGGCAGTTTGGCGTAGCTTCCGATCGCAAGCACGTTCTGGGCAATGCCGCCAAGGCCGACCGTGTATCCGTCCGGCGGCGCTTTCGCCACCGCATCCGCGCCCAGCACGCCGCCGGCCCCACCTTTGTTCTCCACCACGAAAGACTGTCCGGACAGTTCGCTCATCTTCTGGCAGAGAATGCGCGACAGCGTGTCGGTGGCGCCGCCGGCCGGAAAGCCGTTGATGTAGCGCACGGCGCGGGTGGGCCAGGCCTCTTGCGCAAAAGCGATGCGCGGCGCGAGCAGCGGCGTGGCGATCGCGCCGCCGAGGGCGGTGAGCAAGCTGCGGCGGTTCACTGATGTGGGCGGCGACATCGCGTTCTCCCATGGTTACCGGCTTGTAGCCCGCATGAGCAGCAGGGTCGCGCGAACGCGCCCGGTGATGGCGACATGTGGGGCAGGTCATCCCGCATATCGCCGCGCCCATGCGGGCTACGGTTCTACCTCATTCAATCACCTCATCGGCGCGGGCGAGAAGCGATGGCGGGATTTCCACACCAAGCGATTTCGCCGTCTTGAGATTGACCGCCAGCAGGAATTTGGTGGGCTGTTCGATCGGAAGCTCCGCGGGTTTGGCGCCTTTCAGAATTCGATCGACATAGTGGGCGCCGCGCCTCGCCAGGGCGGAAAAATCTGGTCCGTAAGAAATCAATCCGCCCGCTTGCACATGGATGCCGGTCAAGTAGATCGACGGCAAGCCTGCCTGTGCCGCGAGATCAGGCACCCGGTTTGACGGCGTGTGAAAGACCGGATCACTCGCTATGTACAAAACCTGCGCACCGCGGGCTTTGGCGACTGCGATGGCGGCCGGAACTTCTCCCGGCTCGCGCACCTCGACAACGTCGAGCTGAAAGCCGAGCTTGGCGGCTGCGGGTGGCGCCTCCCTCGGAAACAGCAGCCGATGGGTCTCGTTTGAAGGATTGATCAAAGCTGCCAGGTGCTTTGCCTGTGGCAAGAGCTCTCGAACAAGCTCAAGTATCTTCCCATTGAAATCGCCCGGAACCAGCGTGGCGACACCGGTCAAGTTTCCACCGGGACGCGCGAGGCTTGCCGCAAGTCCAAGCCCGACCGGGTCGGCGACGTAGATCATCACGATCGGTATCTCGGAGGTTGCGTCCTTGACGGCGCGCGTGGGCTGAGGCGAAACGGCGACGATGAGATCGGGCTTCGATCGCACGAGCTCGGCGGCGAACGCCGGCAACTGCTCGAGGTGAGAATCCACTCCCTTCCGCTCGATGACGATGCTGGTTCCCTCGACCCACCCGAGCTTGTGAAGCTCCTCGAAGAAAGGGCCCATGTTGCTGCCGGTGCAGGCGGGCGCGCACAGCATTGCAACGCGCGGCACTTTTTGCGCGGCCCGAATTCCGGCTGCCGGCGCAAAGGCAAGCAGCGCAACCACAAGAATTGGCACAAACCGTCTCATTCGATCACCTCGTCGGCGCGCGCGAGCAATGTCTGGGGGACATCGAGTCCGATGGCTTTCGCGGTTTTCAGATTGATCACCAACTCGAATTTCGTCGGCGCTTCGACCGGCAGGTCGCCCGGCCGTGCTCCCTTCAAGATCCGGTCGATATAGAAAGCGGATCGCCGCACCTGCTCTGCGATGTTGATTCCGTAACTCACCAGACCGCCGCCTTCAGTGAAACTCCGCAACGGATAAATCGTTGGGTGATGCTGTTTTGCGGCCAATTCAACGATCGCTGAACGCAGGTTTACCAAGATCGGATCGGGAAGGACGATCAAGCCGGTGCGCGGTTGCCCCTCGAAAGCGGCAATGGCGGCCCTGATCCCGGACTCATCAGGCACCGGACAATCGACAGCTTCCATTGCGCCCGCGTTTTCCTGAATGCTTCGCAGAATTCTCACATGCGTCTTTGGAATGCGAAGCACGCCGACACGGGTCAGGTCCGGCGCTATTTCCTTCAGAACCTGAAGCCATTTCCCGCCCATCGAAGGCTCGAAATTCGCAACGCCGGTCATGTTGCCGCCCGGCCGGGCAAGATTGGTTACGATGCCAACCCCTTCCGGATCGGAAATGCCGATGAAAACCACCGGAATGCTGCTTGTTGCCTCCTTGACGGCACTGAGCACCGAAGTTCCGTTGGCGACGATGACATCGGGCGCTGCTGCCACGATCTCGGAGGCGACGGCGCGAAACTGCTGCGGGTCAGCCCACCGATAGTCGACATGGATATTGCGACCCTCGAACCAACCCAATTCCCGCAAGACAGAGTCCAACGTCTTGGCGCGACCCTGCGATTCCACGTCGTTCGCCGAAGGACCCATGATGACGGTAACGGTCGGATTTCCCGGCCGCGCACGGGCCGCGACGGGCCATGCGGCCGCCGCCCCAGCCAACGTCAAGAAGTCGCGCCGTCGCATATCGGCCCTCAAACGTTCAGGGCGGGGAAGTTTCCATTCGGTAATGCCGAAACGACATGACTAATTCCCGGAATAGCATTGGCCCTGGCTGAATTCCAGCGCTAACGATCCGGGCAGGGCCCCTCACTGCCGGCAGCCACGGCTAAAGGAAAACACCATGCGCATCGTCGACGTCGCCGAAATCACCAAGCCGATCGCTTCGCCGATCCGCAACGCCTATATCGATTTTTCGAAGATGACGGCGAGCCTGGTCGCGGTGGTGACGGATGTGGTGCGTGAC